>NZ_AP023360.1:770833-1105000 GCF_018326265.1 Catellatospora sp. IY07-71
CGGTCGGGTTGCCGGGCCCGCACACCCGCTCCAGCTCGGCCAGCAGCACACCGGCCACGGTGCGGCGGCCCGGCTGGGCGGCCCAGCCGGAGAAGTCGGTGCCGTCGTAGCCGACGTCTAGGCGTACCCGGACCATCTGCTCTTCCCTCCTAAAGCTCGAAGCTCCGCCCGCGCTGTCGGACAGCGCGGGCGGAGCTTCGGTCACTGCTGAGCGGACGGCCGTCAGGCCTTGTCCGCGGCCTCGTCAGCCTCGGTCTCGCCCGACAGGACGGCGACCTTGTCCTCCTGGGCGGCCTTCTTGGCCTGGGCCTTGGCAGCCTTCGCCGGCGCCGCGGGCGCCGCCACCTCGAGCTCCTCGACCAGCTCGATGATCGCCATCGGAGCGGCGTCACCCTTGCGCGGTCCGGTCTTCACGATGCGGGTGTAACCACCGTTGCGGTTCGCGAAGCGCGGGGCGATCTGCTCGAAGAGGGCCACGAAGGTGTCCTTCTCGCTGATCGTCTTGCGCACCTCACGGCGGGCCTGCAGGTCGTCCCGCTTGGCCTTGGTGATGAGCCGCTCGGCCAGCGGGCGCAGCCGCTTGGCCTTGGTCTCGGTGGTGGTGATGCGACCGTGCTTGAACAGCGACGTGGCCAGGTTGGCCAGGATCAGCTGCTCGTGCGCGGGGCTGCCCCCGAGGCGGGGACCCTTGGTGGGCGTGGGCATTGGTGCTCCTAGTTGTCTTACCGAGCTGCCGAGGCAGGTTCGGTTACAGCTGCTCGGTCTCGCGGTAATCGTCAGTGTCGTAGTCGGCGTCGCCGTAGGAGTCCACGACATGCGCCGGGTCGAAGTTCGGAGCCGAGTCCTTCAGCCCCAGACCCATCCCGGCGAGCTTCATCTTCACCTCGTCGATGGACTTCTGCCCGAAATTCCTTATGTCGAGCAGGTCCGCCTCGGTGCGCCCGATGAGCTCACCGACGGAGTTGATGCCCTCGCGCTTGAGGCAGTTGTACGAGCGGACGGTGAGGTCCAGCTCCTCGATCGGCAGCGCCAGGTCGGCAGCGAGCTGCGCGTCCTGCGGCGACGGGCCGATGTCGATGCCCTCGGCGGTCTCGTCCAGCTCCCGGCACAGGCCGAACAGCTCCACCAGGGTGGAACCGGCCGACGCCAGCGCGGTCCGCGGCGAGATCGACGACTTGGACTCGACGTCGATGATCAGACGGTCGAAGTCGGTGCGCTGCTCGACACGGGTCGCCTCGACGCGGTACGTCACCTTGAGCACCGGCGAGTAGATCGAGTCGACCGGGATCCGGCCGATCTCGGCGCCGGCGTTCTTGTTCTGCGCCGCGGTGACGTAGCCCCGGCCCCGCTCGACGGTCAGCTCCATGTCGAGCCGGCCCTTGCCGTTCAGGGTCGCGAGCTTCAGGTCCGGGTTGTGCACCGAGACACCGGCCGGGGGCTGGATGTCACCGGCGGTCACGTCGCCAGGGCCCTGCTTGCGCAGGTACATGCTGACCGGCTCGTCGTGCTCCGACGAGACGCACAGGTCCTTGACGTTCATGACCAGCTCGACCACGTCCTCCTTGACACCGGGGATCGTGGTGAACTCGTGCAGCACACCGTCGATCTTGATGCTCGTGACGGCCGCGCCCGGGATCGAGCTGAGCAGCGTACGACGCAGCGAGTTGCCGAGGGTGTAGCCGAACCCGGGCTCGAGCGGCTCGATGGTGAACCGGGAGCGGGTCTCGTTGATCGACTCTTCGGTCAGAGTCGGCCGCTGAGAGATAAGCACAGGTGAACTCCTATACGTTGGGCGCCCACTATTTGACGCCACGCGTAATGGCGGCCGGTACGGCATGACGCCGTACCGGCCAGAGCACTACTACTTGGAGTAGAGCTCGACGATCAGCTGCTCCTGGACCTGGGTGTCGATCACCTGGCGGGCCGGAAGCGAGTGAACGAGAACCTTGAACTGGCTGGGGATGACCTCCAGCCACGCCGGAACCGAGCGGGAGCCGGCCTCGGCCTGCGCGACCACGAACGGGGTCAGCTGGCGGGACTTGTCCCGCACCTCGACGATGTCGTGCTCGGTGACGCGGTACGACGGGATGTCGACCTTCTTGCCGTTCACCAGGAAGTGACCGTGCTTCACGACCTGACGGGCGTGGTCACGGGACTTGGCCAGGCCGGCCCGGTAGACGACGTTGTCCAGGCGCGACTCGAGGATCTGCAGCAGAACCTCACCCGTCTTGCCGGACTTGCGGTTGGCCTCTTCGTAGTAGCCGCGGAACTGCTTCTCCAGCACGCCGTAGATGCGGCGGGCCTTCTGCTTCTCACGAAGCTGCAGCAGGTACTCGGACTCCTTGGTGCGACCGCGGCCGTGCTGGCCGGGCGGGAAGGGGCGCGACTCGAACGGGCACTTCGGCCCATCGCACTTGCTGCCCTTGAGGAACAGCTTGACCTTCTCGCGACGGCAACGGCGGCAGTCGGCGCCGGTGTAACGAGCCATGTTTCTCTATCTCCCCTTAGACCCGGCGACGCTTGGGCGGACGGCATCCGTTGTGCGGCTGCGGCGTGACGTCGGAGATCTGCCCGACCTCGAGACCGGCGGCGGTCAGCGAACGGATGGCGGTCTCACGGCCAGAGCCCGGACCCTTGACGAACACGTCGACCTTGCGCATGCCGTGCTCCATCGCCCGGCGAGCGGCGGCCTCGGCGGCCAGCTGCGCGGCGAACGGGGTCGACTTGCGCGAGCCCTTGAAGCCGACCTGGCCGGCGGAGGCCCACGAGATCACAGCACCGGTCGGGTCCGTGATGGACACGATGGTGTTGTTGAACGTGCTCTTGATGTGCGCCTGCCCGTGGGAGACGTTCTTGCGTTCCTTACGCCGGACCTTCTTGACGGCGGCCCCGGCGCGTGCCTTGGGTGGCATATTCTTGTGCGCTCCTTCTCGATGCGGTTGCTACAGCGCTTTACTTCTTGCCGGGCTTCTTCTTGCCGGCCACGGTCCGCTTCGGGCCCTTGCGGGTACGAGCGTTCGTGCGGGTGCGCTGCCCACGGACGGGCAGGCCCTTGCGGTGCCGGATGCCCTCGTAGCAACCGATCTCCACCTTGCGGCGGATGTCAGCGGCGACCTCGCGGCGCAGGTCGCCTTCAACCTTGAAGTTCGCTTCGATGTAGTCACGAAGCTGGACGACCTCTTCGTCGGTGAGGTCCTTGGCCCGCTTGTTCGGGTCGAGACCCGTCGCGGTGCACAGCTCAACCGACCGGGTGCGGCCGATGCCGTAGATGTAGGTAAGCGCGATCTCCAGCCGCTTCTCGCGGGGAAGATCCACGCCGACGAGACGTGCCATGTGCGGGCTGCTCCTCGTAGCTTGGCGGAGGTCTGCGCCCGATCCATCCCCCACCTGCCCGGGTGGGGCCCCGGCCTCCGACCGGGGGTTGATCCGCAGAGCTGTCCGACATGTCGGAGCGTTCCCGCGGCTGGAACGAGCTATTGCTGGTGGTGCTGCAACTGCCTCAGGCAGCAGTCAGGAGGCTGAGCTCAGCCCTGACGCTGCTTGTGGCGCGGGTCGTCACAAATGATCATGACCCGGCCGTGCCGGCGGATGACGCGGCACTTGTTGCAGATCTTCTTGACACTCGGCTTGACCTTCACGGCTCGCCTTTGCTGCTGTTCCCCGTCCGCACAGCGTCGGGCCGGGGAAAGACGGACACGGACTCACCCGGTGAGTCAGTGGTTACTTGTAGCGGTAGACGATCCGCCCGCGGGTGAGGTCGTACGGCGAGAGTTCGACGACGACCCGGTCCTCGGGCAGGATGCGAATGTAGTGCTGACGCATCTTGCCGCTGATGTGGGCCAAGACCTTGTGACCGTTCGCGAGCTCGACCCGGAACATTGCGTTCGGGAGTGGCTCGATGACCCGGCCCTCGATCTCGATGGCCCCGTCCTTCTTCGGCATGTCCTCCGCTACCTGACTTAGGGTGAATGGTCGGCCCACCAGTCCATCACGATCCGTGGCACGGATCGCGCCAGCCGCGGTTCCGCCGACCCCCGAAGCGCGGGGAGCATGGCGGAGTGGACGCGGTGCGCCGATTGGTCAGTCTACGCCCACGTGGGCATCGACACCAAACCACCCCCGGCACCCACGTGCGGGAGTGTCGCATTCCACACTCCCCTGCCCGGCTGCCGGAAGATTGCGGCTCCGCGGTGCCGCCGAGCCGAAGATCGCGATTTCGTGTCGAGAAGTGCGGTGTGGCCTGAGCTTTGGACACGAAACGGCGATCTTGCCCCGCTGACCGCGCCGACCCGGCCACGCGACCGGACGGACCGGCCGGGAGTCACAGGTCAGGAGGCGGCGGAGGTCAGCAGGTCGCCGAGACGCGCCGCGCCGCCGTCGGGGGCCGTCAGCACCCAGACGCCGTCTTCGAACAGGCCGATCGAGTGCTCCACGTGCGCGGCGTACGAGCCGTCGGTGGTGACCACCGTCCAGCCGTCGGACAGTTCGGCGGTGCGCGCCGAGCCCATCGTGATCATCGGCTCGATGGCCAGCGCCATGCCGGGGATCAGCTGCGGCCCGCGCCCGGGGCGGCCGTGGTTGTGGATGTGCGGGTCCTGGTGCATGGCGGTGCCGATGCCGTGGCCGCCGTAGCCCTTGACGATGCCGTACTTGCGCGGCGCCTTGCGCACCGCTGACTCCACCGCGTACGAGATGTCGGTGAGCCGCCCCGTGCCGACGCGCACGCCCCGGGCCGCGGCCGCGATGCCGGCCCACATGGCGTCCTCCGCGACCTCGGCCATGCGCAGCAGCTCGGGCCGGGTCTCGCCGACGCCCACGGTGATCGCGGCGTCGCCGTGCCAGCCGTTCAGGATCGCGCCGCAGTCGATGGAGATGAGGTCGCCCTCGGCCAGCACGTGCTTCGGGTTGGGGATGGTGTGCACGATCTGCTCGTTGACCGACGAGCAGATCGTCGCCGGGAAGCCGTGATAGCCCTTGAAGGACGGGATCGCGCCGTGTGACCGGATCACGTCCTCGGCGATCGCGTCGAGCTCGGCGGTGCTCACCCCGGGCTTGACCGCCTCGCGGGTCGCGGCCAGGGCCGCCGCCACCACCAGGCCGGCCGCGCGCATCAACCGCAGCTGCTCCGGGGTCTTGATCTCGATGTCCATGTGCTCGGCCGTCGCCTTCCCCGAACGCCGGTCCCCGCCGGGTGCGCACACCCGGCGGGGTCCCGTGCGATGCTCGGTCGTCCCGCTCAGCGCGACGAGGCGTAGCCGCAGTCCCGCAGGCGCCGGCCCCACCGCCGCGCGCCAGGCAATGTTACGCGCTGAACGAGCGCAGCTCGTTGATGGCCCGCTCGGTGACGTCCTCCACCGGCCCGGTGGCGTCGATGCCGACCAGCTTGCCCTGGGCGCCGTAGTGGTCGACCAGCGGCGCGGTGTCGCGGCCGTAGACCTTGAGCCGCTCCGTGATGGTCTCGGCCTTGTCGTCGTCCCGCTGGTAGAGCTCGCCCCCGCAGCGGTCGCAGACGCCCTCGTTGCTGGTCGGGTCGAACTCGACGTGCCAGATCTTCTTGCAGCCGTGGCAGGTGCGGCGGCCGGACAGGCGCCGGATGACCTCGTCGTTGTCGACGATCAGCTCCAGCACCAGGTCCAGCGTGGCGCCCGTGTCGGCCAGCATCTTGTCCAGCGCGACGGCCTGCGGCACGGTGCGCGGGAAGCCGTCGAGCAGGAAGCCGTCCACGGCGTCCTGCTCGGCCAGCCGGCCGCGCACCATGTTGATGGTCACCTCGTCCGGCACCAGGCCGCCGGCGTCCATGTACCGCTTGGCCTCCAGGCCGAGCGGGGTGCCCTGCGAGACGTTGGCGCGGAAGATGTCACCCGTCGAGATCTTCGGCACGGAGAGGTGCGCGGCGATGAACTCCGCCTGCGTACCCTTGCCCGCTCCCGGCGGACCCACCAGCACCAGCCGCATCACGGCACCTCCCGAAGACCGGCGAACCGGCGGCGCAGGAACGCGCCGCCGATCCGCTGTGCCTGGCTGCTCATCGGAGGAACCCTTCGTAGCTGCGCTGCATGAGCTGGCTCTCGATCTGCTTGACCGTCTCCAGGCCCACACCCACCATGATCAGCACGGCCGTGCCGCCGAAGGGGAAGTTCTGGTAGCTCTGCGAGTCAAGCCAGATGAAGAACATGTTCGGCAGGATCGCGATGATGCCCAGGTAGAGCGCGCCCGGCAGGGTGATCCGGCTGAGGATGAACTCCAGGTAGTCCGCCGTGGGCTTGCCCGGACGGATACCCGGCACGAAGCCGCCGTACTTCTTCATGTTGTCCGCGATCTCGGTCGGGTTGAACGTGATCGAGACGTAGAAGTACGTGAAGAAGATGATCATCGCGAAGTAGAGCGCGATGTAGCTCCAGTGGGTGGGGTCCGTCAGGTACGTCTTGATCCACGTGTAGACGGCGCTCGGATCGTTGGCGTCCATGAACTGCAGCGCCAGCGTGGGCAGGTACAGCAGCGACGAGGCGAAGATGACCGGGATGACACCCGCCTGGTTGACCTTCAGCGGGATGTACGTCGAGGTGCCGCCGTACATGCGCCGGCCGACCATGCGCTTGGCGTACTGCACCGGAATGCGGCGCTGCGCCTGCTCGATGTACACCACCAGCGCGATCACGACCACGACCAGCGCCAGCACGCCGACGAAGCCCCACCAGCCCTTGGCCTCCTTGAGGGTCCAGCCCTCGGCGGGGAGGCGGGCGGCGATCGAGGTGAAGATCAGGACGGACATGCCGTTGCCGACGCCGCGGTCGGTGATGAGCTCGCCCAGCCACATGACGACACCGGTGCCCGCGGTCATGGTGACCACCAGCGCGGTCAGCGTGACCCACTGCGGCAGGCTGGTGTCCGGCACGATCGGGAACTGGTCGCAGGCGCCGTTGAACAGCTGGCCGGAGCGGGCCAGCGCGACGAACGCCGAGGACTGCAGCACCGCCAGGCCCAGGGTCAGGTAGCGGGTGTACTGCGTGATCTTCGCCTGGCCCGACTGGCCCTCCTTGCGGAGCTGCTCCAGGCGCGGGATGACCACGGTCAGCAGCTGCAGGATGATCGACGCCGTGATGTACGGCATGATGCCGAGCGCGAAGACCGACAGCGACAGCAGCGCGCCACCGGAGAAGAGGTTGAGAAGCGTGAAGACCCCGCTCTCGGCGCCGGTCTCCATCGCGGCGATGCACTTCTGCACGTTCCCGTACGAGACACCGGGGCTGGGCAGCGTGGCACCGAGACGGTAGATGGCGATGATCCCGAGCGTGAACAGAATCTTCTTGCGCAGGTCAGGCGTCTTGAACGCACTGACAAAAGCGGAGAGCAACTTCTTCCTCCTGCGCGCGGCACCGGGGGCCGGTGGCTGTGGTAAGGGGCGTGACGGTGATGTATCTCGGTGCGGCCGAGACCGCTTACGGTCGGCCGTCACCGCGCCACGCGCAGTTTACGCGTAGCTGGGATCGGACTCTAACAGTCCCGACGCTCAATGGTCAGGTCTGTGCCGCACATATCTGTGCCAGCCTAGGCCCTGACAGCCGCCGTGCCCAGTAGGAACGACCTGCGTCCGGGCTCAGGAGCCCTTAGCCGAGAGTGGCGCCCGACCAATGGTAGGTCGGGCGCCACTGCTACGGCATTCGCCTTACAGCTCCGTGACGGAGCCGCCGGCGGCAGCGATCTTCTCCTTGGCGGAGGCGCTGAACGCGTGCGCCTTCACCGAGAGCTTCACGCCGCCGAGCTCGCCGGTGCCGAGCACCTTGACCGGGTGGCCCTTGCGGACCGCACCGGCCTCGGCCAGCTCCAGCGGGCCGATCTCGCCGCCGTTGGGGAACAGCTCGGCCAGCCGGTCCAGGTTCACGACCTGGAACACGACCTTGAACTTGTTCCGGAAGCCCTTCATCTTCGGAAGCCGCATGTGGATAGGCATCTGCCCACCCTCGAACGACGGCTTCACCTGGTAGCGGGCCTTCGTACCCTTGGTACCGCGACCGGCGGTCTTGCCCTTGGAGCCCTCACCACGACCCAGACGGGTCTTGGCGGTCTTGGCACCGGGCGCCGGGCGGAGGTGGTGGATCTTGATCGTCATTACTCAACCTCCTCGACCTTCACGAGGTGGCTGACCGCGAAGATCATGCCCCGAATCTCGGGACGGTCCTCCTTGACCACCACGTCGTTGATCCGCTTGAGCCCGAGCGAACGCAGCGACTCGCGCTGGTTACGCTTGCGCCCGATCTCAGAACGCAGCTGGGTCACCTTCAAACGTGCCATTACGCACCCGCTCCCGCACGCGCGGCCAGCAGCGCGGCCGGCGCGACGTCCTCGACCGGCAGCCCACGGCGGGCCGCGATGGCCTCCGGGGACTCCAGCATCTTCAGCGCGGCCACGGTGGCGTGCACGATGTTGATCGGGTTCGAGGAGCCGAGGCTCTTCGACAGCACGTCGTGGATGCCCGCGCACTCCAGCACGGCACGCACCGGGCCGCCGGCGATGACACCGGTACCGGCGGACGCCGGCTTCAGCAGCACGACACCGGCCGCCGCCTCACCCTGCACGGGGTGCGGGATGGTGCTGTTGATGCGGGGGACCCGGAAGAAGTGCTTCTTGGCCTCCTCGACGCCCTTGGCGATCGCCGCGGGCACCTCCTTGGCCTTGCCGTAGCCGACGCCGACGTTGCCCTCGCCGTCACCGACGATGACCAGCGCGGTGAAGCTGAAGCGCCGACCGCCCTTGACGACCTTGGCCACGCGGTTGATCGTGACGACCCGCTCGAGGTGCGGGGTCTTCTCGACCGGCGCGTTGCCGCGGCCCTCGCCGCGACCGCGACGCTCGCCGCGACCGCGGCCCTCGCCGCCCTCAGTGTTACCGGAACCCGTGCCCCGGCGCTGTGGTCCTGGCATTATCCCAGCCACCTTTCCTAGAACTCGAGTCCAGCACCGCGAGCGGCCTCCGCCAGAGCCGCGATGCGGCCCGCGTAGCGGTTGCCACCGCGGTCGAAGACGACCTTGGTGATGCCGGCGGCCTTCGCCCGCTCGGCGAGCAGGGCGCCCACCTTGCCGGCGATGGCGCTCTTGTCGCCCTCGGCGCCCTTGATCGAGGCGTCCATGCTCGAGGCGGACACCACGGTGTGACCCTTGGTGTCGTCCACGATCTGGACCCAGATGTGGCGCAGGGTGCGGTTGACGACCAGGCGGGGGCGCTCGGCGGTGCCGCTGAGGTTGCGGCGGATCCGGAAGTGCCGACGCGCCTTGCCGACGGCCCGCTTGGCGGCGACGCCGTTGCGGCGCTTGAGCAGCGTGGCGGTCACTTCTTACCTGCCTTTCCAGCCTTACCGGCCTTACGGCGGATGACCTCGCCCTGGTACTTGACGCCCTTGCCCTTGTAGGGCTCCGGCGGGCGGATCTTCCGGATGTTGGCGGCAACCTCACCGACGAGCTGCTTGTCGATGCCGGAGATGTGGAACAGCGTCGGCTTCTCCACCGCGAAGGTGATGCCGGCCGGCGGGTTCACCACGACGGGGTGCGAGAACCCGAGCGCGAACTCGAGGTCGGAACCCTTGGCGGTGACACGGTAACCGGTGCCGTTGATCTCCAGGCTCTTCTTGTACCCGTCGGTGACGCCGACGATCATGTTGGCGACCAGGGTACGAGAGAGACCGTGCAGCTCCTTGGCGCGGCGCTCGTCGTTGGGGCGGGTGACCAGCAGCTCGCCGTTCTCCCCGCGCTCCGCGACGATCGGCTCGCTCAGCGTGTGCTCGAGCGTGCCCTTGGGGCCCTTGACCTTGACGGTCTGGCCATCGATGGTGATCTCGACGCCGGAAGGCACCGGGATCGGCTTACGTCCGATTCGCGACATTGCAGACCTTCCTCACCAGACGTAGGCGAGGACTTCCCCGCCCACCCCGCGCTTACGGGCCTGCCGGTCGGTGAGCAGCCCCTGAGACGTCGAAATGATCGCCACACCCAGACCGCCCAGAACACGGGGCAGCTCGGGCGACTTGGCATATACCCGGAGGCCGGGCTTGGAGACGCGCCGGATGCCGGCCAGGCTCCGCTCCCGGTTCGGGCCGAACTTCAGCTCGACGATCAGGCTCTTGCCGACGGCACCCTCGGCGGGCTCCTCGACGGACCAGGCGGCGATGTAGCCCTCGGCCTTGAGGACCTCGGCGACGTTGGCCTTGATCTTCGAGTAGGGCATCGTCACCCGGTCGTGGTACGCCTGGTTGGCGTTGCGCAGACGCGTGAGCATGTCTGCAATCGGGTCGGTCATCGTCATTGTTTATCAGCCTTTCTCGCCGCGGTTCCCGGTGTCACACCGGGCCTACGGCGAAGGGGAAGCCTTGGATTTACCAGGAAGCCTTGGACACGCCGGGCAGCTCACCGCGGTGAGCCATCTCCCGGACGCAGACCCGGCAGAGACCGAACTTGCGGTAGACCGCCTTCGGCCGGCCGCACTTCTGGCACCGGGTGTACGCGCGCACCGCGAACTTCGGCTTGGCCGCAGCCTTGATGATCAGCGCCTTCTTGGCCATGTGCTCAGTTCTCCTTGAACGGGAAGCCCAGGAGCTTGAGCAGCGCCCGGCCCTCATCGTCGGTGGTGGCGGTGGTCACGAGCGTGATGTCCATGCCCCGCACCGCGTCGATCCGGTCCTGGTCGATCTCGTGGAAAACCGACTGCTCGGTCAGACCGAAGGTGTAGTTGCCGTGCCCGTCGAGCTTGCGGCCGTCGAGACCGCGGAAGTCGCGGATACGCGGCAGCGCGATCGACAGGAGCCGGTCCAGGAACTCCCACATGCGGTCGCCGCGAAGGGTGACCTTCGCGCCGATCGGCATACCCTCACGCAGCTTGAACTGCGCGATGGACTTGGTCGCCTTACGGATCTGCGGCTTCTGGCCGGTGATCGCGGTGAGGTCCTTGACCGCACCGTCGATCTTCTTCGAGTCACGGGCCGCCTCACCGACGCCCATGTTGACCACGATCTTCACCAGGCCCGGCACCTGCATCGGGTTGGCGTAGCCGAACTGCTCGCGCAGCTGGCCGACCACCTCGTTGCGGTAGCGCTCCTTCAGACGCGGCAGCGTCTTGGTCTCGGTCGCCGTCGTCATCACAGCTCCTTGCCGGTGCGACGGGAGATGCGAACCTTCACACCGTTCTCGTCGACCTTGTAGCCCACGCGCACGGGCTGGCCGTCCTCGACCACCATCACGTTGGAGACGTGAATCGGCGCCTCCTGGGTGACGATGCCGCCGGTCTTGGCGCCCCGCTGGGTGGTGCGGATCTTCTCGTGCTTGGTGATCCGGTTAACGCCCTCGACCAGGACCTTCTCGGTACGGGGGTAGGCCGCGATGACCGTACCCTCCTTGCCCTTGTCCTTGCCGGCGATGACCTTGACCTTGTCGCCCTTCTTGACCTTCATGGTCACAGCACCTCCGGGGCAAGGCTGATGATCTTCATGAAGCGCTTGTCCCGCAGCTCACGGCCGACCGGGCCGAAGATGCGGGTACCGCGCGGGTCGCCACCGTCCTTGATGATGACAGCGGCGTTCTCGTCGAAGCGGATGTACGAGCCGTCCGGACGGCGCCGCTCCTTGACGGTGCGAACGACGACGGCCTTGACGACGTCGCCCTTCTTCACACCGGCACCGGGGATGGCGTCCTTGACGGTGGCCACGATGACGTCGCCGATGCTCGCGTAGCGCCGACCCGAACCACCGAGAACGCGGATGCACAGGATTTCCCGGGCACCCGTGTTGTCGGCGACTCGCAGTCGCGACTCCTGCTGGATCACGTCAACTCCTGTATGTCTGCCGGTTCTCCGCCCGCCCGGGGGACGGGCGGAGCCTGGCGGAACTCGAACCGCCCGGGACGCCCTGGTGGGCGTCCCGACCGGCTATCTGATCTTCGGCCGCTAGGCGGCCGGCGAACCTGCCGGAGGCAGGGTCACTTGGCCTTCTCGAGGATCTCCACGACCCGCCACCGCTTGGTGGCGGACAGCGGACGGGTCTCCATGAGCAGCACCCGGTCGCCGATGCCGCACGCGTTCTGCTCGTCGTGCGCCTTCAGCTTGCTGGTACGGCGCAGGACCTTGCCGTACAGCGCGTGCTTGACCCGGTCCTCGACCGCCACGACGACGGTCTTGTCCATCTTGTCGCTGACGACCAGACCCTCACGTACCTTACGCCGGTTCCGCTCGACTGCGTTCTCGTTGGTCTCGCTCATGTTCCCTACGCCACCTCAGTCGGCGCGGCCGAGAGCCCGAGCTCACGTTCGCGCATGATCGTGTAGATCCGGGCGATCTCGCGGCGCACCACGTCCAGCCGACGGTTGTTGTCCAGCTGGCCGGTCGCACCCTGCACGCGGAGGTTGAACAGCTCCGCCTTGGCCTCCCGCAGCTTCGCGATCAGTTCCTCGGTGGAACTCTCGCGCAGCTCGGCCGCCTTGGTACCGGCTGCCATCACGCCTCACCCACTTCGCGCTTCACGATTCGGCACTTCATCGGGAGCTTGTGGATCGCGCGGCGCATGGCCTCACGAGCAGTCTCCTCGTTCGGGAACGCCATCTCGAAGAGAATGCGGCCCGGCTTGACGTTCGCCACCCACCACTCCGGCGAGCCCTTACCCGAACCCATCCGGGTCTCGGCGGGCTTCTTGGTCAGGGCCTGGTCCGGGAAGACCGTGATCCAGACCTTGCCACCACGACGGATGTGACGGGTCATGGCGATACGCGCCGACTCGATCTGCCGGTTGGTCACGTACGCCGGCTCCAGCGCCTGAATGCCGAACTCGCCGAACACCACCCGGTTGCCGCCCTTGCTCCGACCGGAACGGTCGGGGTGATGCGGCTTGCGGAAGCCATTCGGAGGCTTACGCGGCATCAGCATTGTTCAGCCCTCCTGCTCAACCGCCGCGGCCGGAGCCGCGTCGGCGTTGTCCTTGGTGAGCTCCGCGGCGGCCGCACGGCCGGCCTCGGTGCCGGCACCGGTCGTGCCGGTGGCACCCGAACGGCCACGGCGCGGCCGCTCGGACCGCTCGCCGCCACGGCCTTCACGGCGCTGGCGGCCCGGGGCCTCGGCCGGGGTCTCGCGACCCGGCACGGCGTCACCCTTGTAGATCCAGACCTTCACGCCGATCCGGCCGAAGGTGGTACGGGCCTCGAAGAAGCCGTACTCGATGTTGGCGCGCAGCGTGTGCAGCGGCACCCGACCCTCACGGTAGAACTCCGTGCGGCTCATCTCAGCGCCGCCGAGACGGCCGGAGACCTGCACCCGGATGCCCTTGACCATGGGGTTCTTCATGGCCGACTGGATCGCCTTGCGCATCGCCCGGCGGAACGCCACGCGGCCCGAGAGCTGCTCGGCGATGCCCTGCGAGACCAGCTGAGCGTCCGACTCGGGGTTCTTGACCTCGAGGATGTTCAGCTGGACCTGCTTCTTGGTGAGCTTCTCGAGCTCGCCGCGCAGGCGCTCGGCCTCCGCACCCTTCCGGCCGATGACGATGCCCGGCCGGGCGGTGTGGATGTCGATGCGGACCTTGTCCCGGGTGCGCTCGATCTCGACCTTGGAAATGCCGGCGCGCTCCAGGCCCTTGGCCATCATGCGGCGGATCGCGACGTCCTCGCCGATGTAGTCCTTGTAGAGCTTGTCCGCGTACCAGCGGGACTTCCAGTCGGTCGAGATGCCGAGCCGGAACCCAATCGGGTGGACTTTCTGACCCATTACTTGGTCTCCTCCTGCTCGGCGGCCTCAACCTCGGGCTTCTCGGCGGCCTTGGCGGCCTTGGCCGGAGTGGCCTTCGCGGCGGCGGTGGCCTTGCGGACCGGCGCCTTCGGCGCGACTGCCTCCACCTCGACGGTGATGTGGCAGGTGCGCTTGCGGATCCGGTACGCCCGGCCCTGCGCCCGCGGCCGGAACCGCTTCAGCGTCGGGCCCTCGTCCACGTACGCGGCGCTGACCAGCAGCGCGTCCGGGTCGAGCCGCTCGTTGTTCTCAGCGTTGGCGATGGCGCTGGCCAGCACCTTGTAGACCGGCTCGCTCGCCGCCTGCGGCGCGAACTGCAGCACCGTCAGTGCCTCCTTCGCGGGCAGACCGCGGACGAGGTTGACCACACGGCGCGCCTTGCTGGCGGACAGGCGCACGTGGCGGGCGACCGCACGGGCGCCCGGCGCGGCCTGCGCGTCATTCGTAGGCATCGTGTTTCCCCTAAATCCTTTAAACGGTCCGCCGTCAGCGACGGCGACTCTTCCGGTCGTCCTTCTCGTGACCCTTGAACGTGCGGGTCAGGGCGAACTCGCCGAGCTTGTGCCCGACCATCGCCTCCGACACGAAGACCGGGACGTGCTTGCGCCCGTCGTGCACGGCGATCGTGTGACCCAGCATCTCCGGGACGATCGTCGAACGCCGCGACCAGGTCTTGATGACGTTCTTGGTGCCCTTCTCGTTCTGCACTTCCACCTTCTTGAGCAGGTGGTCGTCGATGAAGGGGCCCTTCTTCAGGCTGCGAGGCATCTGTCAGCTCTCCCTATTACCCGCGCTTGCGGGTGGCGTAGCGGCGGCGGACGATCAGCTTGTCGCTCGCCTGGCCCTTGCGGCGGGTGCGACCCTCGGGCTTGCCCTTCGGGTTCACCGGGTGACGACCACCAGAGGTCTTACCCTCACCACCACCGTGCGGGTGGTCGACCGGGTTCATCGCGACACCACGGACGGTCGGGCGCTTGCCCTTCCACCGCATGCGGCCGGCCTTACCCCAGTTGATGTTCGACTGCTCGGCGTTGCCGATCTCGCCGACGGTCGCGCGGCAGCGCACGTCGACCTTGCGGATCTCACCCGACGGCATACGCAGCGTGGCGTAGTCGTCCTCGCGGCCCAGCAGCTGGATGCCGACGCCGGCCGAGCGGGCCAGCTTGGCACCGCCGCCCGGACGCAGCTCCACGCAGTGCACGGTCGTACCGACCGGGATGTTGCGCAGCGGCAGGTTGTTGCCCGGCTTGATGTCCGCACCCGGACCCGACTCGATCGGGTCGCCCTGCTTCAGGTCCTTCGGCGCCACGATGTAGCGCTTCTCGCCGTCCACGTAGTGCAGCAGCGCGATACGGGCGGTGCGGTTGGGGTCGTACTCGATGTGCGCGACCTTGGCCGGGATGCCGTCCTTGTCCACCCGCTTGAAGTCGATCAGACGGTACTGACGCTTGTGACCGCCGCCCTGGTGCCGCGTGGTGATGCGGCCGTGAACGTTACGGCCGCCCTTCTTCGGCAGCGGGACGACGAGCGACTTCTCCGGCGTCGACCGGGTGACCTCGGCGAAGTCGGCGACGCTGGAGCCGCGGCGACCCGGCGTCGTCGGCTTGTACTTACGGATACCCATTGTCTTCTATACCCCTCAGCTCACCGGTCCGCCGAAGGCGTCGATGCGGTCGCCCTCGGCGAGCTTCACCATCGCGCGCTTCGTCGCCTTGCGCTGACCCCAGCCGGTGCGGGTGCGCTTGCGCTTGCCCTCGCGGTTGAGCGTGTTCACGGTCAGCACCCGGACGTTGAAGATCTGCTGAATAGCGATCTTGATCTGGGTCTTGTTCGCGTCCGGGTGCACCAGGAAGGTGTACCAGTTGCGGTTCAGCTCGCCGTAGCTCTTCTCAGAGACCACCGGAGCGACGATGATGTCGCGCGGGTCGGCAATCGTCGTCACTTCGAACCCTCCTCAGCGGGCACGCCCAGGAACTCCTCCAGCGCCTCGGCGGTGAAGACCACCTCGTCGCTGACGAGCACGTCGTACGTGTTGAGCTGCCCCGCCTCCAGCAGGTGCACCTCCGGCACGTTGCGCAGGCTCACCCAGTTGATCTCGTCGTTGGCGCCCAGCACGACCAGCACCCGGCGGGCCTCGCCCGCGGTCGCCTTCAGCGTGGCCAGGGCGGCCTTGGTCGACGGGGTCTCGCCGGCCACGAAGCCGGAGACCACGTGCAGCTTGCCGTTGCGGGCCCGGTCCGACAGGGCACCGCGCAGCGCGGCGGCCTTCATCTTCTTCGGGGTCCGCTGGCTGTAGTCACGCGGCTGCGGGCCGTGGACGACGCCACCGCCGGCGAACTGCGGCGCGCGGATCGAGCCCTGACGGGCGCGACCGGTGCCCTTCTGCTTGTACGGCTTCTTGCCGCCACCGGCGACCTCACCGCGGCGCTTCGTCTTGTGCGTGCCCTGGCGCGCGGCGGCCAGCTGGGCCACCACGACCTGGTGCATGAGCGCGATGTTGGCCTGCACGTCGAAGATGTCGGCGGGCAGCTCGACCGAACCGGTCTTGGCGCCCTCAGCGTTGATCACGTCAACCGTGGTCACTTCGCGGCACCACCCTTCTTCGTCTTCGCGGCGCTGCGCACGAGCACGAGCGCACCCTTCGGGCCCGGGATGGCGCCCTTCACCAGCAGCAGGTTGTTCTCGGCGTCGATCGCGTGCACGGTGAGGCCCTGCGCGGTGTAGCGCACGCCACCCATGCGACCGGCCATCCGGACGCCCTTGAACACGCGGCCCGGCGTGGCGCACGCGCCGATCGAGCCGGGCGAGCGGTGCTTGCGCTCGACACCGTGGCTGGCCTTGAGGCCGTGGAAGCCGTGGCGCTTCATGACACCGGCGAAGCCCTTGCCCTTGGTCTTACCGGTCACGTCGACCGCCTGACCGGCGGCGAACGTGGCGACGGTGACCTCCTGGCCGAGCTCGTACGAGCCGGCGTCGGTGGTGCGCAGCTCGACGATGTGGCGGCGCGGCGCGACGTTCGCCTTGGCGAAGTGGCCCGCCTTGGGCTGGCTCACCTTGCGCGGGTTGATCGCGCCGAAAGCCAGCTGAACGGCCTCGTAGCCGTCCGTCTCGGTGGTACGAACCTGGGTGACGACGCACGGGCCGGCCTGCACCACGGTCACGGGGACGACCTTGTTGTTGTCCCAGACCTGAGTCATGCCGAGCTTGGCGCCCAGGATGCCCTTAACTTGCCTGTCCATCAGTGTCGGTCCCTACAGCTTGATCTCGATGTCGACACCAGCCGGCAGATCGAGTCGCATGAGCGAGTCGACCGTCTTCGGGGTCGGGTCGATGATGTCGATCAGACGCTTGTGCGTGCGCATCTCGAAGTGCTCGCGCGAGTCCTTGTACTTGTGCGGCGAACGGATCACGCAGAAACGGTTGATCTCCGTGGGCAGTGGCACCGGCCCTGCGACCTGAGCACCCGTACGGGTCACCGTCTCGACGATCTTCCGCGCCGAGGAGTCGACCACCTCGTGGTCGTAGGCCTTGAGCCGGATGCGGATCTTCTGTCCCGCCATGGTGGCTTCTGTTTCCTTCTCTCAAGCCGCTACCTGCGGCGGCAGACGGTGGGGCCTGCCCCCTGTCCGACCCCCGCGGTCGGGCGTGTCGCGCGCTGAACCAGACTGGGTCCCTATGAAAAGGTCAACCTTGGCTCAGCGGGCATCACGCCCGATCACAGGAGCTGTGCGCCAGAGGTCCGGAGACCCCCCACGCCACGCGAAACGGCGCACTCCAAAGAGCGACCGCTCGCAACGCAACCTGTTCATTATGCCGTATCGACTACGGCCTTGTGAAATCAGGGTGCCGGGGCTCACTAAAACAGGCCCGACCTGCGTACACGTAAAGGTGCGGGCGCCCCGCCCGAGAGCGGGGCGCCCGCGAAGATCACTTGAGGATCTTGGTGACTCGGCCGGCGCCGACCGTGCGGCCACCCTCGCGGATCGCGAAGCGGAGGGTCTCCTCCATGGCGATCGGCTGGATGAGCTTCACGTTCATCTCGACGTTGTCGCCGGGCATGACCATCTCGGTGCCCTCGGGCAGCGTGACGACACCGGTGACGTCGGTGGTCCGGAAGTAGAACTGCGGACGGTAGTTCTGGAAGAACGGGGTGTGGCGGCCGCCCTCCTCCTTGGAGAGGATGTAGACCGACGCCTCGAACTCCGTGTGCGGGGTGGTCGAGCCGGGCTTGACCACGACCATGCCGCGCTCGACGTCCTCGCGCTTGATGCCACGCAGCAGCAGACCGACGTTCTCGCCCGCGCGGGCCTCGTCGAGCAGCTTGCGGAACATCTCGATGCCGGTGCAGGTGGTCTTCATCGACTTCTCGCGGATGCCGACGATCTCGACCTCCTCGTTCGGCTTGAGGATGCCACGCTCGGCACGACCGGTGACGACGGTGCCACGACCGGTGATCGTGAACACGTCCTCGATCGGCATGAGGAACGGCTTGTCGACCTCACGCTCGGGCTGCGGGATCGCGGTGTCGACCGCGTCCATCAGGCCCATGAGCGCGTCGGACCACTTGGCGTCGCCCTCGAGCGCCTTGAGCGCGGAGACCCGGACGACCGGCAGGTCGTCACCCGGGTACTCCTGGCTCGACAGCAGCTCGCGGACCTCGAGCTCGACCAGGTCCAGCAGCTCCTCGTCGTCGACCATGTCGCTCTTGTTGAGCGCCACGACGATGTAGGGAACGCCGACCTGACGGGCCAGCAGCACGTGCTCGCGGGTCTGCGGCATCGGGCCGTCGGTCGCGGCGACCACCAGGATCGCGCCGTCCATCTGGGCGGCACCGGTGATCATGTTCTTGATGTAGTCAGCGTGACCCGGGCAGTCGACGTGCGCGTAGTGCCGGTTCTCCGTCTGGTACTCGACGTGCGCGATGGAGATCGTGATACCACGAGCCTTCTCCTCCGGCGCCTTGTCGATCTCGTCGAACGGGGTGTACGGGTTGAGTGCCGGGAACTTGTCGTGCAGGACCTTAGTGATGGCCGCCGTCAGCGTCGTCTTACCGTGGTCGATGTGACCAATGGTGCCGATGTTGACGTGCGGCTTAGTCCGCTCGAACTTCGCCTTCGCCACTGGTGTCCTCCTGTGGACTGTTGGTTCGTTCGCCCGACGGCGCCGACTGGCGCTTAGGACCTTTGCCCGCCGGGTTCGCCGGCGCTTCTTGCGTTGCTGAGGCCTGTTGAGCTAGGCCGTGGTGACGCCGGCCGGGGCCGGCGTCACCACGGCGGTCACTCTCCGGTGGCCTTAGCGATGATCTCCTTCGCGACGTTCGCGGGAACCTCGGCGTAGGAGTCGAATACCATGCTGTAGCTGGCCCGGCCCTGGGTCTTCGACCGGAGGTCGCCGACGTAGCCGAACATCTCCGACAGCGGCACCAGGGCACGGACGACGCGGGCGCCGCTGCGCTCCTCCATCGCCTGGATGATGCCACGGCGCGAGTTCAGGTCGCCGATGACGTCACCCATGTTGTCCTCGGGCGTGACGACCTCGACGGCCATCATCGGCTCGAGGATGGCGGGGTCGGCCTTGCGGGCCGCCTCCTTCAGCGCCATCGAGCCGGCGATCTTGAACGCCATCTCGGACGAGTCGACCTCGTGGTACTTGCCGTCGATCAGCGTCATCTTGACGCCGACCAGCGGGTACCCGGCCAGCACGCCGTACTGCATCGCGTCCTGGGCGCCGGCGTCGACCGAGGGGATGAACTCCTTCGGGATGCGGCCACCCGTGACGGCGTTGACGAACTCGTACTGCGCCGGGGCGTCCAGCGGCAGCGGCTCGAGGCCGATGATGACGCTCGCGTACTGACCCGAGCCACCGGTCTGCTTCTTGTGGGTGTACTCGAGCTTGTCCACCACGCGGCGGATCGTCTCGCGGTACGCCACCTGCGGCTTGCCGACGTTCGCCTCGACGTTGAACTCGCGCTTCATGCGGTCGACCAGGATCTCCAGGTGGAGCTCGCCCATGCCGGAGATGACGGTCTGGCCGGTCTCCTCGTCGAGCTTCACGCGGAAGGTCGGGTCCTCCTCGGCGAGCTTCTGGATCGCGGTGCCGAGCTTCTCCTGGTCGGCCTTCGTCTTCGGCTCGATGGCCACCGAGATGACCGGGTCCGGGAAGGTCATCGACTCCAGGATCACCGGGTTGGCCGGGTCGCTCAGCGTGTCACCGGTGGTGGTCTGCTTCAGGCCCTGCACCGCGATGATGTCGCCGGCGAACGCCTGCGAGCGCTCCTCACGCTTGTTGGCATGCATCTGGTAGATCTTCCCGACCCGCTCCTTGCGGTCCTTGGTCGAGTTGATCACCGGCGAGCCCGCGTCCAGCGTGCCGGAGTAGACCCGCACGTAGGTCAGCTTGCCCAGGTGCTTGTCAGTCTGGATCTTGAACGCCAGGCCGGAGAACGGCTCGGTCGAGTCGGCGTGGCGGGCGACCGGGGTCTCCCCGTCCATCAGCGTGCCGTCGATGGCCGGGATGTCCAGCGGCGACGGCAGGAAGTCGACGACCGCGTCCAGCATCGGCTGCACGCCCTTGTTCTTGAACGCCGAGCCGCAGACGACCGGGTTCAGCTTGCCGGCGATGGTGGCGCGACGGATCGCGGCCTTGAGCTGCTCGACGGTGAACTCGCCACCCTCGAGGTAGCTCTCCATGATCTCGTCGTCGGCCTCGGACAGGGTCTCGAGCAGCTTGGTGCGCCACTCGTCGGCCTGCTCGGCCAGGTTCGCCGGGATCTCCTCGACCGCGTAGTCCTCACCCTTCTGGGTCTCGCCGCGCCAGGTCAGCGCGCGCATGCCCAGCAGGTCCACGACACCGATGTGGTCGCCCTCGAGACCGATCGGAATCTGCAGCACCAGCGGGGTGGCGTTGAGACGGGTGATCATCATGTCGACGCAGCGGAAGAAGTCCGCACCGGTGCGGTCCAGCTTGTTGACGAAGCACATACGCGGCACGTTGTACTTGTCGGCCTGGCGCCACACGTTCTCGGTCTGCGGCTCCACACCGGCGACACCGTCGTAGACCGCCACCGCACCGTCGAGCACGCGCAGCGACCGCTCCACCTCGACGGTGAAGTCGACGTGGCCGGGCGTGTCGATGATCTGGATCGTGTGGCCCTTCCACTCACACTTGGTCGCAGCGGAGGTGATGGTGATACCCCGCTCCTGCTCCTGCTCCATCCAGTCCATGACGGCAGCGCCCTCGTGGACCTCACCGATCTTGTGCGTGATACCGGTGTAGAACAGGATCCGCTCGGTGGTGGTGGTCTTACCGGCGTCGATGTGCGCCATGATGCCGATGTTGCGGGTCTTGGCGAGGGCGGCGTCTACGGCGGCCACTTCACGATCCTTTCGGTGTGGGACTCAGTCCCGGAAAGTCAAGGGTGTGGAGCCGGCACCGACGAATCGGACCGGCTCCACGACGTTCACCAGCGGTAGTGCGCGAAGGCCTTGTTCGACTCGGCCATCTTGTGCGTGTCCTCACGCCGCTTGACGGCGGCGCCGAGGCCGTTGCTGGCGTCGAGCAGCTCGTTCATGAGGCGCTCGACCATGGTCTTCTCGCGACGGGCGCGGGAGTAGGTCACCAGCCAGCGCAGACCCAGCGTGGTCGCGCGGGCCGGACGGACCTCGACCGGCACCTGGTAGGTCGCGCCACCGACACGGCGGCTGCGGACCTCGAGGGTCGGCTTCACGTTGTCCATGGCGCGCTTGAGCGTCACCACCGGGTCGGTGCCGGTCTTCTCGCGGCAGCCCTCCAGGGCGCCGTACACGACCCGCTCGGCCAGCTGGCGCTTGCCGTTGAGCAGGATCTTATTGACCAGCTGCGTGACCAGCGGCGAGCTGTAAACCGGGTCGGCGTTCAGCGGCCGACGAGGCGCGGGGCCCTTACGCGGCATTACTTCTTCCCTTCCTTGACCAGCTTCGCGCCGTAGCGGCTACGTGCCTGCTTGCGGTTGCGGACACCCTGGGTGTCCAGCGAACCACGAATGATCTTGTAGCGCACGCCGGGCAGGTCCTTAACACGACCGCCGCGGACGAGCACGATCGAGTGCTCCTGCAGGTTGTGACCGACACCCGGGATGTACGCGGTGACCTCGATCTGGCTGCTCAGCTTGACGCGAGCTACCTTCCGCAGTGCCGAGTTCGGCTTCTTGGGCGTCGTGGTGTACACACGCGTGCACACACCCCGCCGCTGGGGGCTCCCCTTCAGCGCCGGCGTCTTGGTCTTGCTCGTCTTCGCCTGGCGGCCCTTACGGACCAGCTGCTGGATAGTGGGCACCGGGTTTCTCCGCTCCCTTTTGCTTCTCTCCGCGGCTCTTCGCCGTGGAAACTTATGTGGCCGTTGGCCGCGTATGCGGCCCGAACTGCTGCGATCGGCGCCGTCCCGGAGCGATCCGAGACGTGTCCCGACCCCCGCGGTCGGGCGTGTCGTCCGGCACACGGGCCCGGCGGCTCGATTTCTCGAGCTGTCGGAGTCTGTCGTTGTCGTGGTGCTACGGTGCCCGGCCCTGTGGGTCAGGCTCTCCGCGTCGGCGCACGCACGAGGGGCCCGGGCAAGCCCGGGCACGAGGGGAAAGAGTACCGAACCGATGGCCCACTGGTCAAAACGGGGTACCTGTCACCCGCGCATCGATGCGCGATTGTGCCGCATGCCGTTCATTCCGAGTTGCCAGCCCGCCGTCGACGCGAACTCCGAACGCCAGTCTACCTCGTCGATTCCCACACCTTGAACCGGATGCCAGACCGTGAGCCAGCTCTCCCCCGGCCCACCGCGAGACGTCGCCTCGCCGGGTCTGCCTCCGAGGCGAAGATCGCGATCTCGTGTCAGAAAGTGCGGTCTGACCACAGGTTCCGACACGAGACGGCGATCTTCGGCCGGTGCCAGCCGTCAGGCGCCCGCGCTGAGGGCGATCGCGACGATGAGGCCGAACGCGGCCAGCAAGAAGCCCACGGCACCGCACACCAGGCCCGAGATCGCGACGCCCCGGCCGGTCATGGTCCCCGCGGCGAGCCGGATCTGACGCATCCCCAGCCAGCCCAGCACGATGCCCGCGGCCCCGAGCAGGATCGCCAGCACCGCGAACGCCCCCGCGACCAGCCCGCCCCAGCCCGGCTCGGCCCCCGTCAGCCCGAAACACCAGACGGCCAGCGACACCAGCACCGACCCGACCCCGGTGGCCAGCGAACTGGCCGCCACGCCGGACGCGGTCTTCGGCGCACCCAGCACCGCCAGCCCGTAGGGTGTCCCCGGCACGACCTCGACCCGCACCGGCGCCGGGTAGCTCACCGGCCGCGGCCCCGCCTGCGCCACCGTCGGCCACGACGGCACAGCCGGACCCTGCACGGCCGGCCGCTGACCCACCGGTCCGTGACCTCCGGAGACCGGCACCTGCCCCCCGGAGTGTTCTGGGCCGGGCGGCACCGTCTGGCCCGCCGGCACCGACGGCCACTGCTGGGCCGGAGCCTGTTCACCCGTGGGCGGCACCGTCGGCCATGGCGCGGCAGGAACCTGCGCCATCGTGGGCCACTGCGAAGCCGGGGCCTGTTCCGCCGTCGGCGGCACCGTCGGCCACTGCGGGGCCGGAGCCTGCTCGGCCGTCGGCGGGACGGTCGGCCACTGCGGCGCGGGAGGCTGCTCAGTCACGCCGCCGATCCTGCCACGTCCGCACCATGCGCCGCCCGCGCCGCCCGCTCAGTCCACGGTCGGCGGGAAGTCCTGGGGCCCGAAGCGCACGCCGCGCAGGAACAGGAACACGACCAGGGCGAGCAGGCTGGCCCCGGCCAGCGCGATACCCAGCCAGGCCAGCCGCTCGGCCCAGCGCACCCGCCCGGCACCGGTGCGCCAGCCCTCACCGGTGCGCAGCTCCGCCCGGGCCTGCCGGGCCAGCGCGAGCGCCACCGTGGCGGGCACGATGCCGCCGACGGCCAGGCCGGTGACCGCGGCCAGCAGGCCGAGCCCGAACGCGGCGGTGGCCTTCGTGTCGGCGACCGGGTCGGGATCGGCGGGATCGCGGGCGGCGAGACCGGCCGGGCCGCCCGCGGACAGAAAAACGGCGTCCCCCATGCCGTGTAAACGACATGGGGGACGCCACGTTCTACGAACGGTTACCGGTACGACCCGAAGTCGAAGTCGTCCAGCGGCACCGCGACACCGGACGCCGGGCCGAAGCCGTAGTCGGTCTCGCCGTACGAGGTCATGGAGTAGACCTTGGCCTTCGCCTCCTCGGTCGGCTCCACCCGGACGTTGCGGTACTTGCTGATGCCGGTACCCGCCGGGATGAGCTTGCCGATGATGACGTTCTCCTTGAGACCGATGAGCGAGTCACTGCGCGCGTTGATGGCCGCGTCGGTGAGCACCCGGGTGGTCTCCTGGAAGGAGGCCGCCGAGAGCCACGACTCGGTCGCCAGCGACGCCTTGGTGATACCCATCAGCACCGGCCGGCCGGCCGCGGGCTCGCCGCCCTCGGAGACCAGGCGCCGGTTCTCGCCCTCGAACTGTGCCCGGTCGACCAGGACGCCCGGCAGGAACTCCGTGGCACCCGAGTCGATGATCGTCACGCGCTTGAGCATCTGGCGGATGATGATCTCGATGTGCTTGTCGTGGATCATCACGCCCTGCGAGCGGTAGACCTCCTGGACCTCGTTGGTCAGGTGGACCTGGACCGCGCGCGGGCCCATGATGCGCAGCAGCTCGTGCGGGTCGATGGTGCCCTCGGTCAGCTTCTCGCCGACCTCGACGTGGGCGCCGTCGTGCACGCGCAGCTTGACGCGGTTCGAGATCTTGTCGTGGACGATCTCCTCGCTGCCGTCGTCCGGCACGATGATGATCTTCTTCGACCGGTCGCCGGCCTCGATGCGGATGCGGCCGGGAGTGTCCGCGATCGGCGCCTTGCCCTTGGGCACCCGCGCCTCGAAGATCTCCTGGACACGCGGCAGACCCTGGGTGATGTCCTCACCCGAGGCCGCACCACCGGTGTGGAAGGTACGCATCGTCAGCTGCGTACCGGGCTCACCGATGGACTGCGCCGCGATGATGCCGACGGCCTCGCCGACGTCCACCAGCTTGCCGGTCGGCAGCGAACGGCCGTAGCAGGCCGCGCAGACGCCCAGCTTGCTCTCGCAGGTGAGCACGGAGCGCACCCGGACGTTCTCGATACCGGCCTTGACCAGCTTGTCGACGACGATCGAGTTGAGGTCGGTGCCGCGGGCCGCGACGAGGTTGCCGGACGGGTCCGACATGTCCTCGGCCAGGGTGCGGGCGTGCGCGCCGGTCTCGGCGTGCTCGTGCACCGACAGCACACCGTCGTGGCGCGTGCCGATCTGCATCGGGATCGCGCGGTCGGTGCCGCAGTCGTCCTCGCGGATGATCACGTCCTGCGAGACGTCCACCAGACGACGGGTCAGGTAACCCGAGTCGGCGGTACGCAGCGCGGTGTCGGCCAGACCCTTGCGGGCGCCGTGCGTGGAGATGAAGTACTCCAGCACGCTCAGGCCCTCGCGGTACGAGGACTTGATCGGCCGCGGGATGATCTCACCCTTCGGGTTGGCCACCAGACCACGGATCGCCGCGATCTGACGCAGCTGCAGCATGTTGCCTCGCGCGCCGGAGTGGATCATGCGCCACAGCGGGTTCTCCAGCGGCAGCGCGGTCTCCAGCTCCTTGGCCACCTCGTTGGTCGCCTTGGTCCACAGCTCGATCAGCTCGCCGCGGCGCTCCTCGGCGGTCATCAGACCACGCTGGTACTGCTTGTCGAAGCGCTCGGCCTCCTTCTCGTACCGCTCAAGGATCTGGCCCTTGCGCGGCGGCGAGATGACGTCCTCCATGCCGATGGTGACGCCAGACCAGGTGGCCCAGTGGAAGCCGGCCTCCTTGAGCGCGTCCAGCGTCGCCGCCAGGGCGACCTTGGGGTAGCGCTCGGCGAGGTCGTTCACGATGCCCGAGAGCTGGCCCTTGCGGACCTCGTGGTTGACGAACCGGTAGCCCACCGGGAGGGTCTCGTTGAACAGGACCCGGCCCAGCGTGGTGTCCAGGATCAGCGGCTCGTTCGGCTCCCACTCCTCCGGCGCGGTCCACGCCTCGGCGCCCGGCCCGTTGTCGACCGAGGTGACGCCCTTGAGGCGGATCCGCACCGGCGCCTGCAGGTGCAGCTCGCCGTTGTCGAAGGCCATCATCGCCTCGGCCTCGGAGCTGAACACCCGGCCCTCGCCCACCATGCCGGTGCGCTTGTGGGTCAGGTGGTACAGCCCGATGATCATGTCCTGGGTGGGCATGGTCACCGGCTTGCCGTCGGCCGGCTTGAGGATGTTGTTGCTGGACAGCATGAGGATGCGCGCCTCGGCCTGGGCCTCGGCGGACAGCGGCACGTGCACCGCCATCTGGTCGCCGTCGAAGTCGGCGTTGAAGGCGGTGCAGACCAGCGGGTGGATCTGGATCGCCTTGCCCTCGACCAGCTGCGGCTCGAACGCCTGGATGCCCAGGCGGTGCAGGGTGGGCGCGCGGTTGAGCAGCACCGGGTGCTCGGTGATGACCTCTTCCAGCACGTCCCACACGACCGGGCGCTGCCGCTCGACCATGCGCTTGGCGGACTTGATGTTCTGGGCGTGGTTCAGGTCGACCAGCCGCTTCATCACGAACGGCTTGAACAGCTCCAGCGCCATCTGCTTGGGCAGACCGCACTGGTGCAGCTTCAGCCGCGGGCCGACGACGATCACGGACCGGCCCGAGTAGTCCACGCGCTTGCCGAGCAGGTTCTGGCGGAACCGGCCCTGCTTGCCCTTGAGCATGTCGGACAGCGACTTGAGCGGGCGGTTGCCCGGACCGGTCACCGGCCGGCCACGGCGGCCGTTGTCGAACAGCGCGTCGACGGCCTCCTGCAGCATCCGCTTCTCGTTGTTCACGATGATCTCGGGCGCGCCGAGGTCGATCAGACGCTTGAGGCGGTTGTTGCGGTTGATGACCCGGCGGTACAGGTCGTTCAGGTCGGACGTCGCGAAGCGGCCGCCGTCGAGCTGCACCATCGGGCGCAGGTCCGGCGGGATGACCGGGACGCAGTCGAGCACCATGCCCAGCGGCGAGTTGCCGGTGGCCAGGAACGCGGCCACGACCTTGAGCCGCTTGAGCGCGCGCAGCTTGCGCTGCCCCTTGCCCGAGCGGATGGTCTCGCGCAGCGAGTCGGCCTCGGCCTCCAGGTCCATGTTCTGGACCAGGGCCTTGATGGCCTCGGCGCCCATGCCGCCGGTGAAGTACTCACCGAAGCGGTCGCGCAGCTCGCGGTAGAGCAGCTCGTCGGTGACCAGCTGCTTGGAGTCGAGCTTGCGGAACGTGTCCAGCACCTCGTCCAGGCGGTCGATCTCGCGCTGCGCCTTGTCGCGGATCTGGCGCATCTCGCGCTCGCCGGCCTCCTTGACCTTGCGGCGCACGTCCGCCTTGGCGCCCTCGGCCTCCAGCTCGGCCAGGTCGGACTCGAGCTTGACCGCTCGCTTCTCGATCTCGGCGTCGCGGGCGTTCTCGGCCTGCCGCTTCTCGGCGAAGATCTCGTTCTCGATGGTGGTCATGTCGCGGTGACGCGCCTCGGCGTCCACGCTCGTGATCACGTACGAGGCGAAGTAAATGATCTTCTCAAGGTCCTTGGGCGCGAGGTCCAGCAGGTAGCCCAGCCGGCTCGGCACGCCCTTGAAGTACCAGATGTGGGTGACCGCGGCGGCGAGCTCGATGTGGCCCATGCGCTCACGGCGCACCTTGGACCGGGTCACCTCGACGCCGCAGCGCTCACAGACGATGCCCTTGAAGCGGACCCGCTTGTACTTGCCGCAGTAGCACTCCCAGTCCCGCTGCGGACCGAAGATCTTCTCGCAGAAGAGTCCGTCCTTCTCGGGCTTCAGGGTGCGGTAGTTGATGGTCTCGGGCTTCTTGACCTCGCCGTGCGACCAGCGCCGGATGTCTTCAGCGCCCGCCAGGCCGATCCGAAGCTCATCGAAGAAGTTAACGTCGAGCACGTTGTATGTCCCTCTTTGCTCGTGTCTTCATCAGTGTCAGTTGATGGCGGAGGCGTCCTCCACACGCCGGAGCGCGCGGAGGACGCCTTTTACATCAGACTTCCTCGACGCTGCTCGGCTCCCGCCGGGACAGATCGATACCGAGCTCCTCCGCCGCCCGGAACACCTCGTCGTCGGTCTCGCGCATCTCCAGGGCCACGCCGTCGCTGGACAGCACCTCGACGTTCAGGCACAGCGACTGGAGCTCCTTGAGCAGCACCTTGAACGACTCCGGGATGCCCGGCTCGGGGATGTTCTCGCCCTTGACGATGGCCTCGTACACCTTCACGCGGCCCAGCACGTCGTCGGACTTGATCGTCAGCAGCTCCTGCAGCGCGTAGGCCGCGCCGTAGGCCTGCATCGCCCAGCACTCCATCTCACCGAAGCGCTGACCGCCGAACTGCGCCTTACCACCCAGCGGCTGCTGCGTGATCATCGAGTACGGGCCGGTCGACCGGGCGTGGATCTTGTCATCCACCAGGTGGTTCAGCTTCAGGATGTACATGTAGCCGACCGAGATCGGGTCCGGCAGCGGCTCGCCGGACCGGCCGTCGAACAGCTTGGCCTTGCCCGACTCGCCGATCAGCTGCAGGCCGTCCCGGTTGGGCAGGGTGCTGCCGAGCAGGCCGGCGATCTCGTCGTCGTGCGCGCCGTCGAAGACCGGGGTGGCCACGTTCGTGTTGGCCTCGGCCTCGTGCGCGCCGATCGAGCGCAGCGCCTTCTTCCACTCGGCGTCCTCGCCCGCCACCTTCCAGCCGGTCTTCGCGACCCAGCCCAGGTGGACCTCGAGAACCTGGCCGATGTTCATTCGGCCGGGCACGCCCAGCGGGTTGAGCACGATGTCGACCGGGGTGCCGTCCTCCAGGAACGGCATGTCCTCGACCGGAAGGATCTTGGAGATGACACCCTTGTTGCCGTGGCGGCCGGCGAGCTTGTCACCGTCCTGGATCTTGCGCTTCTGGGCCACGTACACCCGGACCAGCTCGTTGACGCCCGGGGGCAGCTCGTCGCCGTCCTCGCGGGAGAACGTGCGCACGCCGATGACCGTGCCGGTCTCGCCGTGCGGCACCTTCAGCGAGGTGTCGCGGACCTCGCGCGCCTTCTCCCCGAAGATCGCGCGGAGCAGCCGCTCCTCCGGGGTCAGCTCGGTCTCGCCCTTGGGCGTGACCTTGCCGACCAGGATGTCGCCCGGCACGACCTCGGCGCCGATCCGGATGATGCCCCGCTCGTCCAGGTCCGCCAGCATCTCCTCGCTGACGTTCGGGATGTCGCGGGTGATCTCCTCCGGGCCCAGCTTGGTGTCGCGGGCGTCGACCTCGTGCTCCTCGATGTGGATCGAGGTGAGCACGTCCTCCTGCACCAGACGCTGGGACAGGATGATCGCGTCCTCGTAGTTGTGGCCCTCCCACGGCATGAAGGCGACCAGCAGGTTGCGGCCGAGCGCCATCTCACCGTTGTCGGTGCAGGGACCGTCGGCGATGACCTGACCGGCCTCGACGCGGGCGCCCTCCAGCACCACCGGCTTCTGGTTCACGCAGGAACCCGAGTTCGACCGGCGGAACTTGTGCAGCAGGTAGGTCCGGCGGAAGCCGTCGTCCTGGTGCACGGTGATGTAGTCGGCGCACAGGTCCTCGACCACGCCGCCGACCTCGGCCACGACCACGTCGCCGGCGTCGGTCGCGGCACGGTACTCCATACCCGTGCCGACCAGCGGGGCCTCGGCCTTGACCAGCGGCACCGCCTGACGCTGCATGTTCGCGCCCATGAGCGCGCGGTTGGCGTCGTCGTGCTCGAGGAACGGGATCATCGCGGTGGCCACGGAGACCATCTGCCGCGGCGACACGTCCATGTAGTCGACCTGCGCCGGCGGCACGTAGTCGACCTCACCGCCCTTACGGCGAACCAGCACGCGGTCCTCGGCGAAGGAGCCGTCGCCCATGAGCACGGCGTTGGCCTGCGCCTTGACGAACCGGTCCTCCTCGTCCGCGGTCAGGTAGTCGATCTGGTCGGTGACCTTGCCGTCGACGACCTTGCGGTACGGCGTCTCGACGAAGCCGAACGGGTTGACCCGCGCGAACGTCGAGAGCGCGCCGATCAGGCCGATGTTCGGGCCTTCCGGCGTCTCGATCGGGCACATGCGGCCGTAGTGCGACGGGTGCACGTCACGGACCTCGAAGCCGGCGCGGTCACGCGACAGACCACCCGGGCCGAGCGCCGACAGGCGGCGCCGGTGGGTCAGACCCGCGAGCGGGTTGGTCTGGTCCATGAACTGCGACAGCTGCGACGTGCCGAAGAACTCCTTGATCGCCGCCACCACCGGGCGGATGTTGATCAGGGTCTGCGGCGTGATCGCCTCGACGTCCTGCGTCGTCATGCGCTCGCGCACGACGCGCTCCATGCGGGAGAGGCCGACCCGAACCTGGTTCTGGATCAGCTCGCCGACGGTGCGCAGGCGGCGGTTGCCGAAGTGGTCGATGTCGTCGGCCTCGTAGCCCTCCTCGCCCGCGTGCAGGCGAGCCAGGTATTCCACGGTGGCGACGATGTCGTCCTCGGTGAGCGTCCCGGTGGTGATCGGGACGTCCAGCTCCAGCTTCTTGTTGAACTTGTAGCGCCCGACCTTGGCGACGTCGTACCGCTTCGGGTTGAAGAAGAGGTTGTCGAGCAGGGTCTGGGCGTTCTCGCGGGTCGGCGGCTCGCCAGGGCGCAGCTTGCGGTAGATGTCGAGCAGCGCCTCGTCCTGACCGGCGATGTGGTCCTTCTCGAGCGTCGTCATCAGCAGCTCGGACCACGCGAAGCGCTCGCGGATCTGGTCGTTCGTCCAGCCGATCGCCTTCAGCAGGACGGTGACGGCCTGCCGGCGCTTGCGGTCGATACGGACGCCGACGGTGTCGCGCTTGTCGATGTCGAACTCCAGCCAGGCACCCCGGCTCGGGATGACCTTGACGCTGGAGAGGTCGCGGTCGGAGGTCTTGTCCGGCTCCTTGGCGAAGTACACGCCCGGGGAACGGACAAGCTGGCTGACCACGATGCGCTCGGTGCCGTTGATGATGAAGGTGCCCTTCGGCGTCATCATCGGGAAGTCACCCATGAACACGGTCTGGCTCTTGATCTCGCCAGTCGAGTTGTTGGTGAACTCCGCGGTCACGAACAGCGGCGCGCAGTAGGTGAGGTCCTTCTCCTTGCACTCCTCGATGGAGGCCTTCACCTCGTCGAAGCGAGGGTCGGAGAAGCTGAGCGACATGGTGCCGGAGAAGTCCTCGATCGGGCTGATCTCCTCGAGGATCTCCGCGAGGCCCGAACGGGCGTCAGCGAGCGCCGACGAACGGGACTGCCAGGACTCATTGCCGACAAGCCAGTCAAAAGACTCGGTTTGGATAGCGAGCAGGTTGGGCACTTCGAGGTGTTCGGTAATCCTGCCAAAGGAGATCCGGCGAGGAGCGAACGCGCTCGACGATCGACTGGTCTTCGCAGGGCGGGAGGCTGCCAAGATACGTCCTTCCGAGGACCGGTGGTGCAACGGCCGTTACGCGAGCAACCCGACAGGCCCCTGGTCCAGATCCGATCGTCACAGACAATCCGGCAATCCGGGCAGGGGAAAAGTCGAAGGGCAGCGCAAACTAGCAGTGTAGCCGAAGCACAGACCGCTGTCGAGCACCCACGGCAGGCTTTCGCAGAACGTGCTCCAGGACACCTTCAGATCGGTGTCCGCCACGCTCCGCATCCTGTCCGCTACTAACTCGGAAGGTCGTACTGAAGAAAGACTGCCTGGAGTCGCCCTTTCCGTCAAGACCCGGCGACGGGTTCCAGTGTCCGGTACTGCGTCAAGTTGGTCTCAACGCGAGTTTGTCCTGCATACGCGAAGGGTGGGCTCCCTGTCGGGAAGCCCACCCTTCGACCGTGGTCACCGCACCGGCGCGGCGGCCGGGCGGTGACCGGAGATCACTTGAGGGTGACCTTGGCGCCCTCGGCCTCGAGCTTGGCCTTGGCCTTCTCGGCGGTCTCCTTGTTGGCCTTCTCCAGGATCGCCTTCGGCGCGGCCTCGACCACGTCCTTGGCCTCCTTCAGGCCCAGGCCGGTCAGCTCACGCACGACCTTGATGACCTGGATCTTCTTGCCACCGTCGGACTCGAGGACGACGTCGAACTCGTCCTTCTCCTCCGGGGCCTCGGCGGTGGCAGCCGGGCCGGCCGGGCCCGCGACGGCGACCGGCGCGGCGGCCTTCACGTCGAACGTGCTCTCGAACTCCTTGACGAACTCGGAGAGCTCGATCAGGGTCATCTCCTTGAAAGCGTCAAGGAGCTCGGTGGTGCTCAGCTTCGCCATGTCAGGCGTCCTTTCGTACTGGGTCTACACGCCGCGGCAGGTAACCGCGAGCAGATGGGGCTGCGGATGACGTCGACGCCCGTCAGGCGTCGGCGCCCTCCTTCTCGCGCTTGTCCTGCAGAGCGGCGGCCGTGCGGACGGCCTTGGCCAGCGGAGCCTGGAAGAGCGCCGCGGCGTTGCTCATGCTCGCCTTCATCGCGCCGGCCAGCTTGGCCAGCAGCACCTCGCGGGACTCGAGGTCGGCAAGCTTGGCGACGTCAGCCGCCGTGATCGCCTTGCCCTCGAAGACACCGCCCTTGATGACGAGCAGCGGGTTCGCCTTCGCGAACTCCTTCAGGCCCTTCGCGGCCTCGACGACATCGCCGGAGACGAAGGCGAGCGCGGTAGGACCGGTGAACAGAGCGTCGAGACCGGTCAGACCGGCGTCGGTCGCGGCGCGCTTGGCAAGCGTGTTCTTGGCAACGGTGTACTCGGCACCGCCCATGGAACGACGCAGGTCAGTGAGCTGCTTCACGGTGAGACCGCGGTACTCGGTGAGCACCACGGCGCCCGAGTTCTGGAAGCGCTCCTTGAGCTCCGCGACAGTGCCGGCCTTGTCGGCACGGATCTTGTCCGCCATGTCCCCTCCTCTCTCGTACTCCAGGCTGGTCTCGCCGGACCCGGCACCTGCAGCGGGAGGGAAACGAAAACGCCCCGGCGCAGGGGCGCACGGGGCTTCACACGGCGGCGCGGGGCCGCTCGAAAGGCTCACCGTTCTTCCCTGCGCGGGCCGCCCGTGTCCCGCTCGTTGCCGAGCGACGGGGCCTTCGATCGTGCTCCGGAGTGCTCCGGATCAGATGACCAGCGGTCTTTGGGTGGAACTGTTGGCGGTAACGATACGTGACCTGCTTCGCCCCCGCCAAATCGGGGTGGTGTGACGCAGCTTGTACATCGCCGAGCTGATCCGGGCCGGGGTGCTCCGCCGGACGAGCGGCTGCCTTCTCGGGGGGCGTGCCCTCCCGCGAGATCGCTGGTTCGTGTCGAAAAGTGCGGCTGGACCGCAGGTTCCGACACGAACCACCGATCTTCGCCGGCAACCGCCCGGCACCACCCCACGCTCGACAGAGGTTGATCGCGATCTCGTGTCGAAATGTGGGGCCAGACCGCAGGTTCCGACACGAGATCGCGATCATGCGGCGTAGGCAGCGCGGTAGCGGCGCGGGGGAGGTGGTGGGCCGGGCCGGGCGACGCCGCCGGGGCGGGGCACGGCTGGATGGATCGTGGCGGCGGGGCCGGGAAAGCGGAAAGGCGCCGCCCGCGGGTGCGGGTGGCGCCTTTCGCGTGGGTGGAGAGGCGGATCAGGCCTCTTCGCCCTGCAGGTTGCGCGTCACGTTCGGGTCGACCGGGATGCCGGGGCCCATGGTGGTGGTGACGAACACCTTCTTGAGGTACTTGCCCTTGGACGCCGACGGCTTCGACCGCAGGACCTCCTCCAGCACCGCGGCGTAGTTGTCCACCAGCTGCTCGGCGGTGAACGAGGCCTTGCCGATGATCAGGTGCAGGTTCGAGTGCTTGTCCACCCGGAAGGTGATCTTGCCGCCCTTGATGTCCGACACCGCCTTGGCGATGTCCATGGTCACCGTGCCGGTCTTCGGGTTCGGCATGAGGCCGCGCGGGCCCAGGATCCGCGCGATCCGGCCGATCTTGGCCATCTGGTCCGGCGTCGCGATCGCGGCGTCGAAGTCCAGCCAGCCCTCCTGAATGCGGGCCACCAGCTCGTCGGTCCCGACGGCGTCGGCGCCGGCGGCGGTCGCCTCGGCGGCCTTCTCGCCGGAGGCGAAGACGATGACGCGGGCGGTCTTACCGGTGCCGTGCGGCAGGTTGACCACGCCGCGGACCATCTGGTCCGCCTTGCGGGGGTCGACGCCGAGGCGCATCGCGACCTCGACCGTGGCGTCGAACTTGACCTTGGTGGTGTCCTTGGCCAGCTTGATGGCCTCGACCGGGGTGTACAGCTTGTTCCGGTCGACCTGCTCAGCGGCCTTGTTGTAGCTCTTGCCGTGCTTCATTTCTCAAGATCTCCTGTGGTTGTGTCGAGCCCTGTCCCGGGCCCTCCCACGACGTTCGGGGTCACCGTCTGCGGCGGGCGCCGCGAGCGGCGTTCAGTCCTTGACGGTGATGCCCATCGACCGGGCGGTGCCGGCGATGATGCGCTCGGCCATGTCCAGGTCGTTGGCGTTCAGGTCGGCCATCTTCTTCTCGGCGATCTCGCGCACCTGGGCGCGGGTCACCGAACCGACCTTGGTGGTGTGCGGCGTGCCGGAGCCCTTGGCCACACCGGCCGCCTTGATGAGCAGGCGCGCCGCCGGCGGGGTCTTCAGCACGAACGTGAACGAACGGTCCTCGTACACGCTGATCTGGGCCGGGATGATGTCGCCGCGCGACGACTCGGTCTGGGCGTTGTACGCCTTGCAGAACTCCATGATGTTCACACCGTGCTGACCCAGCGCCGGGCCGACCGGCGGAGCCGGAGTGGCCTGGCCGGCCTTGAGCTGCAGCGTGAACGTCTTGACGAGTTTCTTCTTCGGAGGCATGTCTACTTCCTGGGACTTGTCGACCCGCCGGATCGGCGGATCGCGGGTGGTTTACACCGGACCGGCCGGTGCATTGAGCGCGCACGGTCAGCGCGCGGCACAGGCCGGACGTTCTAGGTTAGCGCATACTCGCGGGCGCCGATTCGGCGAGGTGGCCCCTACCGGGCCGGACGTGGCCGAGACGACTCGCGGCGGGCGCCCGGAGGCACCCGCCGCGACATCACGTCCGCATGACAGCTCAGATCTTGGCGACCTGGTTGAAGTTCAGCTCGACCGGGGTCTCCCGGCCGAAGATCGACACCAGCACCTTGAGCTTCTGCTGGTCGGCGTTGATCTCGGAGATCGTGGCCGGCAGCGAGGCGAAGGCGCCGTCGGTCACCGTGACCGAGTCGCCGACCTCGAAGTCAAGCACCCTGACCTCGGCCTTGGCCTTCTTCGCCGGCCCGCCCGGCTGCTCGACCGCGGGCAGCAGCCACTTGAGCACCTCGTCGAGGCTCAGCGGCGCCGGGCGGTCGGCACGGTCGGTGGCACCCACGAACCCGGTCACGCCCGGCGTGTTGCGCACGCAGGAGTAGGACTCCGGCGTCAGGTCCATGCGGACCAGCAGGTAGCCGGGGAAGACCTTGCTCTGCACCTGGGTGCGCTTGCCGTTCTTGACCTCGACCTCTTCGCGGGTCGGCACCTCGACCTGGAAGATGTACTCCTCCATGTCGAGGCTCGTGATCCGGGTCTCTAGGTTGGTCTTGACCTTGTTCTCGTAACCGGCGTACGAGTGCACCACGTACCAGTCGCCGGGCGCGAAGCGCAGCTTCTGCCGCAGCTCCGCCGCCGGGTCGAACTCGTCGTCAGCGGGCTCCGTCACGAGGGTGGGCTCCTCGGACACCGCGACCGCGGAGGTCAGCTCGGTGTCGTCCGTGTGGGCCGTCTCGTCGTACTCAGGCACGTAGCTCGCTCACTTCCCTAGGTTTTTACTTCGGCTCACCGAAGACGAACAGCACACCCTTGGCGTAGAGGTAGTCGAGCCCCACCACGATCGCCATGACGGCCGAGACGAACACCAGCACCACGGCGGTGTAGGTCAGCAGCTCATTACGGGTCGGCCAGATGACCTTACGCAGCTCGGCGACGACCTCACGGACAAAACGTCCGATCCTGCCGAAGAAACCGACCTTCTCGGACTTCTCGGCACTCTTGACCGCCCGCGAGTCCTTGCCGTCGGTCACCTTGCGCGACTTGGTCGCGGTGCCCCGGCCGCCGGCGACGGTCTCGTCGTCCTGGGCGTCATCGTCGACAGCGTCGTCGAACACGTCGTCAACGTGCTCGGCCGCGGCGTCCTCGCCACGTCGGTTGCTCTCGGCCACTTCGCCCTACTTCCATCTCGCGGGGTGGTGTCGGAACCGTGAAGGGACACGGTCCCGTGTGCCCCCGCAGTGTCCGCGAGGTGCACCTGTTCTGGCCCGCCCCCTGTGGGGCCGATGCGGGCCATACGACCATGGTCCGCGGCCGGCGGTCGTCGCGGAGGACAACCGGTGAGCCGTTCCACCAGGATCGCCCACCGCGGGCCGGCAGGCCAAAGCCGCAGGGGCGACAGGACTCGAACCTGCAACCTGCGGTTTTGGAGACCGCTGCGCTGCCAATTGCGCCACACCCCTGTGCGGGAAACTCGCCCCACCGATGGCCGAGAGCCACCGGCGGAGGTCATTAACCCCACGGCCGACCAGTGTACGGGTAGATGGGCGGGTGGGCCAACTGGCTCTCCCTATTTTCTCTCGCCACCGGCCGGCCGTCGCCGGAACCGGCTATCAGATTTGCCTGATCATGGCCCTGGCCTGCGCCAACACCTTCTCGCCCGCGCAGATGGCGGTGAGGTCGAAGGTGACCAGACCGTCCTCCGACACGCTCTTGACCACCGCGGTGAACTCCACCTCGGTGCCCTCGTCGGTGTCCGGCACCGGCACCGGCCGGGTGAACCGGGCCTGGATGTCCAGCACCGCGTCGGCCGACCCGGCCCAGCCCGTGGCCGCCCGGCCTGCCAGCGCCATCGTGTACATGCCGTGCGCGATCACCCCGGGCAGTCCCACGCCGACGGCGGTGCGCTCGCTCCAGTGGATGGGATTGAAGTCACCCGAGGCCCCCGCGTAGCGGATCAGGTCCGCCCGGGTCACCCGGAACGTCTGCAGCGGCAGCTGCTGGCCCTTCTCGAACGCCAACTCACTCACCATGCCCTCGGACGACGAGCTTGCACCAGACCGTGACCACCGGCTCGCCGGCCGGGGTGGCCAGCTCCGCGCGGGTGGTGAGGAAGTCGTGCCCGCCCCGCTGGGTGACGTCGTCGATGCTGCTGACCACGACGAGCTCGTCCCCGGCGACGATCGGGCGGCGGTAGGCGAAACGCTGGTCGCCGTGGACCACCCGGCTGTAGTCCATGCCCAGCTCGGGGTCCGTGACGATCTGCTCCATCGCGGCGAAGCTCAGGATGATCGGGAAGGTGGGCGGCGCCACCACGTCGCGGTAGCCGACCTTCTGCGCGGCCTCCACGTCGTGGTACAGGGCGTCCTCCGCGCCGATCGCGGTGGCGAACTCCCGGATCTTCTCGCGCCCCACCTGGTAGGGCTCGGTCGGCGGATAGGTCCGCCCGACGAATGACTGGTCCAACGGCATACCCAGCAACCTATGCCAGCAGGGGGCGGCCCTGACGGGCCGCCCCCTGCCGGGAACGTCTGCTGAACCGCTGAGGTCAGCGGGTTTCGCGGTGCGCGGTGTGCTTGCCGCAGCGCGGGCAGAACTTCTTCAGCTCAATCCGATCCGGGTCGTTACGCCGGTTCTTCTTGGTGATGTAGTTCCGCTCCTTGCAGTCCACGCACGCCATGGTGATCTTTGGACGTACGTCAGTCGCCTTGGCCACGGGAGTGCCTCTTCCTAGACAAGCTGCTTAAGTTACCGACATGCCAGAATAGGCCGCGCCCATCCAGACATGCAAAAAGGCCCGCCAGTGGCGATCCTTACACCGTGCGACCAGCCAGACAAAGCCGACTCTGGTCTCGCGTTGGACTGGCTGTGCGCCAGTGCATCAACACAGCGTAGCGGTGGCCGGATTTGAACCGGCGACACAGCGATTATGAGCCGCTTGCTCTGCCAACTGAGCTACACCGCTGGGCGGCCCTCCCGATGGATGCACCGGGAGTCCGGTCGAGCCCCCTTACGGAATCGAACCGTAGACCTTCTCCTTACCATGGAGACGCTCTGCCGACTGAGCTAAGGGGGCGTGCTCGCTGCCTGGTGGTTTCCCACCTCGCCGCGCGCCTTGGTAAGAGTACACAACATCGGCGCTCTCGCGAAATCGGGTTCCCCCGACGCGCCGCGGGGCTTTCTCAGCCGACCGCGCGCAGGCGGCGCACCTCGCCCAGCGGGGTCGGCTCGGCGTCGGTCTGGGCGCCCAGCCAGGCCTCCAGCCGCTCGTATGGCAGCGGCCGGCTGAACAGGAAGCCCTGGCCGATGTCGCAGCCGATCTCCTCCAGCAGCTCCAGCGTCAGCTCGCTCTCCACGCCCTCGGCGACCACGCTCAGCCCGAAGTGCCGCGAGATGTCCACCACGGCCCGCACGATCGCCAGGTCGCCCGGGTCGGTCGCCATGCCCTGCACGAACGACCGGTCCACCTTCACCTCGTGCACGGGCAGCCGGCGCAGGTACGACAGCGACGAGTAGCCGGTGCCGAAGTCGTCCACGGACAGGTGCACGCCCAGGTCGTACAGGCGGCGCAGGGTAGGCAGCAGCCGGTCGACGCCGTCCACCACCCCGTCCTCGGTGATCTCCAGGGTGAGCCGGTCGGGCGAGACGCCGTACTCCTGCAGCAGCGCGTCCACCCGGTCGGGGAAGGCCGGGTCGACCAGGGTGCGCGGGGACAGGTTGACCGCCACCGACAGCGGCCGGCCCGCGTCGACCCACTGCCGGGCGCGGCGCAGACCCTCCCGCAGCACCACCTCGGTCAGCCGGGACAGCTGGCCGGTGTGCTCGGCGACCGCGACGAAGTCCTCCGGCTGCACCGCGCCGTGCGTCGGGTGCTCCCAGCGGGCCAGGCACTCGACCCCGACCAGGCGGCGGTCCCGCAGCGTGACCTTGGGCTGGAAGTACACCTCCAGCTCGCCGTTGTCCAGGGCGCGGCGCAGATCTCCGGCGAGCCCGAGCCGCCGCACCGAGCGCGACTCCAGCGCCAGGTCGAACAGCTGCACGCCGCCCGCCAGCGACTTGGCCGCGTGGGTGGCCACGTCGGCGCGCTGGATCAGCGTCGCCGGATCGGAGCCGTGCTCCGGGTGCAGGCTCACCCCGACCGCGGCGTCCACGTCGAGCGTCAGCGAGCCGAAGGTCATCCGGTCCTGCAGGCGGCGGCGCAGATCGGCGGCCAGCTCCAGGGCGGCCGCGGCGTTGGGCAGCCGCAGCGTCACCACGAACTCGTCGCCGCCCACCCGGCCCACCAGGGCCGCCGGCGGCGACAGGGTGCGCAGCCGGGTGGCCACCTCGGCCAGCAGCTGGTCGCCCGCGGCGTGGCCGAGCGAGTCGTTCACGTCCCGCAGCCCGTCGACGTCGAACATCAGCACCGCGACGACCTCGCCGGGCGCGCGCACCCGCACCGCCTCCTCCAGCGCCTGGCTGATGCGGCGCCGGTTGGGCAGCGCGGTGAGCGCGTCGTGGTACGCGTCGAAGCGCAGGCGGTCGACCAGGCGGTTGTTCTCGACGGCCGCCGCGGCGTGCGCGGCCACCGCCTCCAGCAGGCGCACGTCGGCCTGGCCGAAGCTCAGGTTGTCGCCGAGCCGGCCGGCCACCTCCAGCGTGCCGATGACCGCCGAGCTGGCCCGCAGCGGCACCACGATCGCGTCCTTGGCGCCGAAGTCGCGCAGCTGGGCGCGCAGGTTGTCGTCGCCGAGCTTCTTGCTCACCGCGACGGTCTGCCCCGTCTCCACCGCCTGCTTGCGCAGGGACTCCGGCGAGCCCGCGACATCCAGCAGGCCCTTGTCGTCGGGGCGCGAGCTGAGCAGCACCTCCGGGTGACGGCCCTGCGCGGGCATCCACAGCGTGGCGTACTCCGCGCCGAGCAGCCGCCGCACCCGGCCCAGCAGCACGTCGGGCAGCGTCCCGTCGTGGGGCGTGTCGGAGATGGCGGCGGTCAGGTCGTAGATCTCGGTCAGCGTCCGGTGCTGGTTCATCGACCCCGCGTAGCCGCGATAGGCGAGCGCGAAGAACACCAGCAGGACCGCGAGCAGCAGGTACGCCGCGGCACCCTGCTGCAGGATGACCAGCACGGCCAGGCCGATGGTGGTGTTGAAGAGCATCACCACGGCGGCGGGCACCACGGTGGCGGCCAGCTCCTGCGGCGCGAACCGGCCCTGCACCAGCGTGATCACGCCGACCACGCCCGCCGCGCTGACCAGGATGGTGGTCAGCACCGCCGCCACCAGCACGCCCCAGCTGCGCGGGTCGTCCGCCTTCAGCGGGCCGCCCTGCAGCACGACCAGGTTGGCGCAGGCGGTGCTGGCGCCCATCAGGGTGATGTTGAAGGCGGCCTTGACCGGCGCGGCCTTGCGGCGCCACTGCGCCAGCGCCACCACGGCCAGCCGTACCAGGATGAGCGTGATGGGCGGCAGGAAACACAGGCCCAGCAGGAACGGGATGTCGGCCAGGGTCAGGATCACCGTGTGCCGGCGCACCTCGAAGTGCAGCACGGTCAGCTCGGCGACGAGGAACAGGCCGAAGAAGACGAGGCCGAGCCACCACTTGCCGAGCGGCTCGGGCGACTCGTGCAGCGTGATGGCGCTGAGCAACAGCGTCATCAGCGCGAGTGGCCCGGTTATCAACCAGGAGAGCTCAGGCGATCGTTGGACGCGCCGGTCAGTCCTCGCCAATGCCGTTCGCCCAATCCATTCGGTGTCGTCCTAGCCGAGCGGGCTCAGCCCCACTCGAGGCTGCGCTCCTCCAGGCCGGTCTCCGCCGGGCCGTCGGTGGGCTCGGCGGCGGGCGCGGAACCCCACTCCAGGGAGTCGGTGTAGGACAGCGAACGCTTGGGGACGACATCGCCATCGAACGAGTACCGGGCCGCGGCCGGGGAAGCCACAGCAGCGACGGTCGCCACGCCGAGGACCGCGATGATTGCGCCGCGGCCCAGAAGGGCGCAAATCTTGTTCGTACGCATCGTCGACTCCACGAATACAGCGGGACGCCAGGGGGCTGACATGGATCGTGCCACAATCGCTGGCACCGGAGGAAGCCCGCAGGGCGTGCCACGCCGCCGACACGCGGAATTCTAGCCGTTCGGTGGTGATTCGGTAGTCCAGCCGCACCGCTGCTCCTGAACCGCCGGAGCACGAGTCACCACTGTACGTCCCCGTGCCGCGCCCGGATAGTCTTCTGCGCTCGTTCGAACATGTGTACGATGCCGCTCATGATGCGACTGGTTGAGCACCGATGGAACGGCACGACGGCGAGTTACCGGCGGCAGGACGTGTTCCTGCGCGTCAATCCGGCCGGGCCGTGGGAGGTCGAGCACCGCCAGCACGGCAAGTCCGTGATGCGGGAGTACGCCACCGAAAGAGAGGCCCGGCGCGTCGCCGACGGCCTCTGTGCGCAGGGCGAATGGCGCAATCTGGAGCACCTGCACCGCTGAGCCGGCCGACCGGCGAGCCGCGCCACCGCGAGGCGCGGACCCGCCCCGCCGGTCGCCGAGGCGGCGGCACGCATCGATGGCCCTACCATCCGCGGATGCCGTTCCCCACCCGCCTCGGCACGACCGCACAGCCCGCCACAGCCCTCGGCATCGTGCGCACGATGTCCGCCGAGGTCCGCACGATCACCCGGACGGGCGACGTCCTCCGCGAACACCGCCCACCTCGTGCAAGGACGGGCGCTGACACGCGGGCCGATTATTGCAATTCATTGGCAACAGCAGGAGACTCGCAACTTGTGAGTGGGCCTGGTGTCGTCGTCGAGGTCATCGTGCTGTCCGAGCAGGCAGGCGTGCTGTATTACCGCGACCTGCGCACGCCGGTGTCCGGTGGGGCGCACCCGGACGACGTCGCCCGGCAGCTCGCCGGACTCTCGCCGTGCACCGAGGGCGGCCTGCTGCACTCCACCTCGTGGCGGGCGGCCGAGGGCACGGTCGTGCTGACGTACGCCGCGCTGCCGGATCTGCGGCCGCGGGATACCCGGCCGGTGCGGCTGGACGCGGCGAGCGCCGGCGCGCATCCACTCACACCCAGCCCTCTCACGGTGGACCTGGACGCGGTCGCCGCGCACGCCTGCCGGCATCTCGCCCTGCTCGCCCTGACCGACGGCACCGTAGAGGCCGCGGCGCGGCAGCTGCCGCGGCTGTGGGAGCCGATCGGCAAGCTCTCCCCCGGCCCGGCCGGAGCGCTGGGCGCCGTCGCCGCCTGAGCCGCCACGCGGGGTGGTACGTCTACCGGGCGGCGACATGATCGCAGTTTCGTGTCGAAGGGTGCGGCTGGACTCAAGCTTCAGACACGAGACCGCGATCTTCGCCGCGAAGGCGCCCCTATACGGAAAGAGCCCCCGACCGGTTCGTCCGGTCAGAGGCTCCTCTGCTGCTGGTGGCGGGTAGAGGATTCGAACCTCTGTAGCTTTCGCGACGGATTTACAGACGGCATGATGTACCGCTTCTGAACTGCGAAAACGCACACTAGTGCCCAAACTTTGACGAGAAATCCCCGATCTTGGCCACTCAAGTGAGGGGTATATCAGATATATATACTACGTTGATTAAGCTTCCATCCTGGACTTGAGGAGCGGGCGGCAACGGCCAGAGACAGGCTGAAACACAGAGACAGAGGCTGATGCCTGTGTGTTTCAGCCTCCTTCCTGCGTCAGCGAAGGAAGCCGAACTGATCATGCCGACCTACGGCAATGGTGGTTGACGGATACCGCTAGGCTCCTGCCTCCACGGGGACTAGGAGAATCCCATGACGGAGCCGCCGCCGGCCGGGTGGTACCCGGGCACGAACGACTACCTGCGCTACTGGACCGGAGAACGCTGGACGGATCACACCGCCCCAGCGGGCCGGGAGCTGCCGGCACCGGACCCCTCGACCTGCGTCGCCTCCGGCGCACCCCGGTCCGTCCTAGCCCGGACTCTGCTCACCATGGTGATGCTGGGGTCGCTGCTTATCCTCGCCAACCGGGCCGCCGAGTTCGGGCTCGCTGCGCTGTCGCTGCCGACCCGTGGCGTCCTGCGCGACTGGGGCGCCCTAGGAGTGCTCGCCCTCGCGCTGTTCCTGCCCGCGGCTCGGGTCGGCTACCGCAAGCGCGACCTCCTCCTGCTGCTCATCCCGTTCTATAGCTTTTTCCTGGCCTGCCGGATCATCTGGCGGATTGCGTACTTGCCGTTCGCAGACTGGCTGCCGCGCGAGGAAGACACGGCGAACTGGCGGCAAGTCCCGCACCCCACGCTCCCGGGCGAACTGCTGTACGCCCGCGTCCGGCGGGACTGAACGATCTCTCGACCTGCCGGGGATCGGACCCTACAGCTCAGGCGTACGGAGACTTTGACCTCCGTCAAGGGGACGCGCTCAGAACAGTTGGTCGTGCGTACCGGCGTAGCCGACGAAGACCAGCCGCTTCTGCATCCGTATGCCGAGCAGGTTGACCGCGTCGATCTCGTCGACACGAACACTGACGGTGTTGCCCAAGGGCAGGTTCAGCCCGAGCACGGCTTCCTCGCCTTCGACGTGGATCTCCAGCTTCCTCTTGTGCCCCTCCTTGATGGTGAACGAGTTCAAGGAGATCTCCACGACGCGTCCCGTGATGGTGCGTTCGGTTCGGAGCCTGTCGCTATCCCAGAGCTGGCGTACGTGACGACGCGCACGGGAGGTGAGCTGCGATCGGCGATGGCGCCCATCGCCGGTGCGCCACCTCATGTCCAGGGAGAGATTGTGCCGCTCGAGTACCGATACCAGCTCGCGCAGCGCGCGGAGCATCTGCTCGTGGTCGCTGAACTCGCGTAGATCCTCTTCGTTCTCAGCCGCATCGTGCAGCCGAGTCAGTAGCTCGATCAGCCCGTCAACAGGGTCAACCGTAACTTCCAGACCATCGGGATCCGTGACTTCCGGCATGGATGGCTTGAGGTGGAGCACCGCGCTGCCCGCGGTGATGTGACTCAAGGCGAAGGTCGGCACGGTCCTCATGCGCAGCGCTTTCGCCGCGCCGGCCACCTCGCTGTCGAACCCGCTGAAGATCTCCTTGGTAACGTAAGTGTCCAGCTCGCCGGGCTTCACCCTCTCGCCGAATAGGCGGAGAGAGAGGTAGCGCACCATCCGCCCGTCGGGGTGGTACTCGCGCAGCGTCTCATAGTGGTTGACGTCGAGCGCCTCGACCAGGTCCACCTCGTCGTCCGGGCGCCCGGCACCGCCGAGCCGTTCCCACAGTTCTTCGAGGTCGCGCGGGTCATGGCCGAAGTAGCGGTCGTCGGGCTGCCTGCTCACGGGACCACCTCCAAATAGCCGCGCGTCCATTGCCCAGTCTCCTCGGTGGGCTCGAATTTGTCTTCACCGTCGGGGCGCGCACGCTGCCACCAGTCGTCCATGGCTCCGCGCCACAGCCCGTACTCGCGCTCTGCCGCAAGGCTCTGGGCATCACCTCGCAGCAGGTCCCACGGGCTGCGAAACCACCGATAGGCGACAACCGTCGGGGCGACAGCGAAGGCGTTCTTCATCTTGGTGCGGTTCTTCAGGATGGCGAGGCGCTCATTAATGCCCTGGTTCGTACATTCCGTGACAATAGCGCCGTCCGTGATGACCGTAAGGTCGACATTCCCAGGGTCGACCTTCGAGCTGATGAAGCTGCCGCCGAGCCACACCGACTTGATTAGGCTGCGCCCGTCAAGGATGGGCGCGACCCGGTCCTCAGCCGCGCGCCACAGCGCGAGGTACTTCGTCAGGCCGTCCCACCGGTCCAGGCGCGTCGCGGAGTCCTTAAACCGGCTGTCCTCAACGAACCGCTCCCTGACCTGCTCCATGGTCACCTTGTAGCGCCCTGGCGGCAGGTGGCCGTTTCTGGCGAACTCCGGGATCACAGGGGACATGCAACGGCACGATACCGAGCAATAGCTCTCCGTGCGGTCCCTCAAACGTCGCACTCCGGACAGCAACAAAGCGGTCTCGTCCTCCGATCGGAGGACGAGACCGCCCGTGACTCGCGCCAAGGCGGTGCATATGGCTTGATCGATGAGTTGTCGAGGTGGAAGATGGACGCCTCCGTAGAGGCCGATGCCTACGTGTTTCAGCAATCTGTCCGTCCGTTGCGGCCCGCGCCCGATCGCGCGACCGCCAGCCGCTCGGTAGACGCCGTGCGCGGCTTGCCGCAGACAACGCCCTTCGGCCGCGTTAGCGGCCCGGTGATGAGGCTCACGCAGCGAGTCCGTCCTTCTTGGCGCTCCCCGGCCCGCTTCAGCAGCGTGGCCAGCCCGCCCAAGGCCACGACCTGCCCTGTCAGTGGTGGCCAATCCGGACACATCTGATTGATGGCAGTTTCTGCCGCGCTGACAGCCACCCCGCCCTCGGCGACCGCAAGGTGCGGTGACACGGTGACAAAGCTGCGTGCTGCGCAGAGTTTTCCCAGGCCAGCACCGTTTGAGGCTGTCACCATCGTGCGGTGACAGGTGGTGACAACGGTGACAGCGGACTCGGCGCCTCACGCGGCACCTCACTCGTGCACGAGCCGCCGGCCAGGCCCGTCGATATGGCCAGCACACGCGGCCCCGGTCGCCAAGGTGCCGCACCAGACAGGTGTGCCTCTATATATAGGCTGCCGCTCACATCCACGACGTCGGCAGCGCCGACCCAGTCTGCCAAAACCCGGGCGTCGTCGGGCCGTCGGACTGGTCGTCGGTTGGCTGGCGAACTGGTAGGCGTCCAAGATCCTGCGACCCTGAGCGCTGACAGCCCCGTGAGCTGACCTGTCAGCGGTCAACGGCCCGGGGAAGGAAACCCCACTCCCTATCGGGATTCCTCCCCAGGGGCTTGAAACGCACACTGAAGTGACCCCTATCGTACGGACACGCGCCTGGCGTGCGCGCGACCGCCGTCCGGGCCACGCGCCACACGTCGAACCGGCCCGGCCCGCGGTGACACGGTGACAGCGAGCCCTGTTGGGCTTCGTTTGGCCTGCTCAGGTGGCCTGCCGGGCTGTCACCACCTGCCGGTGACAGGTGGTGACAGCGGTGACAGGACGGCGTATCGACTCGGCTACAGGGTGTCGTACACGTCGCTGCGATGGCCGAGGTGCACCACGAGGACGAGCAACTGTCCGTCCTCGACCGTGTAGACGACCCGATAGTCACCGACCCGGATGCGCAGCAGGCCCGGATGCCCTTGGAGCGCCTTCACGCCGCCCGGTCGAGGGTCCACGGCGAGGCCAGCGATCGCCGCGACGATGCGGGCCTGAACAGGCTTGTCGAGCTTGCGCAGCAGCTTGGCCGCCTTTTGGTCGATCGCGACTTGGAAAATCGGCCCCGGCGCTGGCGCGGTCACAGGCCCAACTCAGCGCGGAGCTGGTCGAGCGGGATCGGCTTCTCTCCGGCATCGATACGCGCCAGGGCTTCGCGCGCTGCGGCGACGTCTACGGCGTCCTCGGCCCGTTCGATCGCCTCGGCCACCTCGACCGGGACGATCGCGGCCAGGCGCTCTCCCCGGCGGGTGAGGTAGGTGATGCGGCCGGCGTAGTGCGCGCGGGACACCACGTCAGCCAGCTCGGTGCGCGCCGCGGAGATGCTCATCTCCTGATCAGGTTCCCGCCGGGCGCCGGTCTTGCGAGGGACCAGCTTGCCCGCGCGCTTGGCGTCGGAGGCACGGCCGAGCTTGCGGCCTGTGGTGGACGTGCGGATCGGTTCAGCGGTCATGTACCAAGCGTACGACTTGTACAACTCGTACGCCAGCCGCACCCACCGCCCTTCACCCGAGGCGTCGCGCGTCGACGCGCGACGCCGGTCGGTACGTCGGCGCGTCCCGATCGGTTGACGGCCGGGCGTCGTCGGGCCGTCGGACTGGTCGTCGGTTGGCTGGCGAACTGGTAGGCGTCCAAGATCTTGCCGCCGTGACCGCTGACAGGCCTGTGAGCTGCCCTGTCAGCGGTCAACTGCGCAGTGAAGGAAACCAGACTCCCTATCGGGATTCCTCCCCAGGGGCTTGAAACGCACAGACAATCGCTCGGATCGGCCCGCGCTCGCGGGCCGCCGGCGACCGCGGTGCCGCCTACGCTGATCATGCGAGCCATAGGGAACGTCCCCTCCGAATCGGAGGAGGCGTTTGCGCAGCACGCCAACGGTCAGCGCTTGAACAGACACGCCCACGGGTCTGAGCGGAGCCCAGCCGAACGATAGAACCAAAGCAGGCCGAACGACCGGTGCCATATCGCTCGATGTCGCCCAGACTTCCGTAGTGATTCGGTTACCTCGCGTGGCTCTCGCAGCATTCTTGTCGGTCGTCCTGCTCGGCCTGGGTGCAGCCTGTAGCGGCAATGCGGCCCCAACTGCTGCGCCGTCCGGGGCGCCGCCACTTCCAACCAGCGCCGCCCCTACCATCGCTTCGCCGACCCCAAGCCCCACCCCACCGACTCCTCCGGCGCTGACCGTCAGCTTCATCTGCGATGGAGCGACCTACACAATCTCCCTGGACGCCAAGGGCGCGCCGGTTTTTGCCGAGGTCTGGGCAGCGAAGATCGAATACTGTGGCACGAGTAGCTACAGCGGCAACGCTGATCTCGTGCGAAGCAGCACGAACCTCAGCCCCGTCGAGGCAAGCGCACAGAAGCTGCTCGATCCCGACCTCACCGATCTAAGCGACCTCTACTTCGCGTGCGCGACGATCTACCCTGGTGGGGACTACGCGGGTAGCGCCGAAATGGCACTTGCCAGCGCCAATGAGATCAGAGCCGCACTGATACTTTGTCCCAAGCATCCAAGAGCAAGCCAATGGAAGCTCGTGGCTGCTGGCAAGATCTTCAGCGACGGAACCTACCTCGTCGGCAAGGAAATCAAGCCAGGAACATATGTAATCCAGCTTGGCGCTGACGAGGGAACTATCCATGATTGCTATTGGGAGCGCACGAACAAATCAGGCAATATCATCGACAACAACTTCATCCTAAGTGCTAAGCGTGCACAAGTGACAATCCGATCGAGCGATTACAGCTTCCACTCCAAAGACTGCGGAACGTGGCGACCGCGATGATGCAGTTCCTGCCCAACCAGATTCCAGGCTGAACCAGGACCGAAGCGTCGGCCCGAGGCCCAGAGCGACGGCTACACTGCGCCGACACACGACGCGTCGCGCCCAGCTGGACACGACGAAAGCGGCGCCGCCGACATTACCTGCCGACGGCGCCGGTCCTCTCCCAGATCGGCCTGTCGGTCGCACCTAGGGCTACCGAAGGTGCGGCGGTGCCAACCAGGCGCTAAACACCGTAGCGTCGTCGCTGGCCTTGTTCCGTGGCCACCGCGCGCCCTTCGGGTCACCTGCCTCAGCAGCACGGACCGCCTCAATTAGCGCCCGCGGTCCGCCCTGGTCGACCGACCGCGCCAGTAGGTCACGCCAACTCATCAACCCGAGGGTGGCGGCCCGCGCAGCGCCATCCGTCAGGATGGCCACCCGCCCGATGGCGTCGATTCGGCCCGTTAGGGCGTGCCGTGCGGCTGCCGGTTCCGCCGCAGCGATCCAATAGCCGCCGTCCTTGTTTCGCGCAGCTAGCTCGGCGCGCTTCATCGGAATCAACGCCTGTGCCTTTTCTGCGGTTCCGATAAGGTGTCGGTCAACCTCTTCGCGCTCCGCCTTCGCTGTCTGTTCAACGCGAGGGTCAACGACGATGTTCAGCTCATAGGCGCTGTCGTTAACGATGGTGACATCGCCTAGTACGAGGTAGTCGCCACTCGGGCGCAGAATAGCCACGCCCGCCGATGGGGTGCCCGGATGGTCCAAGTCGCAGTTTCTGTGCTCAAGCGCGACCGTCAATATCGCCATCCGCAGAGCGCCCGATAACGGAAGGCCTTCGAACTCCCCGGCACACTCCACGATTGCCTTGCCAAGATGCTCGGCATACCAGTGGACCCCATGAACGCACCCAGTATCCGTGCGCGCGGTGGCACCGTCGAGAACCACGGCGATTTGCTCGTCGGCGTATACCCAATCTTCCGAGGGCTTGCCGACATCGCCAGGCGAGGTGGCGACTTGGATGTCGTAGAACCTGGCTGCTGTATCGAATTTGGGATCAGCCATTGTCGTGCCTAAAGGTTCCCGTGAGGCCGGAGGTCGACAGAGTCTCGCGAGTCTTCGGGTCGTATCGCACCTCGATGAGCTTCGACCACCGCCGATTCTTTACGTCGCGATACAGCTTCGTAAGGTTGTTCTCGACGTAGTGAACCGCACCGGCGGTCCCGGGTGCGTGAATGCCCGCCAGATAGAGGAACGTGCCTTTGCCATCCGGCCGAGGGAGCCTACCGATATATGCGTAATCGACGGGCTTGTCAGTAGGCGACCTGTACTCAATTCCGGTCTCTTTGTTGACGAGATACCACCCGAGGTGGTCTGAGCTGAATCCCAACACGGGGTCCGACTCAAGCACCTGGCCGACGAAGGGGAGAAGTCGTGGACTGGTCAGGACGACAAGATTCGGCCTATTGAGCTGAAGCAATCCAGGTGGCGGAACAATCTCCGACTCCGCTTCGAGGCCCAGCCCACGCAACAGCTCGGCGAGCCGCTCATACGCGCCGAACGCCTCGCGCGACGCGACTACGAGAGCGGAACCGTCTGCACGGCCGGTCTCGTGCTTGCCACCAATCGCGACCGTGATCTTTCCGGTTCCGAAGAACGCGCGTTCCGGCCTCGTTCCGCCGGCCATGAGCTGCGAGATGCGACCACGGGACATGCCGAGGGCATTGGCGATTTGGACCTGGGTCATGCCTCCCTGGTCGAGCAGCGTCTCCAGGAACTCACGCCGCTCCACGGACAGCTCGGCGATAGCTGCCTGATGCTCGTCAATCTTCGCGCTGATCTCTTTCGCGCGCTCCAGAAGGATGCCGCGCGTCACTTGATCCATTTACGGGGCTCCATCCGCTAGGGGGCTAACCACATCCTAGCTGGTCAACCCCCATATCTAAACGCGGCTCGGTTGCGCCCGCTAAACATCCTTGGTTAGGGGGCTTGACAGACGCGGGCGGCGGCAGCCAACCTGTGTCTAGCCCACTAAACACGGAGTGGTTATCGGGCTAGCACTATCACCGGCCTGGCTACGGCCTTGTCTCCACGTGCCTTGAGAACTTCACAGCGACAGGAATACAGCGCTCGGGGGTCGTCCCCGAGAGCCCTGCATGAAGCCACCTGGTGGTAGCGCCCAGTAGGTCCTGGGAGCGGCGGGAGACGAGCAGGACGGGTCTCGGGCGCTGGCATTGCCGCACGTAGATGGTGATTTCCGTCGGGCTGGGTGCTGCCAGTCCCAGCCCGCGCGGAAGCCGCCAGCTGACGGCTGAACGAGAAACGCCCTGGCAGGGCTCCACCCCTGCCAGGGCTTTGCATCTCATCTCTCCTGCTCAGAAGGGACTAGCGATGCCTGTCCAGGCTATCGTGTCGGCTGCTGCCGACGAACCGGCTGGTCTTCTGACCGCCGATCACCCCCTGGCGGCGCTGGCCGCCCGCAAGTGCAAGACCTCGCACCTGCCGACCCTGCCGCCCGCGCTGATCGCTGGCGTCGCCTGCGGCGGCTGCTGGGCTGACGTGCTGGTCACGGACATGCTGTTCGCGATCGAGAACGAGCTTCCCTGGGACGTCGAGGTCGACCCGACGTACGTCGACGAGGTCGCCGTGGAGCGGGCCGTGCGCCTGGCCCTGGAGACCTCGGCCGACACCGAGGCGGCGCACGCCGACCTGGAACTGACCGACCTGGAGCGCACGGAGGTGCGCCGCCGGCTGGCCGACATCCGCTCCCGCCGGAACCGCCGCTACCGCTTCACCTGCTCCCGCGCCGCTGGTGCCCGGCGGGAGGTGTCGCGATGATGCTGACGGGACAGCTCGACCTGTTCACCGGCGTGACCGCCGAGGCGGCCCCGCCCGCGGTCCCGGTGCGCCGGGCCGTCGCACCGCTCGGTCCGGGCGAGGTGCTCTACACCGCGTTCCGCGGCCAGGGCGACTGCGACGACTGCTGGCAGGTGCAGGCCGCCGCCGACGTCGAGGGCGGCCCCGTGCCGTTCCGGCGCCGCGCGACGACGGTCCGCAAGACCGCCACCACCCGGACCCTGCTGTGCGAGCCGCACAAGCTCGACCGCCAGGACACCGGCACGGAGGTGGAGCGGTGACCCCGATGCGCGCTGACGAGCTGCTGGCCGGGGACCGGATCCTGAGTCCGGCGGGCCACCTGGAGTCCGTCACCGACGTGACGGTGGATCAGGACGGCGTGCGGGTCAGCACCGACCGCACCGGCACGGGCTACCGGTGGTTCTTCAACGGCTACAAGAAGCTGCCCGTGCTGCGGCTGCCACACGCGCCGCGTCCGGTGCAGGTGTGGACCAGCGAGCTGCACCCGGCGATGTGCGTGTACGTCGGCCCGAGCGGCGACCACTGGACCTCTCACGCGCTGGCGTGGGCGTCGCGCCGGTCCGGCACCGGCGCGGGCTGGGAGGTCATGGACCGTCCCGGCGGCGCTGACCAGGTCACCGAGATCGTGGCCGACCGCGCGATGGCGCGGCGCAGGCTGCGCCGTATCGCCGCCGCTCACGCCAAGGCCCTCGGCGTTCCGGTGCACAACCCGGCTGGGGGTGAGCGGTGATGCCGCGAACCCGGACCGGCCGAGCGATCGGCGACATCGCCCGCCAGCAGGCCCGCGGTGAGATCACGACCGAGCAGGCCGCCGCGCTCACCGAGGCGCTGCGCGACCGTCAGCGCCAGGCGCTGTACCGGGCCGCGCTGGACACCGCCGCCCGCCCGGCCCGGCCGGTGCAGGTGCGGCTGATCGGCACCCGCGCCGATGTGGCCGCGGTGCTGGTCGCGCTCGACGAGGTCACGACGCTGACCGCCGTGTCGGACCCGAGGCCCGCCCGTGGCGACGCGGGTTTGGTGCGGGTGTACGCGACAGCGGCCCGCCGGTTCCCGCTGAGCGGAGGTGGCCGATGAACACCCGCCACCTGAGCACGTTCGCGCTGGCCTGCGGCACGGCGGTCGGGCTGGCCGGGCTGGCCCTGGCCGCTCACGACCGGCACGAGCTGACCAGGGCGCGCCGCGCGGCGCACACCGACCCGCTGACCGGCCTGGCCAACCGTGCCGGGCTCGGCGCGGCCTGGCCGCGTCTGGCCTCGACAGCGCCGGTGCTGGCGCTGATCGACCTGGACGGGTTCAAGCCCGTCAACGACACCTACGGCCACGCGGCCGGTGACTCGGTGCTGGTCACGATCGCGGACAGGCTGCGGGCGCTGCTGCCCGGGGCCTGCGTCGCGCGGCTCGGTGGAGACGAGTTCACCGCCGTGCTGCCCGGCCCGATCCGGTCGGCACACACGCAGGCGCTGCGCATCGCCGCGACCGTCGCGCTGTCGGTGCCGATGGGCGACGACGCGGTGACCGTGACCGCGTCCATCGGCCTGGCCCCGTCTGCCGGCCACGACCTCGCGCAGGTGCTGGCCACCGCTGACGCGGCCATGTACCGGGCCAAGACCAGCCGGTCCGGCATCGCGGTCTACGACGCGGCCACCGACGACCGCACGACCCCTGCCGCCGATCCCCGACCCGCTGTGCGGGTGCGCACCCTGCACCGCCGCGCCGACCTGGTGGAGCTGACGCGATGAGCAAGCGCGAGACCTACACCGATCAGCAGATCACCGACGCGGCCACGGTCGCGCTGCTGCGCCGCCTCGAGAAGGCGGGCGTGGACCGGGCCGTGCTGGCCGACATGACCGACCGGGACCGGGACGCGGTGTTCGCCGCCGAGGCCCGCCACCGCAACCGCCGCTGACCTGGGGAGACAACCAAATGAGTCTGTTGACGAACGTGACCGCCGCGAGCAACGCGCGTGCGGAGCAGCGCCGCTTGGACGCCGACGCCGAGGTCGAGCGCCAGGCCAAGGCCGCGCAGTTGGCGCTGGAGGTTGAGGCCGCGCGGCGCGAGTCGGCGCGGCAGGAGCGCCTGGCCGCCGAGCAGGCCCGCGCTGAGCAGGACGCGGCCCGCGCGGCGCGCAAGGCCGCGAGCAAGACCCGCGCCTCGGCCGCGTGGCGGGAGCGGGCCGCGACGCTGCGGCGGGTCGGTGAGGCCGGGCTGTGGATCGGCCCGATCCTCGCGCCGATGGCCGTGGCGTGGGTCGGTCAGGTGCAGTTCGCGATGGGGGTGCTGGGCTGGCCGCTGTGGGCGGCGCTGGTGTTCGCCGCCGCGTTCGAGCTGACCACCGCCTACGTTGCGCGGCTGGACTTCATGGCCCGCCACGATGGCGACTCCGGCAGCATCTTCCGCGCCGCCACGTGGGTGTTCGCGCTCATTGCCGCGGGCATGAACTACGCCCACGCCGCCGGGCCGAACATGGCACCCACCGGTGCCGCCGTGGCGTACGGCCTGATGTCGCTGACCGGCATCGCCCTGTGGGAGCTGCTGTCGCTGTACCGGCACCGCAAGCACCTGCGCGCCACCGGGCTGCTGCCTGCGCCGCTGCCGAGGTTCGGGTTCGCCCGCTGGTCCAACTTCCCGGCCATCACCTGGATGGCGCGGCGGCTGGCCATCCGCGACGGACACACCACGGTCGAGACGGCATGGCAGGCGTCCACGGCGTACTGGGCCGAGCGCTCGGCAGCCAAGGCGGGCAGCAAGAACTCCAAGACCAACGCCGCCAACACGCCGCCGACCAAGGCAGCGAAGCCCGGCAGGCCTGCCGCCAACGGCGACGCCAGCGGCGAGCCGGACCCGCGCCCGGTGTCGGCACCCCCGGCCACCGGCAGCCGTCCCAATGCCGCCAAGGACGTGGCCAAGTTGGCGGCGGCTCACCCGGACTGGAAGCCCTCGCAGATCGCGGCGCGGCTGAAGCTGTCGGAGCGCACCGTGCGCCGGTACCTGCCCGGCGCGGACGTGACGGCGGAGGCAGCGTGATGACGGCGCTGACGCAGGTCATGGTGAGCACGCACAAGGACCGGCCGCAGGTGCTGGTGCTGGGTGAGCGAGTCGCGCCCGGTCTGGTCATCACGCCGGGCGTGGACGGCGCGGGCCGCTACGGCGGCGGCTGGCTGCTCACCCACGTCGCCACCGGACACGCCGTACTCGGCTGCGCAACCTGCCTGTACTGCGCGCGACGTGCCGCCGCCACGCTCATCGGCATCGACTGGACACGGGCCGGTGCCGACCTGGCTGGTGACGAGCAGGTGCGCGCCGCCGTGCAGGGCGAGGCAGCCCGGATCGTGCGTGACTGCAACGCCTGGACCTGCGAGATCCCTGACGGATGCTGACCGCTTCTGTGCGGGCCGGGCTCATCACCCCGGCTCGCGCAGTCGCCGCCAGCGTCGGCGACCTAGCACCACCCGCACCAGCCCACGCGGGACGCGGCCCGAAGGCCTAGGAAACCTGGCCGCGCCCCGCCACCCCTTCTCATTGAGGAGCAGGCCCATCATGACCACCGACCAGCACCCGGACGACACGTACCCCGCCGTCGACCCCTCGGGTTCCCTGGACGAGCAGCTCTACGCCCTAGCCGACTGGATCGACCAGCGCCTCAACGACGAGCTGGCCGACCGGCAGTACGCCCTGGAGCGCGCCAACGACTACGTCACCTGGCTCGCGTTCCGCGCGGTGCAGGTCAGCCAGCAGAGCGGCATCCCGCTGATCCCGAACGACCCGAACGAGGGCATCACCAGCGAGTTCGGCATGTGGCACCCGCCGACCCGGTTCCCCGGCCCGGCCCCGCGCACCACCGAGGACCAGCGCACCGGGGACCAGCAGTGAGCGCGGAGCAGGCCTGCGGGCAGTGCCCCGCCCTGCACGCCGAGATCTCCCGCCTGCGCGGCGCCGTCGCCCAGCTTGAGGCGCTGGTCGCATGGCTGCGGGAGCGGCTCGGCGGCCTGATCGCTGCCGTCAGCGCTGCCGAGGCGCTGATGCGGGAGCAGGCCGAGCGGCCCACGATGCCGCGCGGCCGGCTGCTCACGCAACTGCACGAACGCCTGATCAACGCCCTGATCGATGTCGAGCGGAGGTAGCACCATGGCCCTGTCCCCAATGGTCTTCAACGACGACGACGAGCCGACCCGCACCGCCGTGCCCGGCCCGGCCGCCCCGGTGGATGCCGAGTCGTACACCGTGTACCGGCCCGACCAGGGCGCGCCCGTCGACGAGCCCGAGGGCGAGGCGATGACGGTCACGTGGAAGGACGTGACCAGCGGCAACAGCCGCCGGGTGCCGCTGGTGCCCGCGTGGATGCTGTCGGCGCACACCCGCCGCGCCACCGTCCGCGCCCTGGTCAACGACGCCGGGTACTACGCGGCGTTCCACGCGCTGCGCTCCCCGTGGTACGGGCTCAAGGTCGCCGCCTACGCCCCGCGCGGGGTGTGGCGGCTGGCCCGGCGGGTGCTGCGCTGGGCCAGCGCCGAGGAGGGCAACTGGTCGCTGCGGCAGCACGCCGCCGACCGCAACGACGCCTACACCTGGCAGGCCTTGAACCGCACCCGCGCCAAGGAGTCCAAGCCGCGCTGGATGCTGCTGGGCGCGGCGGGCACCGCCGCGTGCGTCGGCACGACCGTGCTGGAGCTGTCCGGCGCGGTCCCGCCGATCGGCTGGTACGCCGCCGCCGCGGGAGCTGCGCTGCTGGCCGCGCAGGCGGGCAAGCCCGCCGACCGGCCGATCACCGACCGCGTGTCCAACACGCCGAAGTTCACCCGCCTGACCGCCGAGCAGGTCCGCGCGGCGCTGGTCGCGGTCAAGGCCCAAGGGCTGACCGACCCGAGCCAGTTGGAATTCCCGACCCCGATCCACCGCGACGGGCCGGGCTGGCTGGCCAGGGTCAACCTGCCGCTGGGTGTGGAGGCGGTCAAGGTGATCGAGAAGCGCGCGGCGCTGTCCTCGGCGCTGCGCCTGCCCATCGACCAGGTCTGGCCCGCACCCGGCCCGGAGCACGCCGGGCAGCTCGACCTGTGGGTCGGCTACCAGCCCGCGTCGAAGATGGGCAAGCCCCGGTGGGCGCTGCTGGCCGACAACGCCGTCACCAGCGTGTTCCGCCCCGAGGAGTTCGGCAGCGACGAGCGGCAGCGCCCGGTCAAGACCTCCGGGTTCGCCCGGTCGTTCCTGGTCGGCGGGCAGCCCGGTAGCGGCAAGAGCTACGCCGGGCGGTCGCTGGGGCTGATGTGGAGCCTCGATCCCACGGTGGAGTTCAAGATTGCCGAGTTCAAGGGGACCGGTGACTTCCTGGACTTCGAGCCGCTGTGCAGCACGTACGTCGTCGGAGTGGACGACGAGGCGATCCGGCAGGGCGGGCAGATCCTGAACTGGGCGCTGGCCGAGGCCGAGCGGCGCGGCAAGCGCATCCTGGCCGCCAAGCAGGCCGGACTGGCACCCGAGGGCAAGGTCACGCCCGAGCTGGCGCGCAAGCCCGGTTCCGGGCTGCACCCGATCGTCATCATCATCGACGAGGCGCACGAGCTGTTCGCGGCCGACAAGGACGCCGCCGACGCGGCGGAGCGGCTGATCAAGCGGGCGCGGGCGCTGGGCATCATCGTGGTCCTGCTCACGCAGATCCCGGACAAGACCAGCCTCCCGCCCAACATCACCCGGTGTGTCACCAACCGCTGGTGCCTGTCGGTGCAGGGGCAGGTCGAGAACGACATGATCCTCGGCACGGGCGCGTACAAGCGGGGGATCACCGGCACCGTCTACAAGCCCGTGGACGACGCCGGATGGGGCGTGATGACCGGCGGGCCGTCGCCGGTGTCGGTGTTGTCGCAGTACCCGACCCCCGAGCAGGCCGCATCGATCATCGCCCGTGCCATCGCCCTGCGCGGTGGCCGCCGGCCGATGGGCAACGACCTGCCCGCCGCGCGTGACCTGCTCGCCGACCTGCTCGACGTGTCGGCCGACAACGGCCAGCACTGGACGGTGGCCGCTCCGGCGCTGGCCGAGCGGTGGCCCAACGCCTACTTGTCGATCACGGCGGAGGCGCTGTCGGACATGGCGCGCACCCTCGGGGTTCCGTCACAGTCCGTGAAGATTGCGGGCACGAATCTTCGCGGCTACCGCCGCGATGTCGTGGCCAAGATTCTCGCCGATCGAGAGGCGGACGGCACCGCGGGCAAGCGGTAGCGCCACGGGTAGCGGCACGGATGAAGGTAGCGGCTGCGCTACCCGTGCCGCTACCCCTCCACAACGGCCTCTGCCTGCGAAGTCTTTGAGCAGGCAGCGGGTAGCGCCATGCCGAAAACAGGGCTCGAAACGACCTGAGGAGACCCCTCGTGACACCGGAACTGATCGCTGCCCTCACCGCGATATCCGCAACCATCGTCTATGTCTTGCTGTGCTGGGTGCTGCCGTTCGGGCGCTGCCGCGCCTGCTCCAGCAAGGGCACCCGGCACACTCTCCTGCTACGCAGAGTCACTTTCTGCCGCCGCTGCAAGGGCTCCGGACTGCGCCTGCGCATCGGCCGCCGCATCTACAACACCGTCCACCACGCCCGCGAGCAGGCCGACGCCGCCGCGCGCGCCAAGACCCCGGAGACGACGCGATGAGCCTGACCTTCACCGACATCTTCTGCGGCGCGGGCGGCAGCTCGATCGGGCTGACCGCCGCCGGGCTGGACCTCAAGCTCGCCGCCAACCACTGGCGCACCGCCATCGACACCCACTCGGCCAACTTCCCGGCCGCCGAGCACCTGTGCGCCGACGTCAACAACTACGACATGCGCCGCCTGCCGAAGACCGACGTGCTGTGGGCGTCGCCGATCTGCACCGAGGCCAGCCCCGCTGGCGGGTCGTCGCCCAAGCGCCCGAAGTCCAAGCCCCGCCCGCGCGGGCAGCTCGACATGTTCGAGCAGGGCGGCCACATCCCTCAGGCCGGGTTCGAGCGCACCCGCGCCACGTTCCACGACGTCATCCGCGCGACCGAGGTCCACCGGTACTCGGCCGTGCTGGTCGAGAACGTGCCCGAGGTCGCGTGGAAGTGGGAGCTGTTCGAGTGGTGGTGCGCCGGGATGCGGATGCTGGGCTACGAGCAGCAGACCGTGTGCGCGTCGTCGGCCCACGTCGGCGGGGACGGCAACCCGTGGGCGCCGCAGTGGCGCGACCGGATGTACCTGGTGTTCACCCGGACCGGCATCCCGCTGCCCGACGTAGCGCCCCGCCCTCTCGCGTGGTGCGAGCCCTGCGGGGCCGATGTGCACGCGGTGCAGGTCTGGAAGAACACGCCGACCGTGCGCCGGTTCGGCCGCATCGGCTCCTACCGCGAGCAGTACGTCTACGTCTGCCCCAATGCCGCGTGCGGTCAGGCGCAGGTCGAGCCGTACGTGATGCCCGCCCGCGCCGCCATCGACTGGACCGACGTCGGCGAGCGCATCGGCGACCGGCCCAAGCCCCTGGCTGCGGCGACCGTCGCCCGGATCGAGCACGGGCTGAGCATGTTCGCCGACCGGCAGACGCTGATCACGGTCAACCACGGCGACAGCGACAGCCGCGCGCTGCCGCTGGACGGCGGGCCGCTGCCTACCCGGACCCTGAAGATCGGCGAGGGGTTCGCCACCCCACCGATGCTGGTGCCCGCGGGCGGCTCGTGGAACAACACCGCCTACCCGACCGGCGGGCCGATGCGTACCCGCACGGCGCGGGAGTCGGAGGCCCTGGTGGTGCCGCCGTTCTACGTCAAGCAGTACGGCGGATACGCCGACCCGGCCCGCATGTCCAAGCTCGTCGACAGCGAGCCGCTGGGCACGCAGACCGCGTCGCTGAGCCACTCGCTGGTCACCACGGAGCCGTTCATCGCGGTGCTGCGCAACCACGGCACCGCGCACAGCACGGGCCAGCCCTTCCAGACGATGGCCGCCGGGGGCGGGCATCACGCCCTGGTCATCCCCTACCGCAAGGGCAACCGCCCGACCACCACGGACGCGCCGCTGCACACCATGGCCACCCACGACTCCGGTGCGCTGCTGCGCCCGGCCGTGAAGGTGGAGGACTGCTACTTCCGGATGCTCAAGCCCCGCGAGCAGCTCCGGGCACAGCGGTTCCCCGACACGTACGAGGTGCGCGGCAACGTTTCCGAGCAAACGATGCAGGCCGGGAACGCGGTCAGCGCCAACGTGGCGCAGTTCCTGGGCGGCCGGGTCGCGGTCGCCCTGGACAGCCGGAGCGCGTCATGAAGGTGCTGACCAGCGGGCGGCCTGTGGCGCGCCGCGACGAGTCCGCCGGCCACCCGGTGTGGTGCGCCGGTGGCCACCACTGCACGTTCGGGCGGATGCCCGCCGGGCAACACGCCTCCATCCCGGAGGTGTGGGTGACCGACCTCGCGCGGCTGGTCGCGACCCGCTACCGCGACGAGCGGGGCCGGGACCGGGTGGAGCTGCGCGTGGTGCTCAAGCTCGACAACGACGAGCGCTCGGCCGAGGACCAGGCGCGGCTGCTGCTCGCCGGGACCTACGCCGGGCTGCGGCACGTACTGGTCGACGGGGGCGGGGCGGAAGCTCCGTGGTGAGCGGCATCCGTTCCGCCGCGGCGGTGCACGACGCGTCGCGCCCAGCTGGACTCGGCCTAAAAGATCCATCCGATCAGGGTGACCAGCCCGAGCACAGCCAGACCAATCATGATCAGTCCCATCACTCCCGCCAGCAGGCACGGCAGGCCGTCACGCCACGTCGCAGGGGCCTCCGGGCGGGGTCCGACCTCAGTCCAGCTGACGGGGGCTGTGCTTTCCTCCTCTGCCTGCTCAACGAGGCGAGCCAGGCGGGCACCAGCCAATGGGCCGACCTCAGGGCTGGGATCGGAAATGACCTTGAGCAGGAGCAGCCGTCTCCACGCACCGGGGTGGGCTTTCTCGAACGCGGCGATCTCCTCCGGAGTGGCGTCTTCGGTGAGAAACCCCCAGCGCCCGGCCTCCACCCAGTTGCCGAGCTGCCGATAGAGCGCCGCACGACGAGCACGCAGCTCCAGGTCGTCAGGGTAGGCGGCGGTAAGGCTTGCGAGCCGCTGCATAGCGGGGTGGTAGTGCCCCCGCTGCAGATCCGCCGCCACCTTCGCCAGCACTTCCTCCGCCGTCATGGCGGCCATTCTCCAGGATCTGCCACCTCGACTGCATTCGAGTTGCAACGGTCCCGGGGTGCCGTGACCGGCCTACTGGCTTTCGCCTGCTCCCTTGCCCTGCAGGGCGAGGAAGCCCACTCGGACCGTAATCGCTCTCTGCGACGACCGACCCGTGCTTCACATGACCAGCCACCTGACCAGGAAGGAGAGCCAGTGCACAGCCTGACCGCCGCTGCTCTGGACGCGGCCGAACGCGGATGGCGGGTGTTCCCGGTGACTCCCGACGCGAAGAGGGCCGCCATCCGTGCGTGGGAGGCCCGCGCCACCACCGACCCCGACCGCATCCGTCGATGCTGGTCGACCGGGCCGTACAACGTCGGCATCGCGACCGGCCCGTCCGGGCTGGTCGTCATCGACCTCGACACGCTCAAGCCGGGCCAGGAGCTGACCGCCCCCTGGGCGTTCTACCAGACCGGAAGCCAGGTGCTGGCCGAGCTGGAGCGCCGCGAGCGCGCCGAGCCGGTGCGCACGTACGCGGTGACCACCGGCCGCGGTGGCACGCACCTCTACTACCGCCACCCCGACCAGGGCGAGAACCTTCGCAACACCGCGAAGAAGCTGGGACCGCTGGTCGACAGCCGTGCGCACGGCGGCTACGTCCTCGCCGCCGGCAGCGTCGTCGACGGGCGGGAGTACCGCCTGTGCGCCGACCTGCCGGTGGCCGACCTGCCCGGCTGGCTGGCCGAGGCACTCACCCCGGCGCCGCTGCCCGAGCAGGCCCCGATCACCGTCACCCTCAGCGCCGACCGGGTGGGCCGGTACGTACAGGGCGCGATCGATGCACAGCTTCGCCACCTGGAGCAGGCCACACAGGGCGGGCGCAACCACGCCCTCTACATGTCGGCGGTCGCCCTCGGGCAGCTCGTGGCCGGAGGCGCGGTCAAGGAGCAGGAGGTAGAAGGCCTGCTGACGCAGGCTGCCCACCGCATCGGCCTGCGGCCGATGGAGACGGCCCGCACCATCGCCTCCGGCCTGCGCGCCGGGGCGCGGCGCCCGCGGACGGTGGCGGCATGACCTCCAACGTCCGCCACCTCACCGCGGTCCGCGACGACGAGCCCGCCGGGCTGCCCTGGGACCTGCCCGTCCCGGTTGGCAGCAACACCGCCGCGCTGCCGTCGTTCCCGCTGACGGTGCTGCCGAAGTGGGCGCGGGACATGGTTGAGGGCGTGGCGACCTTCACCCAGACCGACCCGTCGATGGGCGCGGGTGTGCTGCTGTCGTCGCTGGCCGCGTGCGGCGGGGGCCGCATCGAGGTCGAGGCCAAGCCGGGCTGGCGGGAGCAGGTCAACGCCTACATCGCCGTCATCGCCGAGCCCGGCGAGCGCAAGACCCCGGTCTACAAGGCGCTGGTCAGGCCGCTCTACCAGGCCGAGCACAACCTCCAAGAGGAGGTGCGGCCGATGGTCGAGCAGGAGCACGCCCGGCGCGACATTGCCCAGCGGGCAGCCGAGCACGCCCGCGCTGCCGCCGCCAAGGCCGGTCCGGACCGCCGCGACGACCTCACCGCCGAGGCGCTGGCCGCCGTACTGACCGCTGAGCAGATCACCGTGCCGACGCTGCCGCGACTGATCTGCGACGACCACACCCCCGAGGCGCTGGTAGGGCTCATGGCCGCCAACGGCGGACGCATGGCCGTCATCAGCGACGAGGGCGGGATCTTCGACACCCTCGCCGGCCGCTACTCCGGCACGCCGAACCTCGACCCGTACCTCAAGGGCTACAGCGGCGGCTACATGTCCAGCGATCGGCAGACCAGGGCGGGTGAGAGTATCGCCGACCCCGCCCTGACGGTCGGTGTGATGTCGCAGCCCTCGGCGCTGCGCAAGTTCGCGGCCAACCCGGAACTGTTCGGCCGTGGGCTGGTCGCCCGGTTCTGGCTGATCCTGCCGGGCAGCCTCGCCGGGTACCGCGACCAGGACGCGCCCTCGGTCCCGACCGCGGTCACCGCCCGGTACGAGAGCACCATGCGGAGCCTGGCCGCCACCCTCGCGGTCTGGGACAGTCCGCAGGTCATCACCCTCACCCCCGAGGCTGCGCGGGTGCGCGCGGCGGCAGCGCAGGAGATCGAGCACCAGTTGCGCCCCGGTGGGGCGCTGTACGACATGCGGGAGTGGGCCAACAAGCTCTACGGCAGCATGCTCCGGCTCGCCGGGCTGCTCCACCTGGCCCACCACCCTACCGACGCCTGGCAGCGGCCCATCAGCGAGGAGCAGATGGGCCAGGCCGCGCAGGTCACCGCATGGCTGATCTCGCACTACACCGCCGCCGTCGCGCTGGTCAACGGCGACCCCGCGGGCGACACCGCCCTCGACATCCTCGCGCTGCTGGTCGGCAAGGGGATGCACACCTTCACCCGGCGGGAGCTGCACCGGCGCGCCCACCGCAAGCTCCCGCGCGCCGAGCAGGTCCGGGCGGTGCTCGACACCCTCACCCAGCACGGATGGGTCAGGGTCACCCCGTCCGGCGACTACGAGGTGCACCCGGGCGCGGCCGACTACGTCAACCGCGTCAAGGCCAACCGCACCTGACGCCTGTCACCGCTGTCACCACCTGTCACCAGCAGGTGGTGACAGCCCAACAGGCCACCTGAGCAGGCCCAACACGACCCAACAGGGCGATTGTCACCGTGTCACCGCTGTCACCGCCTTCCGGGCCGCGCGAGCGGCTGTCACCGCTGTCACCACCTGTCACCACCTGGTGGTGACAGCACCGAAGGGCATCTGACCTGGCCCAACACCACCCGACACCGGCGACTGTCACCGTGTCACCGCCCCCGGCCATCCCGCCTCGCGTGGCGGGCCGAGGGCGCGGAACCCGCCGGGCGGACTGGGGCACACGCACCGCGCGCATGTCTCTGGACATGCGCCAACCACAGATCTTGGCTCAGAAAGGCTCTCAGGCCGCTTCCTCGCGGCCACAAACCCTGGGGAGGGATGGAGATGGCTCGCGTGGCCGTTCGCGACCCGCTGATGGAACTGGAGGAAGTTCTCGCCGAGTTGGGCGTGGCCAAGTCGACCTTCTACGCCTGGAAGGCGACCGGCCGAGCGCCCAAGACGATCAAGTACCCGAACGGGAGCCTGCGCGTGCGGCGCAGTGCCCTGGACAAGTGGCTATCCGAGCACGAGGAGAACGCGTGAGCACGTACGACGTGCGGTTTTGGGACATCGACGAGTACAAGGGCAAGCGGAAGACCAGCTATCGGGTGCGCTGGACGACCGCCGGTCGACCGCACGCGAAGTCCTTCGAGACGAAGCCGCTGGCCGAGTCGTTCCGGGCGAAGCTGCTCACGGCGGCGCGGGAGGGCCAGCCGTTCGACGAGGCCAGCGGCCTGCCGGAGCGCATGGTGCGCGAGCAGAACTCGCGCACCTGGTACGAGCACGCGTGCGAGTTCGTGGACATGAAGTGGCCCCGGGCGTCCGGCAAGCACCGCAAGGGCATCGCCGAGTCGCTGGCGACGGTCACGGAGGCGCTGCTGGCCACCGACCGGGGCGCGCCGAGCCGCGCGGACATCCGGGCCGCGCTGTACGGCTGGGCGTTCAAGGCCAACGAGCGGGCCGCCGGGCCGCCGCCGGCCAAGCACGAAGCGGCCGTCCGCTGGCTGGCCGAGAACACCGTACGGCTGTCCGCGATGAACGACCCGGCACTCATGCGCAAGGCGCTGGACACGCTGCTGCTGAAGATGGACGGCACGGCCGCCGCCGCGAGCACCGTCGCCCGCAAGCGGGTCGTGTTCTACGGTGCGCTGGCGTACGCGGTCGAGCTGGGCCGCCTGCCTGCGCACCCGCTCCACGGGGTCAAGTGGATCCCGCCGCAAAACGACGACGAGGTAGACCGCCGGGTGGTCGCCAACCCCGAGCAGGCCGGGCGGCTGCTGGCTGGCGTCCGGGAGGATACGCCCGAGCTGGAAGGGTTCTTCGCAGGCATGTACTACTCGGGCCTGCGGCCTGAGGAGTTGCTGCACGTGCTCGACGCCCATTGCGAGCTGCCCGACCCAGGCGACCCGGACGCGTGGGGCTGGTGGCACCTGTCGGGCGCGACGGTGGCCGTGGGCGAGGGCTGGACCGACGGCGGCGGCGCACACGAGTCCCGGCAGCTCAAGCACCGCGGGAAGAAGGCCACCCGGCGCGTGCCGATCCCGCCCGAGGGCGTCGCGGTGCTCCGCCGGCACCGCGAGCAGTTCCGCCCCGGGCGCGACGGCCGGATGTTCGTCACGCGGCGCGGGCCGGGCGGGCGCTACTTCGAGACCTGGCCGGGCACGACGATCCCGAACAACACCTACACCACCGTGTGGGCGCGGGTCCGGAAGAAGTCGCTTACGCCGGTCGAGGCCGCCTCACCGCTGGCAGGCAGGCCGTACGACCTGCGCCACGCCTGCCTCAGCCTGTGGCTGAACGCCGGTGTCCCGGCAACCCAGGTCGCCGAGTGGGCGGGCAATTCGGTGCGGGTGCTACTCAAGGTGTACGCCAAGTGCATCGACGGGCAGGAAGAGCTGGCGCTCCGTCGCATCCGAGTGGCTCTCAGAGGGCAATGACATCTTCAGATGTAGAACTTTCAGCCCAGATGGTGACATTACTCTGCTGGGGGTGGATAGCCATCCGGGACTTGGCGTAGGCGAGCCCAGGTCGCGAACACGGAGGTGAGTGCGAAGAACACGCCACACACGGAGAAGATCGCCGGTGTGGTGACGTGACCTTCTACGCCTGGAAACCAGGGCGAGAGCATAACGAGCGGCGTGCCGATCACGGCGACGAGCCACACCAGCCGAGCCCATGTCGGAAGCGCCCTCAACATCTGGCGGAAGACCCAGTTCCCGAGCCACAGTCGCCGGGTTCGTGGCGCGGCTACTACCCACAACGACATGCCGACGATCATCGATACCGACGGGAGGTTTCTACCGGCCAGGAGGACGGCAGCCTCGAAGAGTGTGTACGCGGTCGCCGCGATCCCGGCTACGAGCAGCCACGAGAGCTGACGACGTGAATCCACAGGGTGAGGGTAAGGCCGGACCGCCAGGGCAACAAGGTCGGCCGTGCTGGCAGCCTGCCGACCAGACCGCCCGCCACTGGCGCGGCGGGGAGGGCGCAGACCCGCCGAAGTAGCCCGAGCCACTGTGATCTTGCCGCAAAACTTAGACGCGTATTAGACGCGGCTACCAGGATTCAGCGGTATCCCGCTGGACTCAGCCGGACTGACACGAAAGAGCCCCTGGCCAGGTTTCGCCTGGTCAGGGGCTCTTCTTGCTGCTGGTGGCGGGTAGAGGATTCGAACCTCTGTAGCTTTCGCGACGGATTTACAGTCCGCTCCCATTGGCCGCTCGGGCAACCCGCCTGGTCACAGCGCTGCCAGCACCACCTTCGCGGCGTTGGCTCGATAAGGATAGCGGTACGCGGGCGGCGATGTGCAACCGGGTTGGACCATGGGCACGCCGCGCCGCTGGATCTGCTAAAACGGTACGCATGGCAGCTAACCCGTCGTTCGACATCGTCAGCAAGGTTGATCGGCAGGAGGTGGACAACGCGCTGCACCAGGCCGAGAAGGAGATGGGCACCCGGTTCGACTTCCGCGACACGGGAGCCTCCATCGCGTGGGCCGGCGAAGAGGGCGTCACGCTCCAGGCGAACACCGAGGACCGGGTCCGGGCCGCGCTGGACGTCTTCAAAGAGAAGCTGATCAAGCGGAACATCTCGCTCAAGTCGCTGGACGCGGGCGACCCGAAGGCCTCGGGCAAGACCTACAAGATCGACTGCAAGATCATCCAGGGCATCGACCAGGAGAAGGCCAAGGCGATCTCCAAGGCGATCCGGGACGAGGGCCCGAAGGGCGTGCAGGCGCAGATCCAGGGCGACCAGCTCCGGGTCACCGGCAAGAAGAAGGACGACCTCCAGGAGGTCATCGCCCTGCTCAAGGCTGGCGACTTCGGCGTGGCCCTCCAGTTCACCAACTACCGGTAAGTCCGGCCGTACCGCCCTGGCCAGGTCGCACTACTCATGATCTGAACTGGGCAAACTCTGGTGTCGTCGGTCATCGTTGGTCGGCGCAGGTCGCCCTTTGACGGCCTGGAGACGGCCTGCCACCGCATGGCATCGGATGCGGATGAGGGGAGCACCGTCAACGCAGCCTTGACGGCGCTCCCCGTTCATGCCTCGTCCCGAGTTTCAGGCGATTGGTCAGGGTCGGGGCGCTGGACGGCCACAGCTGGGGAGCCGCCGCGGGGAACGACCACCAGGAAGTTCCGGCCGCCTCCCTTTACCCGTATAAGTTCGATCGAAGCTGCGGCGGCCAGCGCCTTTCGTATCGCGTCGGCGCCTTCGATGATTCGGTCGAACACCACGCCTTCTGCGAGAGTCTGCGCGTGTCCCCCCGTCCAGGGGCCGACGTGTGCTCCGGCTCGCAATAGTCGGCGCAGCTCGTCCCGCAGCGGACCCTCAGCCGGCTCCAGCATCTCGTGGAGCCGCTCCTGAATTGAGACCACTGGCTCGGGCGGGGTCCGCGCGGCTTCTTCTCGGCACTCGGGACACACATTGCGTACGTTCGGATCGAACGGCTGCCGGTAAACATCAATACCGGTGATGCCACACAGTGCGTGATCGTTGCCGGACGTCCCAGCATGATCCACCCGGCCGTCCTCGCGACGGCGTACCAGCGTGTAGACCCCAGCCGTGCGGGCCGCAGCAAATGAGAACGCCTCTCTCGAATCTCCTGTCACGGCTAGATTCTGTAGGACACGGTCACGCTCGGGCAGCGGCGGTTGCCAAGCGGACGCGGGCAGGTTGGCCAACTATCCGACTTCGAGGCAGCTGCTCAGGCCGGAATCCGGCATACGGGCCGACTCGTCCGTCCCTGTACAGCCTTGACGGCGTTCTCGTCTTCGCCGATGACACACCCCACTCCCCACCTCCGTCGCCGTCGTTGGACGTTCCCACTGTGTCCGACTCACAAGATCGACGCGTGACAACCCCACCGGAACCGAGTCGGGCGGGGTTGTCGTCGGCGGAATCCGTGGCTACGTCAGCGGCGCACCTTGACGAGGATGTCGCTGGGCAGAACGTTGAGCACCTGCCCTCGCTTCGGGCCCTCCGTGACCCGCACTTCTGGCCAGCCGGTATGACCGGTGTCGAGTCCGACGATCAGGCCGACAGCGTCCGGGTGCTGCGCCAGCGCAACGTGGTCACCGACGTACACCTCCTCACCGCTGGAGATGATCCAGCGGGCCTGGCTAACGCTCGTCACGGCCACCCACCAGGTGATCACAGATCGTGCGCAGGACCGTCGTCGTTGTGTTCCAGTGGTGCGCCCTGCTCGCGCTAATCGCCTGCTGAACGGTGCAAGCCTGCCCGGTCTCCTGCTGTGCCAACGGCTCCGCTGGTGTCAGCGGATACCGCTCCGCGGTGCTGACACCGCTGTACCGCTCGTCTAGCTCCTGCCGTCCGAACATGTCACCCTCCCGCACAAGGGCGTCGGGGCGGGCGGAGGTGCGGTCGCACCCACCCCGACGCCGGTCATGGCCGGGCATGCGCCCGGTGCCGATCCCGTCACGAATCGGCTACGGCGACGGTATGAGCGTCTATGCATAGCAAGAGGTACGAACCGTACCTGTGGTACGACTACCGAAGCAGGCCAACGGCCAGGGCAAGCTCTCGCGCGTCATCGCGGACCGGACCGCCGTTGTCGACCAGGTCCAGGATCGCCTGCCGCACGAACGGGTCCCGTTCGGTGACATCGACGTTCTCACGCAGCGCCTTGCCGATCATGTGCACCAGTCCCACCGGATCGCCTGTCAGCTGGTAGGCACGGGCGATGTCGATGAACGCCGCCGCACGCCGGTGCGCGGGCAGGCCGGTCAGGTCGAGCGTGGCAGCCCGGCGGATCGCCCGGCCCGGGTGGAACAGGTCGACCTCGATCCCGACCGCGGTCGCTGCGACCTCGGCGGCGCCGAACATCAGCCACGGGTGTACGTAGCCATCGGGGAGCGCATCGGCGGCCTGCTTCGCCCGGTCCCAGCACCGCCAGGCGATGCCCTCGTCGCCCGCCTTGCTATGCGTGCGGGCCGCGGCCAGCTGCAGCTTCCCCCACCGGGCCGTCTGCTCGGCATGTCCGGCTCGCGGGTCGAGGTCGGCCGCGGCCTGCTCGACGACCTCGTGCGCCTTGCCCAGCTGACCCGACGAGCGGTAGACGTGCGAGTAGTACCACGCCGCCGCGGCGATCGCCGCCGGGTCGTCGGCGTCCTGTGCCGCGCTCATGGCGCGGTCGGCGGACAGCCACACCATCTCGACGTGTGGGCTGAACGCGAACAGCTGCTGCGTCAGGTGATAAGTACGGGCGATACCGGTGCTGGCACGTCGCCGCGCCCGGCCCTCAAGCTGGGCGACGGTCGAGCGCCCGTCGATGAGCAGCTCGGGCAGCACCGCCGCGATCGCTGCCTTGCCTGCCGGAGCGGTGTTCCACAGCTGCCATGCCTGGTCGACGCGGCCGAGGAACCGGTCGACGTTCGGCTCGCCGCTGGCCGCCGGGCGGGTGTGCGTGGTCATGACGTTGACGACACGCTCTCCAGGCACGGTGGCAGCCTTCGTCACCGCGGCGACAGGGACGGAGGCGCTGCCGGTGAGGTCAGCCAGGTCGACGACGCCGAGAACTTCGGCGAGGCGCAGCAACATCGGCAGGCGGGGCTGCAGGATACGGCCGTTCTCGACAGCCTTGACCCACTCCTCGGACTTGCCGACGAGTCCGCCCAGGACGGCGCGTGTCTTGCCAGCCCGCTCCCGGTGGCCGCGCAGCCTGGCACCGAACGAATCCGCGCTCATCGAAGCACCTCCCACACGAGGGTCACTGCCTCAGACGGTACGGGCCAGTCGGACGCGTCGCCAGCCTGTCGACAGGGCATACATCTACGGCAGCGGGTCGGCGTCTGCGATATTCCGCAAAGGTTCTCCGGAGCCGATGTGCTGCGGCAGGCTCGCCTAGACTCCGCCAGGTGATCGTGCGACGAGCAGGCGGGGCGGATGTGGCGGCGCTCGCCGAACTGCGCGGCATCGACGGGGACCAGCTCGAGCCGTTCGCCGCCTGGGTGACCGCCCACGCGGACACGCATCTGCCGTTCGTCGCCGAGCTCGACGGGCGCGTGGTCGGCTCCGCCTGGCTGCTCGTCGCGGAACGGGTGCCCGGCAACGGGTCGCCGCAGCGGTGGTACGGCGACGTCCAGTCCGTCATGGTCCGCGAGGAGCACCGCGGCCGCGGCATCGGCGGCGCGCTGATGGCCGGGATCCTCGCCGAGGCCCGCAAGCGGGGGCTGCTGCACGTGACCGTCCACTCCGGCCGCCGCGCGGTCGACTTCTACCTTCGCAACGGCTTCAGCCACCACCGCCAGCTCCTGCGCTGGGAGCCGGACGGCTCCTGAGCCGCCCCCCGGGCATCGCAGGTGACGAGCGAGGCTCCCGCGATGCCGCCGACGCGGCAGGGCGGGAGCCTCGATCAGCCGACGGGGCTGGGCTCAGTCGCAGCCGATCCCGTCGCCGTCGCGGTCAAGCTTGTAGATGTCGGTGCCGATGACCTTCACCGGACCGGTGACGTACGCAGGCCCGTCGCCGCTGCCCCCGGCGCAGTCGACGTCGGAGGCGATGGGCACGCAGGCCCAGGCGTAGTTCGGGTCGCAGGAGGACGAGGACGTCGGCTTGGTGCCCACGAGAATGACCTTGGTGACCGGCTGCTTGGTGACCACCTCGCTGACCAGTGTCTTCGCGGTCTCCACGCCGTCGGTGTAGGTCACCTCGTAGGTGCGCGTCTTCACGCCGTTCACGCCCGCCGTCTTGACCTTCGTCTTGCCCTTGGCCAGGTTCGGGTCGTTGACCCGGCGGGTCGAGTACGGAATCGCGGCCGTCTCGGTGACGGTGCGCTTCTCCACGAGAGCCGACGCGCTCGGCGCGGGAGTGACCTCACCGGCCTCGGCCACGGCGGACGGCGACGGGGAGGGCTCGCTGTTCACCACCGCCGCGGGCGCGGCCTGGCCGGCGGGGCGCCCGGCGTCCTGCGGCGGGTCGGTGAAGGCGCCGACGACGACGAGCCCGCCGCAGCAGGCGAGCAGCATGGCGACGAAGCCGCCGCCGAAGAGCAGGAGGGCTTTCTGGCCTACGCGCAGGCTCGCGAGGAAGCCCCGCCGCGGGGCCCTGGGCGGCAGGTACCACTGCTGGGTGTGCTGCGGGCCGTGGGGAGGGAGATTCGTCACCGCCGCAGTCTGGCCCCGTGGGATCCCCATCGATAACCGAGAAACCCGGTGCCGTTTCGTGCCCGGCAGGGGCGTTCGACCGGTTTCCGGGCCGCCCCGGGATCGGCTCGGCCACCAACGGTGCGCGAGCCGTCACCGCGCAGCGCCCTCCGGCAGCTCGGCTCGGCAGACGGACGATCGGCGCTCAGACGAAGGGGTCGCGGGCGAAGTCGCGCAGGCGCTCGGCGACCACGAACGAGCTCTCCGTCGCCTCCGTACGGGGGCGGCCCCGTGTGATGGCGTCGGCGAGCGCGGTGAGCTGCGTGGCGGGCAGCATGGCGAGTCCCGCGCCGCGCAGGGGCAGGGTGAGCTGCACGCCGGAGCGCGGGTCGGCGGCGTGGAGCACCTGCACGCGGTGGTAGCTGCGTGCTTCGCCGGTGCCGACGGCCTGCAGCTGGGAGCCGCCGGTGACGATCGAGGTGGCCAGGTCGGCGGTCTTGCTGCCGAGCGCGCCGCGCACGGTGAGCACGGTGCCCTCCAGCCAGGCGGCGGTGCGCCATACCCGCAGCACGAGGTAGCCGGCGACGAGGATGACGAGCAGTGCGCACGCGGCACCGGCGAGGCCGATGAGGCTGACGCCGTCGGCGAGGCTGGAGCCGGGGTCGGGGGCGGGGCCGGGGACCAGGTTGCCGTTGTCGTCGACGTGCCACTCGCCGTCGCCGATGGTGGAGTTCACGGTCGTGCGGGCGAAGAACGAGAAGCCGAACGCGAGCACCGCGACCAGCACGCTTCCGGCGATCATGAAGGCGGCCACCACGGTGGCGAAGATCTTGATGCCGGTGGGTACACCGATCGACAGGGCGAGCCTCGGCTGCGACATGGCGCGCAGCCTATCGGGTCCACGCCATAGCGAAAGGCCCCGCCAACAGCGCGGGGCCTTTCGGTGACAGCGACGTCAGCGCATGTACTGGATCGGACCGGAGCTGGCGGCCATCGCCTCCAGGCGCCGCACCCGCTCCGCCATGGGCGGGTGGGTGGAGAACATGTTCGCCAGGCCACCGCCCTTGAGCGGGTTGTCGATCATCAGGTGGGCGGAGCTGGCGAGCTGGCCCTCGGCGGGCAGCGGCAGCTGCTGTACCCCCATGTGGATCTTCTTGAGGGCGCTGGCCAGCGCGAGCGGGTCGTTGGTCAGCTGGGCGCCGGACGCGTCGGCCTGGAACTCCCGGCTGCGGCTGATCGCGAGCTGGATGACGGTCGCCGCCATCGGGCCCAGGATCAGCATCATGAGCATGGCCAGCGGGTTGGGGCCGTCCTCGTCGTCCCCGCCGATCGGCAGGAACCAGGCGAGGTTGGCCAGCATGGTGATGATGCCGGCGAGCGCGCCGGCGACGCTGGAGATGAGGATGTCGCGGTTGTACACGTGCGACAGCTCGTGGCCGATGACCGCGCGCAGCTCGCGGTAGTCGAGGATGCGGGTGATGCCCTCGGTCACCGCGACCGCGGCGTGTTCCGGGTTGCGGCCGGTGGCGAAGGCGTTGGGCTGCATGGTCGGGCTGACGTACAGGCGGGGCATGGGCTGGCCCGCCTGCTGGGAGAGTTCGCGCACCATCTGGTACAGCTGGGGGAATTCCGCCTCGCTGACCGGTTGGGCGCGCATCGAGCGCAGCGCGAGTTTGTCCGAGAAGAAGTAGCTCACCCCGTTCATCAGCAGCGACACGATCACCGCGATGAACAGGCCCGTGCTGCCCCCGAGCCAGTAGCCGATCGCCAGGATGATGCCGGTCAGCAGGCCGAGCAGCGCTGCCGTCTTCAGACCGTTGTGGCTGTGCATACCTTCCCTCCGTCGATAGCGCGGCGTGGGCCGCGCATCAGTTGCAACGGATGCCTCCGGTATCCACCTTCCCGATATGAGCTGGGAACATGCTGACAATCAGCCTAATCGCGGCCGCATGCGAAAGCGCCCAGGCCGCGAACTCGGCCTGGGCGCTTCAGCTGTGCGCGGGGTCACCGCCAGGCGGTGACGGCGGCGTAGACGAGCTGCGGCGCCACGGTGAGCACCACTCCGGCGGCGGTGGCCAGCGTCAGCGCCGTGGCAGGAGCCCAGGAGACCCCGGCGGCCTCGGCCGGAGTGTCGGCGGCGCGGTAGAGGGCCGCGACGGGTCGCCAGTACACGGCGAGGCCGATGACGGAGACGAGGGCCACCAGCAGGGCCAGCCGGTAGGAGTCGACGCTGAGCAGCGCCTGGATCACCGTGATCTTGGCGAACAGCCCGGCCAGCATCGGCGGCAGCCCGGCCAGGCCGACCAGCGCGAAGGTCAGCGCGGCGGCCCGCCAGGGCGCACCGCGGCCCAGCCCGTGCAGGTCGGCCAGGGTGCCGCCGTCGGCCGCGCCCGGCCGCAGCGCCACCACCGCGCTGAACGCGGCCAGCTCCAGCACCAGGAAGAAGACGGTGTAGACGAGCGCCGCGTCGAGCAGCCCGTCAACCGGACCGGCGAGTGCGAGCCCGGCGAGGCCGCCCAGCGGCGCGAGAATGAACCCGGCCTGCGCCACCGACGACCAGGCCAGCAGCCGTACGGTGCGGCGCTGGCGCAGCGCGACCAGGGTGCCGACCAGCATGGACAGCGCCGCGAGCACGGCCAGGGTGATCCCGGCCGTGACGAACATGCTCCGGTCGTCGCCCGCCGCGCCGGTGGCCAGCACCCCGTCCACCACGATCAGGATGGCGGCCACGCCGCCGAGCTTGGAGGCGGTGGACAGGAACGCGGCGACGGGCACCGGCGCGCCCTCGTACGTGGCGGGCGCCCAGGCGTGCAGCGGCACGGCCGCGACCTTGAAGCCGAGCCCGACCAGGATCAGCGCCAGGCCGGTCAGCGCGACGGGCCGCCAGTCGTCCCCGGCGAACAGCGGCGCGGAGACCAGCCCGCGCAGCTGCACCGTGCCCGAGGCCAGGTAGAGCAGCGCGGCGCCGAGCAGGGTCACCGCGGTGGCGACCACGCTGGTGGCGAAGAACGTCACCGCCGCCGCCGCGGCCGTGCCGGCCCGCCGCCGGTGCAGCGCCACCAGGGCGTACAGCGGCACGGTCAGCGTCTCCAGGGCCACGATCAGGGTGATCAGGTCACCGGCGGCGGCCAGCGCGACGCCGCCGGTCATCGCGCAGGCGAACAGGAACACCGTCTCGCCCGCGGGCGCGTCACCGCGGCGCAGCGCCGGGGCGTAGAGCAGCAGCGCGCCCACGGTCAGCGCGGCGACCAGCACGGTGATCAGCCGGGCGCGCGCGTCGTAGACGTACGCGCAGTCCACCGGCATGACCTCGGTGCCGCCGGGCGCGGCCAGCCCGGCGCAGAAGGTGCCGATCTGGCGCGGCTGCACGGCGAACGCGGCCGCGGCGGTGAGCACGGCCCCGGCCAGCGCGACCGCGTACGGCCAGCGCCAGCGGGGCTGGGTGAACAGGTCCACGACCAGTGCCAGCAGCGCCGTCCCGGCCGCGACCAGCAGCGGCAGCATCATCTGAAGGTTCACGGCGCTCCCGTCGTCAGGGCGGACACCGCACTCGCCGACAGCTCCAGCACCAGCATCGGCGCGACGCCGAGCAGCAGCGCCAGCAGCACCAGCGGGGACCAGGCGGCCAGTTCGGGGGTGCGGGCCTCGGGCGCGCCGGCCAGCACCGCGGCCTGCGGGCCGTGGCTGACCCGGCGCAGCAGGCGCAGCAGGTACGCCGCGGTCAGCGCCCCGCCGATCGCGGCGAGCACGGCCAGCACGGTCCACAGGGTGCCGCCCCGCTGCACCGCGGCGACCACGGCGAACGCCTCGCCCCAGAAGCCGGCCAGGCCGGGCAGGCCGAGGCTGCCCAGCGCGGCGAAGCCGAGCACGCCCGCCAGCCAGGGCTGCCGCTCGCGCAGGCCGCCCAGGTCGGCCAGCAGGCCGGTGTGCGCCCGGTCCTTGATCGCCCCGGCGAGGAAGAACAGCAGGCCGGTGAGCAGGCCGTGCGCGATGTTGCCGAGGAGCGCGGCCTGCACGCCGATCTCGCTGAGCGTGGCGATGCCGAGCAGCACGAAGCCCATGTGGCCGACGGACGAGTACGCGATCAGCCGCTTCAGCTCGGTCTGGGTGAGGCACACCAGCGACCCGATCAGGATCGCGGCGACGGCAAGCACGCCCAGCGCCGGGGCGAACGCGGCGGCGCCCTCCGGCGTCACCCCGAGCCCGACCCGGATCAGGCCGTACGTGCCCATCTTCAGCAGCACCCCGGCCAGCACGACGCTGCCCACGGTCGGCGCCTCGGTGTGCGCGTCGGGCAGCCAGGTGTGCAGCGGCCACAGCGGGCTCTTCACCGCGAACGCGAGCGCGAACAGCCCGAAGATCCACAGCTGCGCGGTGTGCGACAGGGTCGGCGCGGCGGTGAGGCTGACCAGGTCCGCGGTGCCGGTCTGCACCACCACGGCGACCACGCCGACCAGCAGCAGCACCGATCCGGCCAGGGTGTAGAGGGCGAACTTCAGCGCGGCGGCGCGGCGGGCGGGCCCGCCCCATCCGGCGATGACCGCCGCCATCGGCAGCAGCACCACCTCGAACGCCAGGAAGAACAGCACCAGGTTGACGGCGAGGAAGGTGCCGAGGATGCCCACCTCGATCACCAGCAGCAGCGCGGCCAGCAGACCCGCCCGCTCCGGCCGCTGCCACAGCAGGTAGCCGCAGCACAGCACGGTGAGCAGCGCGGTCAGCACGACCAGGGGGTACGAGATGCCGTCCACGCCCAGGTGCAGCCGCAGGTCCAGCGCGGGCACCCAGGACCAGTCGGCCTCGTGCCACAGCTGCGGGCCGCGCCCGGCGGGTTTGACCAGCCCGCGCGTGGTGAACATGGGCACGGTCAGCAGCAGCGTGAGCACCGACGCGACCGTCGCGGCCACGATGCCGGCCCGGCCGCGCAGCAGCAGCGCGGCCACCGCGCCGAGCAGCGGCACGGCCAGCACCCCCACCAGCAGGAATGCCGAGTTCGTCATGCCGTCACCTCGCTGCGCCCGGCGCTGTCCCGGGAGATCTCAGGAATGTTCCGGCCGCTCACGTGAACACCACCGCCGTCACCGTCACGACCACCGCCCCGATCAGGACACCGGCCAGCGCGCGGGGCAGCGCGGCACGGTGCCAGGCGGCCAGCCCGGCGCCCGCACCGGCGGTGGCCCGGCCGAGGCCGTTGACCGCGCCGTCCACCCCGGACACGTCCACCGCGGTGATCGCGCGGGCGAGCGCGCGTACCGGCCGGACGATGACACGGTCCTGCACCGTGTCGAGACCCAGCCCGCCCGCGAGGAACGGCCCGGCCTTGCCGAGCACCGCCGCCGGGTCGCCCGCGTCCACGCGCCGCCAGCCCCACCAGGCCACCGCGACGCCGAGCACGGCCAGCAGCAGCGGCAGCACCAGCTCCACTCCGAGGTGGGCCAGCTCGTAGCCGGCGGCCAGCGCGCCCACGCCCAGCCCGGCAGCGGGCACCGCGAGCACCAGCAGCGTGCCGCGCATGGCCCAGCCGGGCTCGTGCCCGTGCACGGCGGCGTCGCGCGCCGGGCCGAAGAAGGTGAGCAGCCACAGCCGCGTCGAGTACCAGGCGGTCAGGACGACGCCGAGCAGCGCGGCCAGCCACAGCGCGGGCCGCTCGTGCAGCGCCGCGACCACGGCCTCCTTGCTGAAGAACCCGGCGAACGGCGGCAGCCCGATCAGCGCGCCGAGGCCGATCGTCATGGTCCAGAACGTCACCGGCATCGAGCGGCGCAGCCCGCCCATGTGCGACATGAGGTTGCTGCCCACGGCGTGGATCACCGAACCGGCGCAGAGGAACAGCAACGCCTTGAACGCGGCGTGCGCGAGCAGGTGGAACATGGCCGCGTCGAGCGCCCCGGCGGACAGCGCCGCCATCATGTAGCCCAGCTGCGACACCGTCGACCAGGCCAGCACCCGCTTGATGTCGTCGGCGGCGGTCGCGGCCAGCGCGCCGAGCAGCAGCGTCACCCCCGCCATCGCCGCCATCACGGCCAGCGCGGTCGGGGAAGCCGCGAAAACCGGGAAAAGGCGGGTCACCACGTACACACCGGCGGCGACCATGGTGGCGGCGTGGATGAGCGCCGAGATCGGCGTCGGGCCGGCCATCGCGTCCGGCAACCAGGTGTGCAGCGGGAACTGGGCGCTCTTGCCGGCCACCCCGGCCAGCAGCAGCAGCGCCGCGGTGGTGACCAGCGCCGGGCTCATCCCGGGCACCGCGTCCAGCACGTCCACGATGCGGAAGGTGCCCGCCTGCACCCCGAGCAGCACGATGCCGAGCAGGAAGCCGACGTCGCCGACCCGGGTGACCAGGAACGCCTTCACCGCCGCGCGGGGCGCCTCGGGCAGCGTGCGGTCGTGCGCGATGAGCAGGTACGAGCAGGCGCCCATCACCTCCCAGCCGATGAGCAGGGAGATGAGGTCGCCGGAGAACACCACGGTCAGCATCGCGCCGGTGAAGATCGAGATCTGCGCGGCGTACGGGCCGTAGCGCCCGTCCCCGGCGAGATAACCGGTCGAATACACCTGCACGCACAGCGCGACCACGGCCACCGCCAGCGCCATCAGCAGCGCCCGGGTGTCCACCAGCAGGGCGAACGACACGTCGAGGTCACCGAACCGCGCCAGCTGGTGGGCCCGGCCGCCGCGCTCCTCCCCGGCCAGCGCCAGCACCGTCAGCACCAGCGCGGCCGCCGCGCCGAAGATGCCCAGGGCACCCGCGGCCAGGCGGTTGCGCTGCGGCAGCAGCAGGCCGGCCAACCCGCACACCAGCGGGGTCAGCACCAGCGTCACGATCATCGCAGCTCCCCGTCGAGCGCGGGTGCGGGCTCGGCGGGCGCCTCGGCAGCCTCGTCGAGCGGCACCTGGTCGGTGTTGATGTCCTGGCGCAGCCGGAACAGCCGCAGCACCAGCGCCAGGCCGACGCCCACCTCGGCCGCCGCCAGGACGATCACGAACAGCGTGAAGACCTGGCCGGTGAGGCGCTCGCGCAGCGTGTCGCCGGTGACCAGGATCAGGTTCACCGCGTTGAGCATCAGCTCGACCGACATCAGCACCAGCACCGCGTTGCGCCGCCGCAGCACGCCGTACACCCCGAGGCCGAACAGCAGCGCGGCGGTCACCAGCGGGATCACCGGACGGATCATCGCGGCTCCTCCCCCGCCACCGCGGTCTCCCGGCGGGACAGCACGATCGCGCCCACCAGTGCGGCCAGCAGCAGCACCGACAGCACCTCGAACGGCAGCACCCAGTCCTTGAACACGGTGTCGCCGATGCGCTCGGCGGTGCCCGGCACGGGCGGGTCCACCCGCAGCCGCCCGAAGACCACCACGAACAGCGCGGACAGGCCCAGCGCGGTGGCCGCGCCGAGCAGCACGGCGGGCAGCGCGGGCCGGTCCAGATCGGAGCTGCGCCCGATCGGCGCGCGGGTCAGCATCACCGCGAACAGCAGCAGCACCACCACCGCGCCGACGTAGATGAGCACCTGCACCCAGGCCGCGAACTCCGCGCCGAGCAGCAGGAACTCCACGGCGACCGCGCCCAGCGCGACGACGAGCCAGAGCCCGGCCCGGACCAGCTGCTTGGTGATGACCACCGCGGCCGCGCCCGCCACCGCGACCAGCCCGGTCACCGACAGCAGGACGTCCATGAGCGTCACGAGGCGCTCGCGCGTTTGGCCACGGCGGTCTCCTCCTTCGACGGCTCGCCGTTCGGGTCGTGCGGGGGCGGCGGCGGCACCGTCGCCATCCACTCCCCCAGCCGGTCCTTCTCGTGCATCAGGTCGCGGATGTCGTACTCGGCGTACTCGAACTCCGGCGACCAGTAGAGGGCGTCGAACGGGCACACCTCGATGCAGATGCCGCAGTACATGCACAGCGAGAAGTCGATGTCGAACCGGTCGAGGACGTTGCGCTGCCGCGGGCGCGCCGCGCCGGGCACCACGACCTCCTCCTTGTGCGAATCGATGTAGATGCACCAGTCCGGACACTCGCGCGAGCAGAGCATGCAGACCGTGCAGTTCTCCTCGCGCAGGGCGATCACGCCCCGCGAGCGCGGCGGCAGCTCGGGAGCCACATCCGGATACTGCTGCGTCGTCGACGGCGAGACGAGGGTCTTCAGCGTGACCGCCAGCCCCTTGCCCAGCCCCGCGCCGGGAATGCTCATGCGCACCATCCTGCCCCCTCACCGGGCGGTGCGCGAGTACCGGTACGCACGGAGGATTCCGCGCTGGGCAAGATCCGCTAGGGTGAGGCCGATTTCTCACGGGGAGGAACCCGCCATGCGCGCTCGCGCACTGGCCGCGCTGGCTCTGTCGTCCGCGGCCGTCGTGATCCCATCGTCCACCGCCCAGGCCGTCCCGCAGCAAGCCGCGCCCGCCGCCGCACCGGTGACGGCGCAGGCCGCCGCGCCGCTGACCGGCGTCATCACCGGCAAGGTCACCGACGGCGCCGGCGCGCCGCTGCCCGGCGCCTGCGTGACCGCGGTCGCCGCCAGCCTGCAGACCCTCGGCCGCGCCTGCGCCGGCGACGACGGCCGCTACCGCATCGACAACGCCCGCAACAGCGTCATCTACCTGCGCGCCGACGCCGGCGGGCACACCACCTGGGCGCCGGACCGGCTGGACCGGGTCACCGCCACGCACATCGGGGTGACCACCGGCGAGACCGTGACCGTCGACCTCGTCGTCGAGCAGCGGCACGGCATGCTGCGCGGCACGGTCAGCCGCCAGGACGGCACGCCCGCCAAGTTCGCCAACGTCTCGCTGTACCGCGAGGGCGCTCCCGGGACCCGGATCGGCATGATGATCGCCCGGGACGGCGCCTTCACCTGGTCGCTGCCGGTCGGTCGCTATCTCGTCTCCTACGGCGGCAGCGGCTACAACACCACGGAATGGCACCCGGGCGTGCCGAACGTGGGTGCCGCGACGGCCGTCGAGATCACCGAGAACGGCACCGTGGAGATCGCCGAGCGCTTCCTGCCGGCCGACCCTATGCCACCGGCGCCCACGGAACTGCTGCACCGCGGCTACATCACGGCCCAGCCCGACGGCGCGCCGGTGGCCGGCGCCACGGTCAGCCTGTACAGCCAGTCGCTCGTCCACTGGGGCACCGTGCAGACCGCCGCCGACGGCGAGTGGCGGCTGCCGCTGCCGTCCGACCTGCGCCTGATCACCACGGTTTCGGCGCCCGGATACGCGACGGTCTGGGGATTCGACGATCCCGAGCCGATGATCGGGCAGGTCATGCTTCCGCCCACCCGCCTGCGGCCCGGCTCCGGCGGCCTGCGGGTGACGGTCCGGGACCATGACGGCGGGTCGCTCGTGCCCACCGCCACCGCTCTGCTCAAGATGGTCGACACCGGCTACAGCTGGGACTACACCCTGCCGGTCCGGTTCGACGGGACGATCGACCTGCCGAACCTGCCGGCGGGGCGGTACAAGCTCAAGATCACGCCGGCGGCCGACCCGATCCGGGCGACCCAGTGGTATCCGGCCGCGCTCGACGAGGCCTCCGCCGAGGTGATCACCGTCTCGGACGGGCAGACCACCGAACTCGCCACCTCGCTGCTCGGCCCCGGCCGGGTCGAGGTGAAGGTGGTGGACGCGGTCACCGGCGCGCCCATCAAGGACGCCTGCATGTCCATCGCCGACGTGGACGCCTGCACCGACGCCGACGGCATCCGCCGCGCCGACGTCGGCTGGGAGGTCAAGAAGCATTCGCTCCAGGTCGAGCACCTGCCCTACCACTTCACCACGACCAGTTCCTTCGACGCCAAGCCGGGTCAGCTGGTCAAGGTCACGGTGCCCATGCAGCCGGGCGCGGTCGTGGCCGCGGCCTACGAGGACAAGACCGGGCATGACGGCTCGTCCGGGGTCTGCGTGGACGCCGTACGCGGCGTCTGGGGCGACGTGATCGCGGAGGACGACAAGGTCTGCGGATCGCTCACCCCCGGCAACAAGGTGCTGCTCGGCCCCTTCCACCCCGGCCGGGTCCAGCTCTTCGTGCACCCGACCGTCACGACGGGTGCGCAGTGGCTGGGTCACCTCGGCGGCACGGGCGACCGGCGCACGGCGGCAACACTGGACCTGCACGCCGGCTTCATCACCACCGCCCCGAACATCGTCGCGCTGGGCTACGGCCGGATCGACGGCCGCATCCAGTTCCCGAACGGTGACGACGCCCTGTTCGGCTGCGCCGAGGTCGCGCCCCGGATGTCGTCCTGCGCCGAGGACGGGGGCTATTTCAGCATCCCGTACCTCGGGCCCTACACCTGGACGCTCACCTACCAGGGCGGGGCCTTCTACCGCGTACGCACGGGCGAGGCCGGAGCGCCGGGCAACTTCACCGTGAAGGTCGGCCAGAGCACCCCCGCCTGGGTGAAGCTCATCCCGGGCACCTCGGTCTACAACATCGACAACGGCAACGTGAACAGCGAGATCGACGCGTTCGACGCGTACACCGGACGCCTGCTATACAGCACCAGCGGGGGCACGCTGGCGCTGCCGGCGAACCGGATCGTGGTCTTCCGGCTGCGGTATGGCAGCGCCCAGAACCCGCTCAGCTGCTGGGCGCACCTGTCCACCCGGAAGGGCAGCACGCCGTACTACATGGTCGGCACGGAGCCGCTCAGCCCGTTCCGCATCGACCCGGCCAAGAACTGCCTGAACCGGGAGCCGGTGCGGCTGACCGGGCCGGTCGCACCGCTGCCGGGTCCGGTGCCCGCCACGATGTTCGCCGCCGCCCCGGCCGGTTCGGCCGGCACGAGCACCGCGGTGACGGGTGGCGGGGCCGCCTCGCCGTGGGGTGTGCCCACGGCCGCCCGGCTTGCCCGGGTCAAGCCCTAGAACGGCACTGACCCGTCGCGGCGGGTCGAACCTGGGCCGTGCCGGTGCGCCTCGGTGCACCGGCACAGCCCAACTGCTTCATGACCTGCGGCGACCCGCTAAGGTGAGCGCCGCTCACACGGGGAGGCTCCATGCGCAGAGCTGCGCTGGCGGCGCTGGCCATACTGGCCGCGGCCGTCGTGATTCCGGCATCGTCACAGGCGGCACCGTCACCCGCCGCCGCGGCACCGTCACCCGCCACGGCCGCGGCGCCGCGCGCCGCCGCGCCCGCCGCCGGCCGGATCAGCGGCCGGGTGACCGACGTCGCGACCGGCACGCCGATCGCGGGGGCCTGCGTCACGGCGTACTACTACACCGCCTACCAGGTGCACGGATACGCCTGCACCGACGCCGACGGCGGCTACACTATGGACAACGTCCAAGGGGGCAACTTCTACCTGCAGGCCCGGCTCGGGGAGCAGACCCTGTGGTGGCCGGGTGTAATGGACCGGGCCTTCGCCTCCGGCGTCAGCACCTTCGGCACCGCCGTGGTCGCCGACTTCGCGATCGAGCGCCGCACGGGCACGGTGCGCGGCACCCTGACCCGCCAGGACGGCGGCGCGGCCTGGTACGGCGCGGTCCGCCTGTACCGGCCGGGCGCGACCCAGGCCGTCGTGGTCGTCACCACGCTCGACGGCGGCTCCTTCGTCCGAGCCGGCGTGCCCGCCGGGGAATACCAGGTCGCCTTCGGCGGCAGTGGTTACGCCACGCAGTGGTATCCCGGCAAGGCCGATCGTGCGGAGGCCGCCACCGTCACCGTCACCGAGGGCGGCACGGTCGAGCTCACGGAGCAGTTCCGCGCGGTGGACCCGATGCCCGCGCTGCCGGAGATGTCCACCGTCCACGGCACCGTCACCGCGGCGGGCACGCCCGTCGCGGACGCCCGGGTCGACCTGTTCGGTCTCGGCATGCTGCCGCTCGGCGGCACCAGGACCGACGGCGAGGGCCGCTACCAGATCCCGAACGTCCGGACCGGCATCCCCGTGTGGACGCGGACGACAGCCCCCGGCTACGCCACGACGTGGAGCATCGACGACCCGGAGCCGTACACCCAGCGCACCGTGGGCTCCGCCGCACTCGACGTCAAGCTGGGCGCCAAGCCGGGGCGGCTGACCGTCCGGGTGGTCGACCACGACGGCGCGCTGCCCTTCCCGGGCACCACGCTGACCCTCACCGACCTCGCCGGCACCTGGACCTACACCATGCCGGTCCGCTTCGACGGGACCGCCGACCTGCCGGAGCTGCCGCAGGGCGAGTACCAGCTGAAGGTCCTCCCCCGGGTCCCCTCGGGCGTGTCCCGGCCCGCGCAGTGGTATCCGGGCAAGCTGACCGCCGCCGAGGCGCAGACCGTCACCGTCACCGGCGGCGCGACCACGGCGCTCACCGAGACCCTCGTCGGCCCGGCCGTCGTCGAGGTCACCCTGCTCGACGCGGTGACCGGCGCGCCCGTCTCCGGCGCGTGCGTGCAGATGGCCGACCGCGTCTGCGCCGATGACGGCGGCGTCTACCGCCTACGGGCGCAGGACCTGCAGAAGGGTCCCCGCCAGCTCTACGTGACGCACGAGCCGTACCACTACCCGATGCAGAGCTCGGCCGTCGCCGGACCGGGCGAGGTCGTCAAGGTGACCCTGCGGATCCAGCCCGGGGCGGTGATCACCACCACCTACCGCGACACGATCAACAAGACCGAGCTCCCGCCGGTGTGCGTGCACGCGGTGCGCGGGACGTGGGGCGACAAGCTCGCCGACAACCGCGTCTGCGCCCAGCCGGACGCCGACGGCAGGCTGCTGCTGGGGCCCTTCCAGCCGGGCCAGGTGCAGCTGTTCGTCGAGCCGCGCGATCTCATCGGCGCCCAGTGGCTCGGCCGCACCGGCGGCACCGGCGACCGGCACACCGCCGCCCTCCTCGACCTGAGGACGGGCGAGATCACCGACGCCCCGGAGATCGTCGTGCAGCGGGGCCGCGCGATCTCCGGCACCCTCCGCCGGGCCGAGAACGGCCAGCTCGCCACCACCGCCTGCGCGACGGCGGGGCCCGAGCTCTACAGCTGCCCCGGTGACGGGCTGTATCGGCTGGACAACCTCGGCCCGTACGACTGGAAGATCACCTACTCCGACGTGACCAGCCCGGCGATCCGCACCGGAGAGCAGGGCGCTCCCGCGCGCACCGACCTCACCGCGGCCTCGGTGTCCGGTGCGGACGCCTGGCTGAGCTACGGCACCTGGGTGCCGGTCGCCGTCGCCGGCGCGACGGCTCCCACGCAGATCACGGCGTACGACGCGTACACCGGGATCACGCTCAGCGGCGCGTCCGGCGGCAGCGGCGTGCGTGTCCCGGCGAACCGGGCCGTGGTGCTCAGGGCGCAGCACGGCGACACCGTCTGCTGGGCCTACTTCGGACTGGGCAACCGGCGCACGCCGTACCTCGCGGTGGGCACCGAGCAGGTCAAGCAGATCACCCTCACCATCGGGAAGAACTGCCTGGCCCGCGAGCCGTTCCGGAGCCCGGTCCGCATGCGGCCGCTGCCCGGCCCGGTCGTGGTCAAGACCTTCGCCGGGTCGCCCTGGCTGCGCGGGGTCACCGGGCGCGGCGTCGACACGAGCAGCCCCACGGTGTCCTCGCCGTGGGGCGTGCCGACGGACGCCCGCCTGGCCCGGGTGAAGAACTGACCTAAAGCGAGCCGCCCGTGACGAGGGCTCCAAACGCGATCGTGCCCGGTGCGCCGCAGCGCACCGGGCACCTCCATGTCACGCCTTATACAGCGCATCCTGGCCGTTTCGGTGATCCGTGTCGGTTCCCCGACAGCTAACGTGATCGCGATTCATCACGGGGAAAGAGGATCATCTTGCGATTCCTGCTGCTTGAAAAAAGATCCAGGCTCGGTGCGGTGGCGGCGTCCGCCGCGCTGGTGAGCTCCCTGGCGGTGGCGCTGCCGGCGGCCGTCGGCGCGGCCGAGCCGCCCGCCCTGATGACCGGCCTCATCACCGACGCGGCCACCGGCCAGCCGGTGCCGGGCGCCTGCATGGAGCTGGAGCACCCCACCTTCCTGACCCTCGTCGCCAAGGCCTGCGCGGGCGCCGACGGCCGTTACACCATCCCGGGCAAGGCCGCCTCGCCGGTCAACGTGCGGACCCACGTGTACGCCGACGGCTACGGCGACCGGTGGCTCACCAAGGTGAGCCGCTACGAGTCGGTGGCGATGCCGCTCAAGGTCGGCACGACGACCGTGCGCGACGTCGCGCTCAGCCGGGCGTCCGGCACGCTGCACGGCACGCTCCGCTTCCCCGACGGCACGCCGGTGGGGCTCATCGCCGTATGGGTGTATCCGGAGGCCGCCGGGTCGCTGATGATCGCCGCGACGCGGACCGCGCCCGACGGCACCTGGAGCGTGCCGAACCTGCCGCCGGGGGCGTACCGCCTCGCCGTCAGCAGTGGCGTCCTGGAGTCGACCGGGCCCTTCACGGTGACCGACGGCGGGAGCACCACCGCGGACGTGACCTACCCCGGTTCGGTGCTGGTCTGGCGCACGCTGCACGGCACGGTGCGCGACACCGGTGCCCAGCCGGTGGCCGGGGCCCGCGTCTCGCTGTGGTTCCCCGGATACGGCGAGGTCGGGTCGGTGAACACCGACGCGGCCGGCGGGTACAGCTTCCCGAAGGTCGCGAGCGGACTGCTGTACGAGCACCGGATCGTCGTCACCGCGCCGGGCCGCGCCGCGACGTGGAGCGGCGACCGCCCCCACCCGCAGTCGTCACCGCCCTTCCAGCAGCTGGGCACCTCCGACCTGTTCGACTTCACGCTCCGCCCGAGCGCGGCGACGGTGAGCGGCAGGCTCACCGACGGGACCGGTGACCCCGTGGTCACCACGGTTCAGCTGCGGCAGAGCAACGGCTCGCTGCACAGCGAGTACAGCGCGCCCGACGGGACGTACCGCTTCCCCAACGTGTGGCCGGACCAGGTGACGCTGAACTACACGACCACCGGGCCGAAGCAGTTCGCCGCGCGGAAGCTGTCCGAAGCCGAGGCCGACAAGTACACCGTCGCCGCCGGGGCCGCCGTGACCGTCGACAACCAGCTGTTCGGGCCGACGGGCACCCTGGAGGTGCGGCTCGTCGACGCGGTCACCGGTGAGCTGCTCCCGAAGGCCTGTGCGCTCATGTCGGGCAACCAGCAGTGCGTGCCGGGCGGGATCCAGCGGTTCGAGGGCCTGCTGCCGGGGCCGCGTGCGGTGACCGGCCAGGCGTGGCCGGTGGCGGCGAACGCCACCGACTCCGTGACGGTGAACCCCGACGGGGTCACCGTGCTGACCCTGCGCCTGGAGCCGCTGACGCACGCCGAGTTCCGGGTCGCCCGCGACACCGACGGCACCGCGCCCGGGTTCTGCGTACGGCTCGTCGCCGTGTACGGCACCCCGCAGCCGGCCAGCGTCCAGCAGATCTGCAACTACGCCAGCGGCACCGCGCCCGGCGACGGCATCATCACCACCGTGCCCGCCGGTCGCTACCAGGCGCTCGTCGAGCCGCAGGACACCACCCGCTACGGCCGTCAATGGCTGGGCGCGGACGGCGGCACCGGACGGCGCGCCGAGGCTGCCGTGCTCGACTTCCGTCCTGGCAAGGGCGCCACGGCTCCCGTCATCAAGCTGGACGGCGCGGGCTCCATCCGCGGCCGCATCGACAGCGTGTTCAAGACCGAGACGCCGCGCTGCGTGCGGTACGCGCCGATGGCCGTGACCGGGTACCTGGGCTGCGCCGCGCCCGGCAGCGAGTACCAGCTCACCGGGCTCGGGCCGTACGCCTGGGAGCTGGAGGTCAGCGACGGGGAGGCGGCGGCGGTGTGGTCCGGCGGCGCGCCCGACCGGTCCAAGGCGACCGGTGTCGTGGTGACCGCCGGGCAGACCACGCGGTTCGACCACACCCTGAAGGTCGACGACTCGCGCATCAAGCTGCTCGTCGCGGACCCCTCGGCGAGGGTGACCGTGTACAGCGCCGTCACCGGTGACGAGCTCGGCACCACGCAGGGCAGCTCGATGCTGACGGGCCTGCCCGCCGGGCGGGTCTACCTGCACTACGACGGCAGCGTGGACTGCTGGTACGGCCAGCGGACGACCGCCACGCCCGACCGCGCGCAGCGGGTCGGCGGTGCGCTGAACCTGCCGGTGGCCGTGGCGGTCGGGCTCGACATCAAGCCCGGCGTCAACTGCTTCGCGGCCCGCCCGCAGCTGTGGAACCCGGCCGACCGGTTCCGCTTCTCCGTGGACGTGCAGGGTCAGGTCGCCACGGCGGTCGCCGCCGCGGTGGACACGCTGAGCCCGCGCACCGCCCAGCGGTCCGGCCGGGCCGCTTCCTGACGGGACGGCGAGGAGCCCGCGACGCCGGGCTCCTCGCCGTCGCAGGCCGTCACCGGCCTTCCACACCAAACTCCCCCTGCCTGGCACCTCCTCGGCTTGGAGATCCACCGTGCCCCACCGACTGTCCCGCGCCGCCGCGACGGCCGCCGCCACCCTGCTGGTGGCGTCGCTCGCGGTCGCCCCCACCGGAGCCGCCGCCGCGGATCCACCCCCGGTCCGCCTACAGGGCGTCGTCACGGATGCCGCCACCGGAGCGCCGGTCCCCGGCGCCTGCGTCGAGATCGTCCACGCGAGCTACCTGCACCGGCTGGCCGAGGTCTGCGCCGACGCCGAGGGCCGCTATGCGCTGCACACCTGGATGATGAGCAACTCGGTCAGCGTGTTCGCCCGCGCCCACGCCGCCGGGTACGCCGACTCGTGGTCCGGCACGGTGCGCAACCGCAACGTCCTGCCCCCGCTGAGCCTCTCCTTCGCCAACGTGCCCACCCGCAACTTCCAGCTCGGCAGGCAGGCCGGGACGCTGCAGGGCCGGGTCACCTACCCGACGGGCTACCCGGTCGGCCTGAACCTGGTCACCGTGGTGCACGACGAGAACGTGTCGGTGCGGGCCGGGCAGGTCTACACGGCGCCCGACGGCACCTGGGCGCTGCCGAACCTGGCCCCGGGCCGGTACCGGGTGAGCGTGGGCACGGTCGTCCAGACCGGACCCTTCACCGTCACCGACGGCGCCGCCACCATCGCCGACGTGGCGCTCAGCAGCCAGCCCCCGCGTGACCCCGTCGGGCTGGGCGGCACCGTACGCGACTCCGACGGCACCCCCGTCACCGGCGCGCGGGTCTCGCTGTGGACGACGGGGTACGGCGACGTCGCCACCGTGTCCACCGACGGCGACGGCGCCTACCGGTTCCCCGCGCTGGTCTCCACGCCCAGCGTGATGCGCCTGGTGGCGCGCGCGCCCGGGTTCGCCGAGGAGTGGTCCGGCGGCAAGCCGCATCCCGCCTCGGCGACGCTGCTCACCAGCCTGCCGCAGGCGGAGAACGGATACACCGGCGACTTCACGCTGCGGCAGCTGACCGGCACGGTGGCCGGCAAGATCGTCGATGACGCCGGCCGGCCGATCCTGACCTCGGTCAGCATCATGAACGGCACGACGGTCGTACACACCGGGCACAGCGGACCGGACGGCCGTTACCGGTTCACCAACGTGCGGCCCGGCGAGTTCACCCTGAGCTTCGGCACCGGCGGCCCGACGCAGTACGCCTTCCACCGGCTCACCGCGGCCGAAGCCGACCGGTACAGCGTCGCGCCCGGCGCCGAGCTCACCGTGGACCAGGAGCTCTACGGCCGGACGGGGGTGCTGGAGGTGCGCACCGTCGACGCCGACAGCGGCGAGCCGGTCTCGGCCGGCTGCGTCCGGGCCGGTGGCTACACCCTGTGCGACGGCGCCCCGGTGCACACCGTGGAGCGGCTGTGGCCGGGTGTGCACGAGGTGTCGGTGGCCGCCGACACGTTCACCCAGTCCGCGGTCGCGTCGGTGATGGTCGCGGCCACGGGCGTCACGGTGCTGACCGTGCCGGTGCGCGCGCAGACGCACGGCGAGCTGCGGGTGGCACGCGACACCGACGGCACCGTCCCGGCCGTCTGCCTGCGCTTCGTCGCGGTGTACGGCACCCCGCAGCCCGGTCCGATCCTGCAGTGCAACAACACGACCGGCACCGCACAGGAGGTCGCCAGGTTCAGCATGCCGCTCGGGCGTTACCGGGCGTTCGTGTTCCCCGCCGACCAGACCCGCTACGGCAAGCAGTGGCTGGGCCCCAACGGCGGCACCGGCGAGCTGGACAAAGCCGCCGTGCTGACCTTCCGGAACGCGGCGCGGACCATGCTGCCCACGGTCAGGCTGGACGGCGTGGGCGCGCTGCACGGCTTCGTGCACAACGAGTTCGTCAAGGACGGCCTCACCGGCTGGCGGTCGGTCAGCTACCTGCCGCACGAGATCGACCAGGGCACGCTCGGCCTCGACGAGTACGCCGAGTACCAGATCACGGGGCTGGGCCCGTACGCCTGGCAGCTGGAGTTCAGCGGCTGGGGCGCCGCGACCACCTGGTCCGGCGGCGCGCCCGACCGCTCCACGGCGCTCGCCGTGCAGGTCACCGAGGGCGGCAGCACCCGCTACGACATCCGGCTCACGCGGCCGGAGTCCACGCTCACCACTACCGTCACCACCGTCAACGGCAGCTCGCCGGGCACGGGCCGGACGACGGTCCACAGCGCCGTCACCGGTGACGCGGGCGCGGTCACCTCGACCACCGCCGGCTCCAGCGCCCGCAACCTCGCCCCCGGCCCGGTCTACCTGCACTACCAGGACGACTGGACCTCCTGCTGGGCACGGGTGCAGCCGCGACCCGGACACCCCGGCGCACGGTCACAGCTGGTCGGCGGCGCGCTCCAAATCGGCGTGGCACGGCAGCACCACTTCGTGATCAGACCGGGCGTCAACTGCCTGCCGGACGCGCCGCTGCTGTTGGCCGGCCGCGGGCTCGGCACGCGGCAGGACCTCCAGCTGCGGCTCGCCGACGCGGTCGCCACGGCGGCGGCGGCGGTGACCCGGCCGGCCGGGGCCGCACCGGGCCGCGCGACGGGGCCTGGCCGGCCGTGACCGTTTTCATGACCCCGACTCGCGGCCGCCGCCAGCCTGACTCGACCCCACGGCAAACAGGAATGACCATGGACCTTCGCAACCTGTCGCGGATGGCCGCGACCGGCCTCACCGCGCTGCTCGTCACCTCACTCGCCTACGCACCGGCCGCCGCCGTGGCCGAGCAGCCGCCCGCGCTGCTGGAGGGGCGCATCACCGACGCGGCCACCGGTGCCGGTCTCGCCGGCGCCTGCGTCGACCTGGAGAACACCACCTTCCTCGGCACGATCACGAGCGTGTGCGCGGGCGCCGACGGCCGGTACGCGCTCGACGCGCGGCTGGTGACCAACCTCAACGTGCGCACCCGCGCCCACGCGGAGGGCTACGCCGACGGGTGGGGCCTGGGCTACCGGCACCGCTTCGGCTCCGGCATCGCCGGCCTGGTGCCGGGTGCCACCGTCGTACGCGACTTCGCGCTGAGCCGCGAGGCGGGCGTGCTGCGGGGCACCCTGCGCTACCCGTCCGGCGACCCGGCGAGCCTGGTGACGCTGGAGATCCGCGCGAACGCCGACGGCACCCCGGCGGTCGCCCGCGTGCGCACCGGGCTCGACGGCACGTGGGAGCTGCCGAACACGGCCCCGGGCGGCTACCGCGTCACGTCCACCTTCAGCACCCCGGCGCTGGACGCCGGACCCTACGCGGTGACCGCCGGGGCCACCACGACCGCGGACCTGACCCTCGTCGACGACGCACCGGAGCTCGTGGAGCTGTCCGGCACCGTCCGTGATGCCGCGGGCGAGCCGGTGCCCGCCGCCCGGGTCACGCTGTGGCTGCTCGGATACGGCGACGTGTGGTCCGTCGAGGCCGACGCCGCGGGCCGTTACGCCTTCCCGCGGGTCCCCTACGACTACGTGGGTCAGCACTTCCTGGTGGCTCGCGCACCGGGCTTCGCCGACGTCTGGACCGGCGACAAGCCGCACCCCCAGTCGGCGTACCGCCTGTGGGCGGTGCCGGAGCGTCCGGGCGGCTGGACGGTCGACTTCGTGCTGCGCCCTGCGCCGGGGACCGTCGTCGGCACGCTGACGGATGCCGCCGGCCTGCCCGCGATGGGCCAGGTCCAGCTCCGGCAGAGCACCGGCGGGGCGCTGCACACCGTCGTGAGCGGACCCGACGGCCGCTACCGGATCCCGAACGTCCGTCCCGGGGAGGTCACGGCGCAGTACGTCACCGGCGGCCCGCTGCAGTACGCCGCCGGCAAGGTGACCCTGGCCGAGGCCGACGTGTACCCGGTGGCCCCGGGCGCGACCGTCACCGTGGACAACCGGCTGCACGGCCGCACCGGCGTGCTGGAGGTCCGCACCGTCGACGCGGTCTCCGGCGCGCTGGTGGCGGCGTGCGTGTGGACCGACGGCACCCGCAAGTGCGATCCCTCCGGCGTGCACCGGTTCGACGGGCTGCTGCCCGGCACGCGCAGCGTCACCGCCGACGCCTGGCCCGTCCACTCGGGCCTGGGCGAGAACGTCGTGGTGCGTCCCGACGGCGTCACCCCGATGACCCTCAAGCTGGGCCCGCTGACCCACGCCGAGGCCCGGGTCGCCCGCGCCGCCGACGGCACGCTGCCGGCCGTCTGCGTGCGGCTGGTGGCGGTGTTCGGCACCGCGCAGTGGGCCCCCGACGCGAAGCACTTCTGCAACCACGACGGGGCCGGCGGCGAGGTGCGGGAGTCGTTCGGCACCACCGTGGAGCCGGGCCGCTTCCAGGCGTTCGTGGAGCCCCACGACACGAGCCGCTTCGGCCGGCAGTGGCTGGGCGCGACCGGTGGCACCGGCCGCCGGGCCCAGGCCGCCGTCCTCGACTTCCGCCAGGGCAAGGGCAGTGCGCTGCCCACCATCACCGTGGACGGGTCCGGCGGCATCCACGGCCGGATCGACAGCCCTCTGCCAACCGAGGGCGCGCGCTGTGTGCGCTACGCGCCGAAGTTCCTCACCGGCGACGGGGCGTGCGCCGAGCCCGGCGCGGATTACTCGATCACCGGCCTGGGGCCGTACGAGTGGGAGCTGGAGATCAGCGACAAGCTCCACCAAACGGCTTTGACCTGGTCCGGTGGGGCGAGCGACCGCACCACCGCGGCAGGTGTCAAGGTGACCGCGGGCCAGACCACCCGGTTCGACCAGACGCTGCGGGTCTGGGGCTCGCGGATCGTCGTCGGCGGCCCCGACGAGTGGGCCGTGATCACCGCGCACAGCGCGATCACCGGTGACGAGGTCGCGATGTCGGATTCGCGCCAGGACTGGACCCTGTGGGGCCTGCCCGCCGGCCCGGTGTACCTGCACTTCGCCGGTGCGACCGACTGCTGGTATCGCGTCGGCGCCCGCCCGTCGGACGCGTGGGACCGTGCCCAGCGGGTCGGTGGAGCGCTGACCGTGCCGGCCGACGGGATCGCGTACATCACCGTCAAGCCCGGCGTGAACTGCTTCCCGCGCACGCCCACGCTGCTGTCCCCGGCGGGCGGGCCGAGCCTGTCCGGTGACCTGCGGGCCGAGGTGACCGCGGCCGTGACGACCGCGGTGCGCACGCTCACCGCGGGCACGCGCCGCCCGGCACGGTGACCTGCCGGGAATGACGATGAACCGGGCCCGTCCCTGCCGCACGGCGGGGACGGGCCCGGTCCGCGTCTCAGGCCAGCGCCACCCGCACACCGGCGGTGAGGATCAGCTGGAACAGCGCCAGCGGCACCAGGACCAGCCAGCACAGCCGCTGCAGCTGGTCCTCGCGCAGCCGGGGCCAGGACACCCGGAGCCAGATCACCACGAACGCCACCAGGCCGGTCTTGAGCAGCATCCACAGCCAGCCCACGCTGTCCGCCCACGGGCCGTGCCAGCCGCCGAGGAACAGCGCCGCGGTCAGCGCGGAGATCACCACGATGCCGACGTACTCGGCGAGCAGGAAGAACGCGAAGCGCAGGCCGGTGTACTCGGTCATGTAGCCGAAGACCAGCTCCGAGTCGGCGATCGGCATGTCGAACGGGGGCCGCCGGATCTCGGCCAGCCCGGCGACGAAGAAGACCACCATCGCGGGCAGCTGCCACAGCAGCCACCACGGCTGCCAGGCGGCCACGATGCCGGGCAGGCTCAGCGTGCCGGCGGCCATCGCCACGCTGGCCGCGGCGAGCACGAACGGCAGCTCGTACCCGAGCAGCTGCGCCGCTGCCCGCAGGCCGCCGAGCAGCGAGTACTTGTTCGCCGAGGACCAGGCGGCCATCAGCACCGCGATCACGCCGATGCCGACCACGGCGAGCACGAAGAACAGGCCGACGTCGAGCTGCTGCCCGACCAGGTCGCCCGGCCCGAGCGGGATGACCAGCAGCACCAGCAGGTACGGCAGCAGCGCCACCGCCGGGGCCAGCCGGAACACCGGCCCGTCGGCGTCGCGCGGGGTGATGTCCTCCTTCTGCGCGAACTTCACCCCGTCCGCGATGAGCTGCGCCCAGCCGTGGAACGCGCCCGCGTACATGGGCCCGAGCCGGGACTGCATGTGCGCCATCACCTTGTGCTCGGTCTGCCCGACCAGCAGCGGCAGCGTCAGGAACGCCACCGCCACCAGCGCCACTCTGAGAACGATCTCCCAGGTCATGCCGCCGCTCCGCTCCGCTGCGCGACGCCATGGCCACCGGCCGCCAAGATTCGCTCGCTGCGCTCGCTCATGACTGCGGCCCCCACTCCCCCGGCGCGGGCACGCCCGGCGGGCGGATCGCCTGGCGCTTCGAGCCGGTCTCCGACTCGCCCGGCTCCTTGGCCCCGGGCCACGGCTTGGCGACCCGGCTGGCCAGCACGAAGCTCTTGCGCAGCGGGTGGCCCTCGAACTCCGGCGGCAGCAGCAACGGCTCCAGCGGGCCGGGGAAGCCGATGCCGAACATCTCGTACGTCTCCCGCTCGTGCCAGGCCGCGCCGGGGTAGACCGCCACGGCCGACGGCAGCGACGCGCCCTCGGCAGGCACCCGGGTGCGCAGCAGCACGCCGTGCCGCTCGGTGGTGGACCACACGTGCGCCACCACGTCGTAGCCGGCGTCCAGCTCGTCCACGGCGGACAGCCAGTCGAAGAAGTCGCAGGACAGCCCGTCCCGCGCGGCGGTCAACGCCGCGACCCACTGCTCGGCGGGCACGTCCACGGTGGCGCGGGCGTACGCCCCACCGCCGGACACTCCCGCCTGGGCGCCCGCCACCAGCTCGCTCAGGCGCGCCCCGATCTCCTCCGGCGTCATGCCCGGCATCCTATGCCCGCGAGTGCCCGCCACGCCCCTGTCCGGCCGCGGCGGACGGCGGCGGACCGCCCGTGACCGTGCGGGCTGTGCTGCGCGGGCCAACGGCTCCGCCGGGTTTCGTTATGCTGCGGTCTCATCCCCTCTGGACCCTTCGGAGACGCCCGTGGCCGGACACCGCGATTTCGCGGAGTTCTACGCGGCCGCGTTCCACCCGCTGGCCACGCAGCTGTTCCTGCACACCGGGAGCGCCGCGGAGGCGCAGGACGTGGTGCAGGAGGCCATGTGCCGGGCCTACGACCGGTGGAGCAGCGTCGCCGAGCACGATGATCCGGTGGCCTGGGTGCGCCGCGTGGCGTGGAACCTGGCCACCAGCCGGTGGCGGCGGGTGCGCCGGGGGATCGAGCTGATCACCCGCGACCGGCTGGTTGAATCGACGCCGGGCCCCAATCCCGACCGCATCGCCATCGCGACCGCGCTGGCGACCCTGCCCGCCCGGCAGCGGCAGGCGGTCATCCTGCACTACCTCGAGGACCTGCCGATCGCCGAGATCGCGGCGCTCACCGGGGCCGCCGAGGGCACGGTCAAGTCGTGGCTGCACCGCGCGCGGCATACGCTGGCGTCCCGGCTCAGCGAGGCGCTACCGGCGGCGGAGGAGGAGGAGGTCGACCGTGTCTGAGCTCGACCCCGTCCGGGACGCCTTCGGCGACGCCCGCAGCAGCCTCAAGGGCGCCTTCGTCCCGGCGGGCGTGGACGCGGTGCTGGGCACCGTGCGCCGACGCCGGATCCGCCGCCGGGCCGGGGCCGTCGCGGTGATCGCGGCGTTCGCGGCGCTCGCCGTGGCGGTCCCGTGGGCCAATCGCAGCACGCCCCCGGCGGTGCCCGGTCCCAGCCCGAGCGCGTCGCCCAGTGAGCTGCCGCAGCCCGCGCCCACGCCGACCGCCGAGGAGATCGACGGTGCCGGCGCCGGGCCCAAGCCCACCTGCCGGGCGAAGCCGGAGGCGTATGTCGAGGGCGCGGGCGCGGCCGGGGACCACGAGGTCACCATGGGGCTGACCGACGCGTCGACGTTCTGCGCGGGCAGGAAGGTCAAGATCTTCTGGGCGTCGTACGCGTGCCAGGCCGACGGCACCCAGGACCTCGTCGAGCACGAGACGTTCCAGCTGACGCCCGGCGACCGGTCGGTGACCACCACGGTGCGCTGGCCCGCCGATCCGGAGAACCTGGGCGTCCGGGTCATCTACGTGGTCGGCGACCTGGCCGTGCTCTCGGAGATCCCGGTGGGCAAGCGGCAGCAGTATCCGTACTGGACCCGGGCCCGGGGCAGCGGCGCGTTCGCCAACCACACCATGGGCGACATGCGCTGCGGCCCGCCACCGTCGGCGACCCCGAGCGCGAGCCCGAGCGCCTGAGCGCTCACACGCCGGGGATCGCGCCGTTGCGGAACAGGTCCACGAAGAGCTGGTGGTCGGCGCGGGCCTGGGCGCCGTACGCGTGCGCGAACTCCACCAGGCCGCCGGTGAAGCCCTGCTCGTCACGGTCCAGCTCGGCGACGATCGCCTCCTCGGTGGAGAAGTCGACCAGGTCGTGGCTGGACTCGTCGTCGGCGACCGAGTGCATGCGGGCCACCGCCCGGCCCAGCTCCCGCACCACGCTGACCAGCTCGTCCGGCTCGTTCACGTCGGCCCAGTCCAGGTCCGCGGCGTAGGGCGACACCTCGGCGACGAGCTGGCCGACCCCGTCCAGCTCGGTGTAGCCCAGCCAGGCGTCCGCCGCGGCCTGCAGCGCCCGCTGCGATTCGGCGGTCCGGTGCCCCTGGTGCAGGAAGTAGCCGCGCACCCGGGCGTCGTCGATGTAGCGGGAGACCGCCGGGGTCTGCGCCTGCTTCATGTAGACCACCACGTCGTTCTCCAGCGCCTGGGTGTGGCCCTCCAGCAGCAGGCTGTACGACGGCAGGCCCGCCGAGCCGATGCCCACCCCCTTGCGCAGCACCACGTCCTTGATCGTGCGCTCGATGCCGCGGTGACCGGCGTGCGCGTGGTGCGGGTTGAGCGTGCCCAGGTAGCCCCGGAACGCCTCCTCGACGGTGGCGCGGGTGGCCGCGTCGATGCGGTACACCCCGTCGCGCTCGGCGAAGCGCCGCTCGTACCCGTCGATCACGGTGAGCCCGTCCAGCAGCTCCACCCGCGTGTTGAGCCGCGCCTGCTGGAGCACCCGGTGCAGCGGCCCGGTGGTGGTGGACAGGGTCAGCGAGCCGATCGCGTCGTCGCCGCCCTGCGCGATGGCTCGCAGCTCGGCCAGGTACGCCCCCGCGAAGCTGCGCACCAGGTGGCCGATCATGTGGTCGGACAGCGCCTTGCCGTAGCCGAGCAGCGCGATGCTGGCGCACAGCCGCCGCAGGTCCCACAGGAACGGGCCGACGTACGCCTCGTCGAAGTCGTTGACGTTGAAGACCAGCACCCCGTCGGCGTTCATGTAGGTGCCGAAGTTCTCCGCGTGCAGGTCGCCGTGGATCCACACCCGGCTGGTCGCCTCGGTGAGGAACGCGCCGTCGGCGTACTGCCCGGTCATGTCCGCGTAGAACAGCGCCGCGCTGCCGCGGTAGAACGCGAACGCGCTGGAGGCCATCTTGCGGAACTTGCGCCGGAACGCGGCCGGCTCGGCCGTCATCAGCGGCCCGAACTCGGTGACCAGCACGTCCAGGATCTGCTCGGAGCGCGTCATGGGTGGACGCTAACCCGCCTCCGCAACCGCACGCTGCGGAAACCGGACTCAGGCCGGCTTGTTCACCACCGGGGCCGACAGCGCCGCCGCGTCCGGGCGGTGCACGCCGCCGAAGCCGGACTTCTCCGCCGCGATCTTCTCCTGCAGGCGCAGGATGCCGTGCAGCAGCGCCTCGGGGCGGGGCGGGCAGCCGGGCACGTACACGTCCACCGGGATGATCTGGTCCACGCCCTTGGTCACCGAGTAGGAGTCCCAGTACGGCCCGCCGCAGTTGCTGCACGCGCCGAACGAGATGACGTACTTCGGCTCGGGCATCTGGTCGTAGAGGCGCTTGACCGCCGGGGCCATCTTGTCGGTGACCGTGCCGGACACCACCATCAGGTCGGCCTGGCGCGGCCCGTGCGCGAACGGGATGACGCCCAGCCGCATGAAGTCGTGCCGGCCCATGCTGCTGGCGATGAACTCGATCGCGCAGCAGGCCAGCCCGAAGTTGAACACCCACAGCGAGTAGCGCCGACCCCAGTTCAGCACGAACTTGATCGGGTCCGGGAGCGCCGACGGCAGGGCCATGCGAGCCAGCCTAGTCCGCCGAGGGCGGTGGAATGTAGCCCATCCAGGCGTCGACCTCCTGCTGCGTCAGGATCCGGTCCACCCGGACCTGCGCGGGGATCGGGAACCGCCGCCCCGGCCGCCAGTGCCGGCTGTACCGCGCCTCGTCCAGCACCAGCACCCGCGAGCCGCTCACCACCGCGATGTCGGCCGGACCGGCCTCGTTGCGCATGGTCGCGCCGGTGGCGTCGGTCAGGTGGAAGTAGTCGTCCACATGCTCCAGCTCGGTGCCGTCCGGCCCGTGCCGGAACGCGGCCACCCAGCGCTGGTCCGGCCGGTCGCCGGGCACCAGGCCCGCGCCCACCAGCACGTCGGCCAGCAGTGTCTGCAGCTGGAAGTTGTCGGCCACTCCGCTGACGTACACCATCGCGCCGCGCCCGGTGGGGCGGTGCAGCACCAGCAGGTGCTCGTCGACGATGCGCAGCGCCAGGATCAGCCGCAGGAAGGCGGGTGCGGCCGAGTGCAGCGGGTCCACCTGGGCGGTCCACGCGGCCCGGTCGCCGAGCTGTGCCCGCGCCTCGGGGTGGTGCAGGCAGGCCACCGCCGCCAGCGCCCAGTGCGGGGCGTCGCGCCAGGCCGCCAGCAGGGGCGTGGCCCGCTCGATGCCGACCGCGCCGGTCAGCACCGCGGTGGCGGCGGCCATGTCCAGCTGGTTGCGCTCCGGCAGCGGGCGGCCCCCGGCCGCCGCGAGCCATACGTCGATGAACGCGTGGGTGCCGGTCAGCGCGCTGCTCAGGCGCTCCAGCACGACGCGGGTCAGCGGGCCGGGCTGCCCGCCCAGCTCCACCAGCGCACCGGCGGCGGTCGCCGCGGTGGCCGCGACGAACGGCACCGGCGCCGCGCCGATCGCGGGCGCCAGGTGCGCCACGGCCGGGGTCAGCTCGTGCGGTGCCGCCTGCCGGGCCGCCTGCACCAGCGGCGCCACCGCGGCCAGGGCCGTGGTCGCGTCCCGGCCCAGGACGAGCTGGTGGAACTGCTGAACTCGTTGCGCGAACATCCGGCGTGCACCCTCCCCAACAGGCCTGATACGCGCACGCGGTGCTGGTCAGCGCGCGGGCGCGGGCTCCGGCAGCGGTGCGGACTCCGTGCTCGCCGGGTCCCCGCCGAGGTCGTACCCCCGCAGCAGCACCAGTGCGATGCCCACGATAAGGCCCGGCACCACGGTGAAGCCGAGCAGCACTCCCGTCTTCGCCAGATCGCTCTGCGCCACCGTCTCCCCCGCCGTGGTGGAGATGTAGCCGAACAGCTGGAGCACGATGCCGAAGATGAACGGGCCGAGCGCGAGGCCCAGCGCCTCGCCCGCGGTCCACACGCCGGTGAACACGCCCGCCTGGCGCTTACCGGTGCGCGCGGTGTCGTAGGCGATGCAGTCGGGCAGCATGGCCAGGCCGAACAGCTGCTGCCCGGCGTAGCCGAAGCCGATCACCGCGATGATCGCGTACACCGCGAAGTGGGGCAGCACCGGCGCGGCGGCCAGCGCGAACGTCGCCACGGTGAGCGTAATCGAGGCGATCACGTAGCCCTTCAGCTTGCCCAGCCGCTCGCCGACCCGGCGCCACACCGGCATCACGAACAGGGCCGGGCTGACCACGACCGCGAACAGCGCCGTGGTGGTGCTCGCGTCACCCAGCACGTGCTTGGCGAAGTACTCGACACCGCCGAGCATGCAGGCCACTCCGGTCGCCTGCACCACGAAGCAGGCCACCAGCACCCGGAACGGCCGGTTCGCGCCGACCACCTTCAGCTGGGCGCGCAGCGACGGCTCGCTGGCGGTGATGGTGCCGGTCGGGGCGGAGCGGGTGCTCACGAAGACGATCAGGGTGCCCGCCACCATGATCGCGGCGACGAACACCGCCATCCAGCGGTAACCGGGGATGCCGCCGCCGGCCGCGTCCCGGATGATCGGCGCCATCGCGCCGGAGACCAGGATCGAGGTGGCCAGCAGCGCCACCCGCCAGGTCATCAGCCGGGTCCGCTCGGACGGGGAGGAGGTCATCTCGGCGGGCATGGCCACGTACGGCACCTGGAAGAACGCGAATGCGGTGGCCGTGAGCAGGAACATCACCGCGACGTAGAGGCCGGCTGCGTCGTTGATCCCGAACGGAGCCGCGAACAGGCCCGCGAACAGGGTGGCCATGGCCAGACCGGCGAACAGCAGGTACGGCCGGCGGGCGCCCCAGCGGGTCTGGGTCCGGTCCGAGATCCGGCCCGCCAGCGGGTTGAGCATGACGTCCCAGGCCTTGGGCAGCAGCACCAGCAGGCCCGCCAGGCCCGCGGCGACGCCCAGGGTGTCGGTCAGGTACGGCAGCAGCAACAGCCCCGGCACGGTGCCGAACGCACCGGTGACCAGGGAGCCGAGCGAATATCCGACCCGCACGCGAGTGGGAAGCGCTTCGTCCGGGGCCTCCATCACCTCCACACTGGATGTCATGAGCGCGGATGGTACGGGAGGCAGTTGAATGCGGGTACCTGCCGGTGTGGCAGCAGGCCATCCGGCCACCGCCGAAGTAGGCCTTCGGGTACTGGAATCGGGCGGAACGGCCGCCGACGCGGGGGTCGCGGCGGTGCTCGCCGCCTGCGTCGCGGAGACCATCTTCACCGGCCTGGGCGGTGGCGGCTACGCCACCTACTTCGAAGCTTCGACAGGACGCGTGACCTGCCTCGACTTCTTCGTCGCGGCACCGGGGCTGGACGGTGATCGCAAGGCGGAGCCGATGACCCCGATCGCGGTGCGGTTCGGCGACGTCCCGCTGCCGTACGAGATCGGCGGGGCCTCCGTGGCGGTGCCCGGGGTGCCGGCCGGGTGTGGCGAGATTCACGCCCGCTGGGGCAGGCTGCCCTGGGCCGAGGTCGTCGCGCCCGCCGTCGAGCTGGCCCGCACCGGCACCGCCATGCCGCAGGCGCACGCCGTCACGCTGCCCGCGCTCGTCGAGGCCATGCTGCCCGGCGACGGCGGGCCCGCGTACGCCCCCGGCGGCCGGCTGCTGCGCGGCGGCGACCGGCTGCACCATCCCGGGCTCGCCGACGCGCTCGCGATCATCGCCGAGGAGGGCCCCGGCACCTGCTACACCGGCAAGATCGGCGCGTCGATCGTGGAGTCGGTGCGGGCCGACGGCGGCGCGCTCGGCCCGCTCGACCTGTCCGCGTACCGCGTCGCCGAACGCGAGGTCACCACCGCCCCGCTCGCCGGGCGTACCGTGCTCGGCCGCGCCGACCTCAACCGCACCGTGGAGACCCTCCGCGGCCTGCCCCCCGAGCTGCCCGGACTCTCCCACCCCGAACGCGCCGTGGTGCTCGCCAACGCCCTCGACGTGCGCGGCCCCGACGACCGGCTCGGCGACACCACCAACGTCACCGCCGTCGACCCGGCCGGCAACGCCTGCGTCATCACCACCACGCTCGGCCTCGGCTCCGGGGTGTGGCTGCCCGGCCTGGGCGTACACCTCAACTCCATGCTCGGCGAGGGCGAGCTCTACTCCGGCGACCTGCCCCCCGGCGAGCGCCTCGCCTCGATGATGTGCCCCCTGGTGGTGCTGGACCCCACCGGCGCACTGCACCTGGCGGTCGGCTCCGCGGGCGCCTCCCGCATCCGCTCCGCCCTCCTCACCACCCTGGTCGGCATCCTCATCGACGACCTGCCCACCTCGGACGCCGTATGCGCCCCCCGCCTCCACCCGGTGGACGACGTCGTCCACGTCGAACCCCACTACCCCCTCCCCGACGAGATGGCCCTCACCGAGGCGGGATACGCGGTCAACCGCTGGCCCACCCGCAGCCACTACTTCGGCGGCGTCTCCGCCATCGGCACCGCCGGCGCCGCCGGCGACCCCCGCCGCGGCGGCACCTCCCGCCTCCTGCCCACCCCTTGAACCGCGTTGATCATGAACTTGTGGACGTGTTCGACGGCGTGTCCCGACCCTGACACCGTGATCACCGCCAGACGGCGGGAGGCCGGCGGGCGGCGGGGTCAGTTGATGGCGGAGGGGGCGACGCGGTCGCCGCGGAAGGGGACGCCCTCGGCGGTGAGGCGGCGGCGGGCCTCGTTCTCGTGGCCGGGAGGCAGGCGGCCGCCCGCGCCGACGACGCGATGCCAGGGGACACCGCCGCCGTGGCGCGCCATGATCGTGCCGACCCGGCGGGCCGAGTTGCGCCCGGACTCGTCCGCCAAGGCGTCCGCGATCGCCCCGTAGGTCATCACCCGCCCGGATGGGATCCGCTCGACCATCCGCAGCACCGCTTCGGTGTACTCCTCCGGCGTCATGCGGCCACGCTAGTTGACCACGGCGCCAGGGTGGGGACACGCCGTCGAACACGTCCACAAGTTCATGATCAACCGCCTGAAGGGTGGGATGGCGCGGGGGCGGCGGGGGTGGGGGCGGGCAGAATGGGCGGATGCGTGCGGTAGTCACCCGGGCTCGGCGGGTGGTGGTGAAGGTGGGGTCGTCGTCGTTGACGACCGCTGCCGGGGGGTTGGATCCGGAGCGGCTGGCGGCGCTCGTGGGGGCGCTGTGTGCCGTGGGTGAGCGGGACGGGCAGCGGGAGGTCGTGCTGGTGTCGTCCGGGGCGATCGCGGCGGGGCTGGCTCCGCTGGGGTTGTCGAAGCGGCCGCGTGATCTGGCCACGCAGCAGGCGGCGGCCAGCGTGGGCCAGGGGCGGCTGATGCACGCGTACACCGAGGAGTTCAGCCGGCACGGCCGCACGGTCGGGCAGGTGCTGCTGACCGTGGACGACGTGACCCGGCGCAAGCACTACCGCAACGCGTACCGGACGCTGCGCAAGCTGCTGGACATGCGGGCCGTGCCGATCATCAACGAGAACGACACCGTCGCCACCGAGGAGATCCGGTTCGGCGACAACGACCGGCTGGCGGCGCTGGTCGCCGCGCTGGTCCAGGCGGACCTGCTGGTGCTGCTGTCGGACGTGGACGCCCTCTACACCGGGCACCCGTCCCAGCCGGACTCGCGCCGGGTCACCGAGGTGACCGACTTCGCGCAGCTCGCGAGCGTGTCGGTGAGCGGGGCGGGCAGCGCAGGAGTCGGCACCGGCGGCATGGTCACCAAGGTCGAGGCGGCCCGGATCGCGTCCGACGCGGGCATCCCGGTGGTGCTGACCGCCGCCCCCCTTGCGGCGGCCGCCCTGTCCGGCGACGACGTCGGCACGCTGTTCCATGCGGCGGGGGTACGCGCGACCGCCCGCCTGCACTGGCTCGCCCACGCCACCACGGCGCGCGGCCGCCTGCACCTCGACGAGGGCGCCGTGGCCGCCGTGGTGGGCCGCCGCGCCTCCCTGCTCCCGGCCGGCATCACCCGCGTCGACGGCGCCTTCACCGCCGGCGACCCGGTGGACCTGGTCGACGTCGCGGGCCGCGCGGTGGCCCGCGGCCTGGTCAACTACGACGCCCTGGAACTGCCCACCCTGCTCGGCCGCTCCACGATCGAGCTGGCCGCAACCTTGGGCCCCGCCTACGAGCGCGAGGTCATCCACCGCGACGACCTCGTGCTGCTGTAAGGAAGGGCACCTTCTTATCGTTTTCCGTAGAGGAAGGGCACCTTCCTAACCCTCGGAGAGGTTGAGACATGAGCGTCATCGAGCAGGCGACGCGGGCGCGCGAGGCGGCGACGGTGCTGGCCACGGCTTCCCGGAAGGCCAAGGACGCCGGGCTGCTGGCGATGGCCGACGCGCTCGCCGCGCGTACCCCCGAGATCCTGGAGGCCAACGCCCTGGATGTGGCGGCGGCCCGGGAGCAGGGGACGCCTGAGTCCACCGTGGACCGGCTCGCGCTGAACCCGGCCCGGCTGGCGGGGATGGCCGACGGGCTGCGCCAGATCGCGGGGCTGCCCGACCCGGTGGGCGAGGTGGTCCGCGGCGGCACGCTGCCCAACGGGCTGCAGGTGCGCCAGCTGCGCGTCCCGTTCGGCGTGGTCGGCATCATCTACGAGGCCCGGCCCAACGTGACCGCCGACGCCGCCGGGCTGACCCTGAAGTCGGGCAACGCGGTGCTGTTGCGCGGCTCGGGTTCGGCGGCCCGGTCCAACGCGGCGATCGTGACGGTGCTGCGCGACGCGCTGGCCGCGTCCGGCCTGCCCGCCGACGCGGTGCAGCTGGTCGACTCGGCCACCCGGGACACGGTCAAGGAGCTGATGCGCGCCCGCGGACTGGTCGACGTGCTGATCCCGCGTGGCGGCGCGTCGCTGATCCGCACCGTGGTCGAGGAGTCGTCGGTGCCGGTGATCGAGACCGGCGTCGGCAACTGCCACCTCTACGTCGACGAGACCGCCGACCTGGACATGGCGCTGACCATCCTACTGAACGCGAAGGTGCAGCGGCCGTCGGTGTGCAACGCGGCCGAGTCGCTGCTGGTGCACGCGGCGGTCGCGGACGCGTTCCTGCCCCGGGCGCTGGCCGCGCTGCGCGAGCAGGGCGTGACGGTGCACGGCTCGCCGGAGGTCGCCGCGTACGCCGACGACGTCGTGCCCGCCGTCGAGGCGGACTGGGGCACCGAGTACCTGGCACTGGAGCTGTCGGCACGCGTGGTGCCGTCGCTGGACGAGGCGGTCGCGCACATCCGCCGCCACGGCTCCGGGCACTCCGAGGCGATCATCACGGGCTCGCTGCAGGCCGCGAACCGGTTCACCGCGCAGGTGGACGCGGCCGCGGTGCTGGTGAACGCGTCGACCCGCTTCGTCGACGGCGGCGAGCTGGGCTTCGGCGCCGAGATCGGCATCTCCACCCAGAAGCTGCACGCCCGCGGCCCCATGGGCCTGCCCGAACTGACCAGCACCAAGTACGTCATCACCGGCGACGGCCACACCCGCGCCTGACCCGCGACCCGCCGAGGTCAGCCGAGGAGGCTGGCCTTGCCGGGGGGCGTGGTGGCCTCGTAGCAGGCGCGGATGACGTTCAGCGTGAGGTTCACGTCGAAGGTCTCGCCCTCCTCGGAGTCCCAGCCGCCGTCGGTGCGCTGGGTCTCCGCGAGGCGGCGCTTGGCCGCGATCATGGTCCAGTCGTCGCCGGACATGCCGACCCGGCGCATCGTGGCGGCCATCGCGGCGGCGTCGGCGGGCGCCATGGACGGCAGCCGCTCGCCGAGCACCGCCTGCATGCGCGCGGCCTCGTAGAACATGTCCTGCCGGTACATCACGGCCGCGCCGAGCCAGCCGGTGACCAGGTACGACGGCCAGGTGCCGTCGTCGTTGAGGCTGCTCTTGATGAACTCGGCGCCCCGGGTGGCGGCGTCGGCGTACGGGATCGGCGTGGGGTCGCCGTACGGCAGCGCGGAGCGCACGTCGAGGCCCATCACGGTGAGCCAGAACGTCGCGTTGGCGGTCAGGTACAGCGTGGCCTCGGGGTCGCCGGGCTGGGCCCACTCGGGCGCCTCGGCGGCCAGCTCCTTGGCCTCCTGCCAGCTGCCGTCGGCCGCCTGCCGCCCGGCGAGCCAGTCGAACGCGCGCTTGACGCCGGGCCGGGCGAGCGCACCGAGGTCGTCGAGCTGGGCGAGCCGGAAGCAGGTGATGTCCACGGAGGGCACCTTGCTGCGGGGGGTGGCGAACCAGCCGCCGCCGTCGGCCTGGCCGGACTCCGCCGCGGCGAGGATCTCCTCGGCGGGCGTCGCGCCGGTACGCAGGTACGACAGGCGCGCGCGATCGACCGGGTCGCCCTTCTTCACCACGAAACCGATAGCCGCGTCGAGATCCACCACGGTCATCGAGGGTACGGGTTCCGCTACCGTCCGGCCTCATCAGGTTGGCCAAGGTCAACAGTCTGGGAGGCTGAAATAGTTTCTGAACAACTTCTTTCGGACCCGTTCAGCGCCCTGCAAGCGGGACGTTTGGCCAATCGGGCCGAGACTGTCAGATATGGACAGTGGTCGAAGTCACATGACTGAATCCGAGAGATCTTCGTAACGCGCCAGCCCAGCGGGTGTTCAGGCGCCGGGCGGGCACCAAGATCGCAGTCTCGTGTCCAAACCTTGGGCCAGAGCACACCTTTCGACACGAGACAGCGATCTTGCCCACCCGCCCACCCGACTCAGCCAGACCGGGAGGCGGAAACGCCGAACGCCGGCCGGGGCGGACCCGGCCGGCGTTCGGCGTCTGCGCTGGGTTGGATCAGTAGCTGGGCAGGGACGGGTCCACCGTCTTCACCCAGGCAAGCACGCCGCCCTGCACGTGCACGGCGTCCTTGAACCCGGCCGCCTTCAGCGCGGCGAGCGCCTCGGCCGAGCGCACGCCCGACTTGCAGTGCAGCACGATCTGCTTGTCCTGCGGCAGCTTCGACAGCGCCTCGCCGGACAGGATGTCGCCCTTCGGGATCAGCACGCTGCCCGGGATGCGCACGATCTCGAACTCGGCGGGCTCGCGCACGTCCACGAGCAGGAAGTCCTTGTCGGCGTCCTGCCAGTCCTTCAGCTCCTTGGCGGTGATGGTCGCGTCGACCACCGCCTCCTGCGCCTCGACCGAGACCGCGCCGCAGAAGTCCTCGTAGTCCTCCAGCAGCTCGGTGACGCTCGGGTTCTCGCCGCAGAGCACGCAGGACGGGTCCTTGCGAACCTTGATCTTGCGGTACGACATCTCCAGGGCGTCGTACACCATCAGCTTGCCGACCAGCGGCTCGCCGATGCCGGCCAGCAGCTTGATGGCCTCGTTGACCTGGATCGAGCCGATGCTGGCGCACAGCACGCCGAGCACGCCGCCCTCGGCGCACGACGGGACCATGCCGGGCGGCGGCGGCTCGGGGTAGAGGCACCGGTAGCAGGGGCCGTGCTCGGCCCAGAAGACGCTGGCCTGGCCGTCGAACCGGTAGATCGAGCCCCACACGTACGGCTTGCCGAGCAGCACGGCGGCGTCGTTCACCAGGTAACGGGTGGCGAAGTTGTCCGTGCCGTCGACGATCAGGTCGTACTGGCCGAAGATCTCGAAGACGTTGTCCCGGTCCAGCGCGGTGTCGTGGATGACCACGTTCACCAGCGGGTTGATCTCCCGGATGCTGTTCGCGGCCGACTCGGCCTTCGGCCGCCCGATGTCGGACTGGCCGTGAATGATCTGGCGCTGCAGGTTCGACTCGTCGACGGTGTCGAACTCGACGATGCCCAGCGTGCCGACCCCGGCCGCGGCCAGGTACATCAGCGCGGGCGAGCCGAGCCCTCCGGCGCCGACGCACAGCACCTTGGCGTTCTTGAGCCGCTTCTGCCCGTCCATCCCGACGTCCGGGATGATCAGGTGGCGGCTGTAGCGGCGGACCTCGTCCACCGAGAGCGACTCGGCGGGCTCCACGAGCGGCGGCAACGACATGACCACATTCTCGCTCGCCAGGGTAGGGAATGCCATGATCTCCAACCCCGTGGGATGCGAATTGCATCACGGGCCGCATCGGGAATTTCGATCACGGTCCCGGGGTCGCGACACGCCGCCGACCACGTCCCTAAGTTCATGATCAACGGGGTAAGGCGCGGGGGAGGGGTCAGGGGATGGCGGGGCCGCGGTAGAGGGTGGGGGTGGCGGGGGCCTGGGGGTAGGGCCAGGGGTTGGGGGTGCAGCCTCGGCGGTCGGTGGACTGCTGTTGCATGACGGGGGCGGGCTGGCCTGCCGCGGGGCAGGCTTCGTGGCCGTAGCCGATCTGGTGGCCGAGTTCGTGGTTGAGGGCGAAGGCGCGGTAGTCGTCGAGGGGGGCGCCGTAGTCGGGGACGGCCTGCTGCCAGCGGTCCAGGTTGAGGATGAGCTGGCCGGGCAGGCGGCAGGAGTGGTAGCCCTCGGTGTGCAGGCCGCCCGCGGCGCACAGCTTCTGCGAGGTGCCCGCGGTGGCCAGGAAGACCGTGAAGTCGTAGGACCCCTTTTCGGCGACGCGCTGGAAGCGCAGCGTGCCGCCCGCGGTCCAGCCGCGCGGTTCGGTGAGGATGCGCTCCACCTCGGCGGCGAAGGCGGCCGGCTGCGGGCCGGCGCCCTTCTCCACGGCGATGCGGTAGCGCTTGAGGGTGCCCTTCGCGCCGAGGGTCTTGCCGGTGCCGGTGGCGTACGCGAACGAGCCGCTGCCCGCGGCCGGGGCGGAGCCCTCGGGGGCGGGGGTGCTCTCCTCGCGGGGCCGACCGGACGCGCCGGGTTCGGCGGCGGCCTCGGTCGGCGAGGTCTCGCCGGAGGCGGCGGGGGCGGCGGGGCCGTCGAGCAGCAGGCCCTCCGAGCCGCGGGCCAGGTCGATCCCGGCCAGCAGCACGATGACGCCGAGCGCGCCGAGCACGATGCGGCGGTTACGGCGGCGGCGTGCCTCGATCACGGCGCGGCGGCGGGCCCGGAAGCCGGGGCGGTCGCCGCCGGAGGCGCGGTCGCCGTGCTCGCGCCGCGGTTCGAACAGCTCCAGCTCGGTGCTCATCAGGCCACCGGCGGCCCGGTGTAGCGCTTGCCGTCCACGTACGGCCACGGGTTGGCCTTGCAGCCCTTGAGGCCGTACGTCTGCTGCTGCATGACCGGGGCGGGCTTGCCCTTGCCGGGGCAGCCCTCGTGGTTGCGGCCCAGCTCGTGGCCCACCTCGTGATTGATCACGTAGGTGCGGTAGATCGTCAGATCGATCTTGCCGTTGACGTAGTCGGGCACCGACAGCCGCCACCGGTTGAGGTTGATCACGACCCGGCCGGGCAGGCGGCAGGAGGTGTACGAGACGCCGTTCATGCGCGTGTCCATGCCGCCGGTGGCGCACATCCGGCGCGTGGTCTCGCCCGTGGCCAGGTAGACGGTGAAGTTGTACGACGACCCGCTGGGCACCCGCTGCAACCGGTACTGCCTGCCCGCGATCCAGCTGCGCGGGTCGCCCAGCGCCTGGTCGATCATCTCGGTGAAGGTGTCCAGCTCCTCGTCCGCGATGTTCTTCTCGGCCGCCACCCGGAACCGCCTGGTGCTGCCCGCGGTGCCCAGCACGTCGCCCTTGCCGGCGGCGTACGTCCAGGTGCCCGGTCCGGAGGCGGGGATGTCCCCGGGGATCTGGTAGACCGGCTCGGGGCTGGGCGACGGCGACGGCGCCGCCGAGGGCGACGGCTCGGCGCTGGGCTCCGCGCTCTCGGTCACCGGCGGCGTGGAGGCCACGCGGCTGGTCGGCACGGTCTCCTGCGGCGCGCCGCGCAGCAGGTCGATGCCGACGAGCAGGGCCGCGCCGAGCAGCACGAACGCCGCTGCCGTACGGCGGCGTCGCTGCCGGGCACGGGCACGGGCGAGCCGTCCGGACTCGACCCGGGACGACCGGACGGGGGCGTCCCGATCGGCTCGGCGCGTCGGTGCGGGGGCGGTGCGCATCGACACAGCCTGCCACATCCCTACGGAAGTAACGCCGCTAGCCGCCTGTTCACCGCGCTGAGAGTCGCCCGCACCACAGCCCGGCGGGGATCGCCGGCCACGAGCGCGGACCCGGCGAGCTGCTCCACCCAACCGCCGCAGACCAGCAACACCACCACGACGGCGACCTCGCAGCTGCCCATCGGCACGATGGTGGCCTGCTCGACGAAGCAGCGGCCGGACTCGCCGGTGGTGGTGCCCTCGCGCAGCAGATCGTCGATGGCCACGGCGGTGGCCGCGGCGCACAGCCGCAGCACGTACGCGTCGACCGCGGGCCCGCTGGCCACCCCGACGGCCTGCCGGTCGCCGGTGTTCAGCCGCACCTCCACCGTGGCGTCGAGCCCGAACGTGCTGGTCTGCACGTGCTCGATGATCGCCCGGGGGCCCTGGTCGCGTTCGGTCGGCAGCGGCGGCGGCGACGCGGCGGCGGGCAGCTCCGGCTCGGTGTTCACCGAGCGCAGCGCCGCGACCCGGTCCCGCAGCTCGCCCGGCCCGCGCAGCTCACCCGGGGCGCGCCGGGGCACGTTGACCGGGTGGCGGCGGCGCGGCTCCCGCGGCAGCGTGTCGGACAGCGGATCGGGTTGCAGGCCGGGCGGCGGCGCGGCGCCCGCGCCGGAGCGCGGGGCGGGCAGGGTCGCGGTGGGCGGGGGCCCGTCGGACGCGGGGGCGGGCTTCGGCACGGCCGGTCCGGCCGGCGCGGCGTCGATGCCCATCTGCTCCTGCAGCATGCGGGCCACCATCCGGCTGATCGCCGCCGGGTCGGCCCCCTCCGCGAGGTCGAGCCGCAGGTGATGAGCGCCGGTGGGGGTGGTGCGCAGCGCCGCGTCGCGTACGCCGGCCACGCCGCGCACGGCGCGCAGCACCGCGTCGACGTCGAACCCGTCGGGCCGCTCGTCGGTCTCGTCGTCGTCGTTGCGGCGCAGGTGCGAGGCGATGCGGTCGAGCTGCGGCGTGGCCGCGACGGTCGACTCCGCCTCCGCGACCGGGTGGATGGTCGGCGGCACGTCCGGCACGGCGGGCACCCGCTGCGGCAGGTGCTCGGCACCGGCCTCGGCCGGGGTGTCGCCCCGCTCGGCCGCGGCCGGCACGTGCTCGGCCGCCCGTTCCGCGGCGGGGGTGCCGCTCTGCGGGTGCGGGATGCGGGCCTGGTGCGGCGGGGGCGGGGCGGGCGGGATGTACGGCCGCGGCTGCGCCACGAACGAGGGCTGCCCCGGGAACGACGCCGAGGGCGCGCCCTCGGGGCGCGGTGCGGGCTCCTGGCGCCCGGAGCCGCCGGACGCCTGCGCGACCTCCTGCCCGGCCCGGCCGCCGCGTACGGCGTCGGCGACCTGGCGGCCGATCTGCTCGGGCCCGGACGGGCGCCGCCCGCCGCCGTCAGCCGGCTCACCGGGCCGCGCGGCCTCCGGGTGGTCCAGCACAGGACGGGCGAACTCGTGGGTGGCGTCCGGCGCCCGTCCCGGCCCGTCGTGCTCCGGAGCGCGCGCGGCGGGCGCCCGATCGGCCGGGCCCGGCTGCGTACGGTCCGGCGGCGCGGGCTGGCGCGAGGGGCGCACGGGCAGCGGCGGCTCGGCGAACGCCATGCCGAACCGCGCACCGAGCGAGAGCTGGTCGTCCGCCTCCGGCGCGGCCGCGGCGGGCGGCTCCTCGCGTTCCCTGGTCAACGGCATGGACATGCGGGCCTCCTGGACCGGCGGCACGGCACGGGTGGCGGCGGCGGCCGCGGCGGCCAGCGGCGCGTCGGCCGCGGGCAGCGCGGGCACCGGCCCGGTCAGCTCGGCGGGCAGCGAGGGCCGCAGGCCGGGCGGCGGCACCGGGTAGCCGCCCGTGGGCACGGTCAGCGCCGGGTTGGCGCCCGTGGGCAGCGGCGGCATGACGGGGATCGGGACCACCTCCGGCGGGGCGACCGGCTCCGGGTGGAACGGGGTGAAGACCGGCGGGGCGGGGTCGGCGGACAGGCGGGGCGAGCCGTGGCTGGGGGTGGGCTCGTCGAGCGCCGCGTGCCGGGCGAACTCGGCCGAGCTCTGCGCCAGCTCGTCCGCGTACGGGTCCTCGCCGGGAGAGGAGGGCTCCGGCAGGGGACGCTGGTCGGCGTACTGGCGGTGCTGGCCGTTCACGGCGGGTGGGGCGGCCTCGGGTGAGCGCAGCAGGGTCGCGGTCAGCGGGTCGGCGCCGGACAGCGCCTCGATGCCGCGGCGGTCGGCCACCTGGGCGTGCCAGGGGGTCAACGGCTCGAATCCCGGTTCGAGCGCGGCACCGGCACTCGACCACCCTCCCGTACGCTCGTCGGCCCATCCTCCGGGCTTACGCCCGTTCGCCGTCGAACCGTTACCTGGTTCGTCGGGTCCCGTCGTACTGTCGGTCTGCCCTGTTACGTCCACCGTGCGCTCCTCCGTCGCCCACGCTGAGGCTACCGTGAACGGCGAATGACGATAAGTTGCAACGACGGGCCAGTTTGCAAGATCCGTCGAAGGATCCGTCCGCAGGGTGAGGAGATTCCATGACCGCGGCCACCAGTGGCGCCAACCCGAACGGCTCCACAGCCACGGGCCGGCCGACCCGGCTGCCCCGGTCGGCACGACGCAAGCAGCTGCTCGCCGCGGCTCAGGACGTCTTCGTCGCCCAGGGCTACCACTCCGCCGCGATGGACGACATCGCCGAGCGCGCCGGGGTGTCCAAACCGGTCCTCTACCAGCACTTCCCCGGCAAACTCGAGCTCTATCTCGCGCTGCTCGACACGCACTGCGACGCGTTCGCCGAGCGCATCCGGTCGGCGATGGCGGCGACCACGGACAACAAGGAACGTGTCCGCGGGGCGATGCGCGCCTACTTCGACTTCGTCTCCCACGAGAGCGAGGCCTACCGCCTGGTCTTCGAGTCCGACCTGCGCAACGACCCGGCGGTCGCCGAGCGGGTGGACCGGATGGAGCGCCTGTCCGTCGAGGCGATAACCGAGACCATCATGGCCGACACCGGCGTCAGCCGCGCCCGCGCCGAGGTCCTCGCGGCGGGCCTGTGCGGCGCCGCCCAGGTCTCCGCCCGCTGGTGGCTGGCCGGGGGCCGGATCGTGGCCCAGGACGAGGCCGAGCAGCTCATCACCACCCTCTCCTGGCGCGGCATCAGCAGTTTCCCCCTCACCGGCACCGAGCACTGACGCAAGATCGATGAGAGCGGCCGGGCCGCCACGCCATCGTCCAGCCCGGACGGCGGTAGGCTCGGGGACGAGCCGAGGAGGTTGTGTGGAGGTCAAGATCGGTGTGCAGTTCGCCCCCCGCGAGTTGGTGGTGGACAGCGCGCAGACGCCCGCCGAGGTCGAGCAACTGGTCGCCGACGCGCTCGCGTCGAAGTCCCAGGTGCTGACCCTGGTCGACGAGAAGGGCCGCCGGGTCGTCGTACCGGCGGACAAGATCGCTTATGTGGAGATCGCGGAAGCCTCGACGCGCAGCGTGGGCTTCACCGCCCGCTGAGGCACTTCCTTTGACGGACGGCACGGCGCGCGCGCCGTGCCGTCCGTGCGTCCGGCCGGTATCCTGCGCACGTGTCCGCTGACCCGGGTGTGATCGATCTTCTGGGCATGCTCGCCTACGGCGAGCTGCTGGCCTTCGACCGGATGGCGGCCGACGCGCGCCTCGCCCCGGACCTGTCCCGCCAGGCAGCGCTGGCCGAGATGGCGGCGGCGGAGATGGGCAACTACCGGCGGCTGGCGGACCGCCTGGGCGAGCTGGGCGCCGAGCCCGAGGAGGCGATGCGCCCCTTCGTCGCGGCGCTGCGCAGCTTCCACGACAACACCGAGCCGGGCGACTGGCTGGAGGCGCTGACCAAGGCGTACGTCGGCGAGGGCATCTCGGACGACTTCTTCCGGGAGGTGGCCCGGGTGCTGCCGCCGGGCAGCCTGGCCGACGCCGACCGGGCGCTGGTGCTGGACGTGCTGCACGACGACGGCTACGCGGGCTTCGCGGCGGCCGAGATCAAGGCGGCGATCGCGGCGGACCCGAAGGTCGCCAACCGGCTGTCGATGTGGGCACGCCGGCTCACCGGCGAAGCGCTGTCGCAGGCGCAGCAGGTGGCGCTGGAGCGCACGCCGCTCACCGCGCTGGTGCTGTCGGGCATCGACGGCGGCTCGCTGGAGGAGCTTTTCGGGCGGTTGACGGCCGCGCACACGGCCCGGATGAGCGCGGTGGGCCTCAATAACTGACCGATTTGCGTGGCATATCCCACTAACAGCCGGGAATTCGCCACACACCTGGTGACCAGACGGCCACTACGCCGTACGATGGACCACGTTGACATGGGCCCGATGCCCATGTCGTCGCGTGTGCGGCGCCGCGATCCCCCGGATCGCGAACCGCGACGGGGAACTGATCCGCTGTCGCGCCGCGCCCCGCGCCGAGACTACATATACGCCCTTCGATGAAACTGGGCGTACCGACATCCGCAGGGCAACCCCCAGGGTCCGCCGTATGCGGATCACTGAGAGGGCACCCCAGAACTCCATGACGGAAATCAAGAACACTCCTACCCTCGCGCCGACCTTCGCCGAGCTGGGCGTCCGCCCGGAGACCGTGGCCTCGCTGGCCGCGATGGGCATCGAGCGCGCGTTCGCGATCCAGGAGTACGCGCTGCCGATCGCGCTGCGCGGCGGCGACATGATCGGCCAGGCGCCCACCGGCACCGGCAAGACCTTCGGCTTCGGCATCCCGCTGATCGACCGCGCGGTCGCCCCGGGCGAGGGCGACACCGGCGGCCAGCCGCAGGCGCTCGTCGTCGTGCCGACCCGCGAGCTGGGCCTGCAGGTCGCCAAGGACCTCGCCGGCGCCGGGAAGTCCCGCGGCGTGCGGGTGCTCGCGCTGTACGGCGGCGTCGCCTACGAGCCGCAGGTCGAGGCGCTCAAGGCGGGCGTCGAGATCCTGGTCAGCACGCCCGGCCGGCTGCTGGACCTGTGCAAGCAGAAGCACCTCAAGCTGGACAAGGTCAAGGCGCTCGTGCTCGACGAGGCCGACCGCATGCTCGACCTGGGCTTCCTCGACGACGTCGAGAAGATCCTGAAGATGCTGCCCGAAGAGCGGCAGACCATGCTGTTCTCGGCGACCATGCCCGACCCGATCGTGACGCTGTCGCGCCGCTTCCTGCGTACGCCGGTGACGGTGCACGCCGGGCACACCACCGAGCCGGGCGTCAGCCCGCAGACCAAGCAGGTCGTCTACCGCACGCACCAGCTCAACAAGCTGGAGCTGCTGGCCCGCATCCTGCAGGCGAACGGCCGCGGCCTGACCATGATCTTCACCCGGACCAAGCGCAACGCCGACCGGGTCAGCGAGGACCTCGACTTCCGCGGGTTCGCCGCGGCGGCGGTCCACGGCGACCTCGGCCAGGGCGCCCGGGAGCGGGCGCTGCGCGCCTTCCGGGCCGGCAAGATCGACGTGCTGGTCGCCACCGACGTGGCCGCGCGCGGCCTGGACGTCTCCGGCGTCACCCACGTCATCAACTACGACTGCCCGGACGACGCGGAGACCTACGTGCACCGCATCGGCCGCACCGGCCGCGCCGGGGCCACCGGTGTCGCGGCGACCTTCGTCGACTGGGAGGACATGCCCCGCTGGCGGATCGTCGACAAGACGCTCGGCCTGGAGCTGACCGGCCCCGACGGGCCGCCGGAGACGTACCACACCTCGCCGTGGGTCTACACCGACCTGGACATCCCGACCGACGTCAGCGGCACCCTGCCCAGCGCCCAGCGCTCCCGGGCGGGCCTGTCCGCAGAGGTCGAGGAGGACCTGGGCGGCCGCTCGCGCGGCAGCCGCGGCAGCAAGCGCGGGCCGGTCGCGGAGGCGCCGCCCCGCGAGCGCGCACCGCGCCGCCGCCGTCGCCTCACCGGCGACGAGGAGCCGGCCGAGCAGGGCGAGACCGGCGCCGCCGAGACGAGTGCGGCCGGCTCGGACGAGAGCACGAGTGAGGGGCGCGGTCGCCGCCGTCGCCGCCGGGGTGGCGCGTCCGCGGTCGCGGCCGTGACGCACGAGAGCGGCGCACCGGCCGTGCAGTTCTCCGACGGCTCGCTCACGGCGCAGTTCTCCGGTAGCGCGGACGGACCGGCGGAGCCCGCCGAGGCCGCCGAGGCGGGCGCGTCCCGTTCCCGTTCGCGCCGCCGCCGTCGCCGTTCGGGCGGCCGGGCCGAGGGCGGGGCCGAAGGAGCCCTGGAGACCTCGGTCGAAGGCTGACGAAAGCACCCGAAGGGGCGTCCCGCGCTGTGGAAACACAGCATGGGGCGCCCCTTTCCCAACTAAAGTTTGAGGTTAGGGTGCCCTTACTCGCGTACGGTGCTGCGCATGAGTGAGCCCTTCTCCGCCCGCCTGCGCGCCGCGACCTGGACCGACCACAGTTCGGCCGAGCAGACGACGTTCCTCGACGACCTCACCCGGGGCCGACTCACCGTCGCCGCCCACGCCGCGCTGACCGCCCAGCACTACCTGATCTACGAGGTGCTGGAGGAGGCCGCCGCGCACTGGAGCGGGGACCCGGTCGCCGGAGGCTTCCACACCGAGGCGCTCACCCGGCTGCCCGCGCTCGCCGCGGACCTCGCCTTCCTGCTCGGCCCGGCCTGGCGCGACTCGCTCACGCCCACCCCCGCCACCGCCGAGTACGCCGCCCGCCTGCGCGAGATCGCGTTCACCTGGCCGGCCGGCTACGTGGCCCACCACTACAACCGCTACCTGGGCGACCTGTCCGGCGGGCAGTACGTGGCCCGCGCCCTCGCCCGCGCGTACGGGCTCACCCTCGGCGGCGACGGCCTGCGCTTCTACGCCTTCGACGGCGTCGCCGACCTCGACGGGTTCAAGAACGCGTACCGCGCCCGGCTGGACGCCGCGCCGTGGGACGCGGCCGAGCAGGTCCGGGTCATCGACGAGGTGAAGCTCGCCTACCGGCTCAACACCGACGTGCTGGCCGACCTGGGCAGGCTGCACCCGAACCCGTTCCCGCCCGAGGTCGTCGCCCAGATCATGAAGCACATGAACGACGACCACGCCGGCGACTCGCTGCTGATCTGCCGCGCCGCGCTGCCCGAGGGCACCCGCCCGGCGGCGACCGCGGCGGCCATGTCCGGCATGGACAATCAGGCGATCGAGTTCCGGGCCGTGATCGACGGCGTGGAGACGGCGATCCGGGTGCCGTGGTCACACCGGCTCACCGAGCGCGCCCAGGTCCGCGTCGAGGTCACCCGGCTCTACCGGGAGGCGTGCGCGCTGCTCGGGGTGCCTTCCCGCTGAGCCCGTACGTGGAACACTGACCCGTGTGAAGACGGCGCACGAGGTGCTCATCGCGCTCGCCGGGCGGTACTCCTTTGCCGACGTGGCCGCCCTGGCCGCGCAGGGCGCGGGCGGCCTCACCCCGGCGCGGGTGGCCCACGTGCAGCGGCTGTGCGCCTTCGGGCAGCGCCTGATGGACCTCGATGCCGAGGACTTCGGCGAGCGCAACGCCGCGTACGAGGCCAACACCGAGCACGCCGTCGCCGATCGGGTGCCGGGCGACAGCGTGCCCGAGGAGCTGCGTGAGCGGGCGCTGGCCTGCCGGATGCCGCAGGCTCCCCGCGAGGCGCACCGCGGCGCGCTGGGCAGCATGCGCCCGGCGTTCCGGCTGCTGCTGGAGGTGCTCGCCGCGCGCTTCCGGCGCGGAGAGACCAACGCGGTGGTCGCGGTGGTGCACATCGCCAGCGAGTACGGCCCGCTGCTGGTCTGGGAGCGGGTGCTCGGGCACGCGGCCGACCCGGTGCGGCTGCCCGCGGCGGTCGGCGGCGACGGCAGCGCCTGGGGCGACTTCGAGGACCGCGAGTGCCCCCACACCAAGCCGGAGAAGTCGGCCGCCCGCCGCGCGCTGACCGTGGCCCACGAGAACAACGCCGGCTGGCGGGCCTACCTGGACCGCCAGCACTCCAACACCGCGCAGGCGCTGTCCGTGTGCGCGACGTCCTGCCTCCGCCGCTGCAGCGTCTACAGCCGCCTCGACCCCCGCCGCGCCGAGCAGATCACCCACGGCTGCCGCCTGGCCGCCACCCTCACCGACTCGGCCGTGGTCCGCCTGCGCCACAGCGCCCCCGTCGGCCACGGCTTCGGTGTCCCCTCCCGCCGCGAACTCCTCGACGCCTGGTCCCGCACCCGAGCCTCCCTGGCCAAACAGGAACCCGCCATCGCCACCGACGACGGCTTCCCCCTCCCCGGCTTCCCCACCCTGGTCTCCACCCTCGCCGGCACCCCCCTCCCCCAGGACACGTTGCTCGCCGACACCGCCACCGCCCTAACCCACGCCCTCACCCCCTAACCCCACCGCCCCCCTCTACCGCGCCGATCTTGCGCGGACTGTGGGTGCGACACGCCCAAATCGGGCATATGGGCAACACTTCGCGCAAGATCGACGTGATCTTGGCGGGCGACGGGGTCAGGGGCTGGCGGGGTGGTCAGCTGGGGAGGAGGGTGGCGAGGTGGGGGGTGATGCGCCACTCGGCGAGGAGGGCGGCCAGTTCGGCGCGCTCCTCCGCGGCGGGTGTGCGGCCGGTACGCCGGGCGCGGATCATCGCGTTGCGCGGGGTGTGCGCGGAGTCGATGAACTCGACGACCTCGACGGCGTAGCCGTGCTCGCGGAGCAGCGCCGCGCGCACCGTGTCGGTGAGCACGTCGGCGAAGCGCTCACGCAGGATGCCGTACGCGGTGAGCAGGCCCGCCGGCCCGGTGGGCGGCTGGCGGCGCAGCTGGCGGGACAGGTCCTTGTGGCAGCACGGCGCGGCCAGGATCCACTGCGCGTCCCACGCCAGGGCCCGGGCCAGCGCGTCGTCGGTGGCGGTGTCGCAGGCGTGCAGCGCGAGCACCACGTCCGCGGCTGGCACCGGCGCGTCGGCGATGGTCCCGGCCACGAACGTCACGTGCTCGGCCCAGCCGAGCCGCTCGGCCAGCGCCGTGTTGCGCTCGCGCTGGTCGGCCCGCACGTCCACGCCGATGAGGCGTACGTCCACACCCCGGCCGGACAGGTACCGGTACGCCGCGAAGGTCAGGTACGCGTTGCCGCAGCCCAGGTCGACCACGTGCAGCGGGCTGGGCAGCTGCGCCGGGTCGGGCAGCGTCGCGTCCAGCGCGCGCAGGAACGCGTCGACCTGGCGGCGCTTGGCCGCGTCCCCGCCGATCACGGCGTACAGCGGGTCGCCCGGGTCGATCAGGTGCTCCTTGGCCCGGTCGTGCCCGGTGTCGGCGGCCGGGGCCGCCCCCGCCGAGCGGTGCAGCACCGCGCCCTTCTTCGTCGCCTGCAGCCGCAGCGTGCCGCGCCCGGTCTCCACCACCCAGCTGCCGAAGGGCTCGTCCAGCAGCTCGTCGACCCGGCTCGCCAGCTCGGCGCCGGGCGCCAGGTTGACCGTGGTGGGCCGCTGCCCGTCCTCGGTGACCAGTTGCACCCGCTGCCCCGCCTTGAGGGTGACCGGGCGCAGCGTGGCGCTGACCAGCGACGGGGTCCCGCCCCGGCGCTGCCCGCCCGCGGTCGCCCGGACCAGGTCGGGTGCCAGCAGGAGTTCGCGTACCTCGGCGAGGGCTTCAGGAAGTGCGGCCATACGTCAAGGATGCGTGATCGCCCGCGCGGGCCGTCAGAAGGTGTCCGCCGGGACCGCCGTCGGCGGCGCGTCCATGCTGTGCAGCACCAGCGCCACGATGACGACGAGCCACATCAGGGCCAGGCCGGTGGACACCCAGCCGATGATGATGCCGGCCAGCGCCATGCCGTCGCCCTCCTCGCCCGTGGTCCGGATGCGGCGCCGGGTGACATGGCCCATGATCGCCCCGACCGGCCCGAGCACGATCGTGGGCAGGCCGTACATGCAGATCGAGGCCAGGGCCAGCAGCGAGGTGACCATGGCCGCGATGGCCATGCCGTTGGTACGCCGCCCGATCGCGTACGGGTGCACCGCGTAGACCTGCTGCGGATAGCCGTACGGCGCGTACGCCGGGTGCATGCCGGGCGGGGGTGCCGCCTGGTACGGGTTCGGCGCGGGGGCGGCCACGCCGGGCGGCGGCGCGGAGGGGTCGGTCATCGCTGCTCCGTCCACGTCTGGGAGTGACGCTCAGCGTAAGCGGCGGCCCCCTACTGGCGTCAGCCCGGACAAACCGGCAGGATCGAGCCATGAACGAGCGGATGGATCTCTTCCGGCTGGACGGCCGGGTCGCACTCGTCACCGGTGCGGGCAGCCCCCATGGCATCGGCTTCGCCACCGCTCGCCAGCTGGCCGCCCTCGGCGCGAAGGTCGCCGTGGTCTCCACCACCCGGCGCATCCATGAGCGCGCGGGCGAGCTGGGCGTGCTCGGCTTCGTGGCGGACCTCACGCTGGAGGCGGAGGTAGGCGCCCTGGCGGACGCGGTCACCGAGCAGCTCGGCGACGTCGACATCCTGGTCAACAACGCCGGCCTGACCAGCCGGGCCAGCGTGGAGGTGATCCGGCCGGTCGCGCAGCTCACCTTCGAGGAGTGGCACGCCGAGATCGACCGCAACCTCACCACCGCGTTCCTGTGCAGCCGGGCGTTCCTCGGCGGCATGTCCGAGCGCGGCTGGGGCCGCATCGTGAACCTGTCGGCCACGGCCGGCCCGGTGAACGCGCTGCCCGCCGAGGCCGGCTACGCCGCCGCCAAGGCGGGTGTGCTGGGCCTGACCCGGGCGCTGGCGATGGAGCTGGTGGCCGACGGCATCACCGTCAACGCGGTCGCCCCCGGCACCATCCACACCTCGGCCTCCACCCTCGCCGAGCTGAAGCAGGGCTACGACACCCCGATGGGCCGCCCCGGCACCCCGGACGAGGTCGCCGCCACCATCGCCTTCCTCTGCTCCCCCGCCGCGGGTTACATCACCGGCCAGATGCTCGTCATCGACGGCGGCCAGTCCATCCGCCAGGGCTGAAAGGAAGGGCACCTTCGTCGGCTCGCGTCAGCGAGACGAGCAGCAGCTCGGCACGCTATGCGTTGTAGAAGGTGCCCTTCTTGACACCTCGCAGGTCAGGGGCGCCTTAACGCTTCGCGGGTCAGTGGCGCCGAGCCGTCTCGCGGGTCAGACGGCGACCGCCTGGGCGGCCGTGGCCAGCACTGCCGCCTCGGCCAGGCTCGCCGCCGTCTCGCCCGTGAAGGCGTCGTCGCTCGCGTACTGCAGATGCTCGGCGAGATCCGGCGCGGCCAGCCGGATCGCCCGCATGCCGAGCGCCTGCGCGCCGGTCAGCTCCCGCGAGCCGCCGTCCCCGACGAACACGGACTCAGCCGGCTCGACCCCGAGCCGCTCGCACGCGGTGAGGTACATCCGGGGGTGCGGCTTGCTCTGCCCCACGTGCACCGAGTACACCTTCACGTCGATCAGGTGGTCGATGGGCAGCGCCCGCATGATCTCGGGCAGCTCCCAGGCGCAGTCGCTGACGACCGCGAGGCGCACCCCGGTCCGGCGCAGCGCCCAGAGCACGGGCACGGCCTCCGGCCGCAGGCGGGTGTCGGCGCGAACGGCCGTCAGCCGGGCCGCCTGGGCCGCCCGCAGCCGCCCCGGCGTGACGCGTACACCCAGCTCATCGGCCACCCAGCGCATGGTCTCCAGCGCGTCGCCGTAAGTCCCCCGGCACCGGGGGTAGAACGAGGTCTCCAGCACTGCGAAGTACTCGGCGGGGTCGCAGCCCAGCAGCCGGGGCACTCTCGCGTGCGCGGGCCCACGAGTGCAGGCCGAGGTCAGCGTGCCGTAGAAATCGAAGAGGATCGCGCGCGGCACGGCGCAGGATAACGAGGGTTCTGAATCCATTCGCGGAAGGGTAATCAGGCGATCACGTGAAGTACATAGGATGATCGCGTTCAGTACGTGCCTGATTCCAAGGCGTAGATGTCGATCTGCCGACGCCGCCCTGAGCTGCACCTGGCAGGATCGGGCCTCATGCGCCCCCGGCTCGACTCGCTCACCATCGCCGCCGTCACCGTGGCGATCATCGCCGTCTCGTCCTCCGGGGCCCTCATCGCGTACGCCGCCGCGCCGGCGCTGGCCATCGCGTTCTGGCGCAACGCCCTCGCCGTGGGCGTGCTCGCCCCGGTCACCCTCACCCGCCGCCGCGGCGAGCTGCTCGGCCTGCGCGAGGGCCATGCCTGGCGGTGGAGCGTGCTGGCCGGCGTGGCGCTCGCCGCGCACTTCGCCACCTGGGTGCCCAGCGTCAAGATGACCACCGTGGCGACCGCGACCGCGCTGGTGGCCACCCAGCCGATCTGGGCCGGGCTCATCGCGCTCGGCCAGGGCCGCCGCCTCGGCCGCTGGACCTGGCTGGGCATCGGCACCGCGGTGGTGGGCGCCGCGATCGCCACCGGGGCCGACTTCACCCGTGGGGGTACGGCGGTGGCCGGTGACCTGCTCGCGGTGGCCGGAGGACTGCTCGCGGCGGTGTACACGGCGCTCGGCGAGAAGGCGCGGGAGCGGACGACCACGACGACGTACACGACGGTCTGCTACTCGGTGTGCGCCGTGGTCCTGCTCGGGGTCTGCCTGCTGTTCGGCGTACGGCTCACCGGCTTCGACGACCAGACCTGGCTGGCCATCATCGCGCTGACGGCGGGCGCGCAGCTGCTCGGGCACTCGATGTTCAACTACGCGCTGCACAAGATCTCGGCGACCACGATCAGCGTGCTGATCCTGCTGGAGGTGCCCGGCGCGGCCCTGCTCGGCTGGGCCTGGCTGGACCAGGTCCCGCCCACGGCCGCCTGGCCCGGCATCGCCCTGCTCACCGGCGGCGTCGCCCTGGTCATCCTCGACGCCCGCCGCCCCGCCGCCCTGCCCACCCCCGATCCGGTGGACGTCGACCTGCCCGTGCCCGGCAAGCGTTAGGAAGGGCACCTTCTACTACGGAAAACGATAAGAAGGTGCCCTTCCTTTCGTGGGGGAGAATGGGCGGCATGACGTATCCGTTGGTGGAGGAGGCCGCGAAGAAGGCGGCGGTCGCGTGGGTGTCGGTCGGCGGGCCGGCGTACGCGGTCTGGTGCCTGCCGCTGGAGGGCCGGCTGCACGTGGTGGTCGGGCCCGGGGAGCAGGAGCTGCCGGGTCTCGCCGAGGCGGAGCGGGCCACGGTGACGCTGCGCGGGGATCACGGCGGGGCGGTGGTCACCTACCCGGCGACCGTCGAGCGGGTCGAGCCGGGTGGCGAGCGGTGGGAGGCGGTCGCGGTGCCCATGGCGGGCAAGCGGCTCAACGCCCCCGGCACCGCCGAGGCGCTGGCCGAGCGCTGGGCCCGGGAGTGTGTGCTGGTCGCGCTGTCGCCCGCGGGTGAGCCGGAGCCGCGCGGCGACGCGTCCGGCAGCGCCGAGCCGCGCCCGACCCCGGCCGCCAACGCGACCCGCAAGCCGTTCCGGCTGCACCGGGTACGCCGCCGGTAACACCCCACCGGGCCGGATAAATACGCATACCATGCCAATATGGCCACGCTGACCAGGGTCTTCGTCGCCCGGCTCGCGGGGCTGCCCGTCTTCGACCCGAACGGCGACCAGGTGGGCCGGGTCCGCGACGCCGTGGCCCGGCTGCGCTCCGACGGCCCGCCCGCGGTGGTCGGCCTGATGGCCGAGATGCCGATGCGGCGGCAGATCTTCCTGCCCATCGGCCGGGTCACCTCGATCGACGCCGACAGCGTCGTGCTCGGCTCGGGCACCATCAACCTGCGCCGCTTCCAGAAGGGCCCGGCCGAGCTGCTCGTGCTGGCCGACCTGCTGGACCGGCGGATCACCACCCCCAACGGCACCCCGGCCGCCGTGGTCGACGTGGCCATGGAGTCCGACCGCGCCGGGCAGTGGAACCTGGGCCGGGTCGCGGTACGGGACATCGCCAGCCGCCTCGGACGGCGCGGCCAGCTGCACCAGTTCGAGTGGGACGAGCTGACCGGGCTCGTCGACTCGGCCGCCGTACAGGGCACCGCGTCGCTGCTCACCGTGCTGGAGAAGATGCGCCCGGCCGACCTGGCCAGCGCCCTGCAGGAGCTGCCCGACCAGCGGCGGCACGCGGTCGCCGCGGCGCTGGACGACGAGCGCCTCGCCGACGTGCTGGAGGAGCTGCCCGAGCACGACCAGGTCGACATCCTGGCCCGGCTGGACCGCGAGCGCGCCGCCGACGTGCTGGAGGAGATGGACGCCGACGACGCCGCGGACCTGCTGGCCGAGCTGCCGCCCAGCGAGCGGGCGCTGCTGCTGGACCTGATGGAGCCGGAGGAGTCCGCGCCGGTCCGCGCCCTGATGCACTACCGGCCCAACACCGCCGGCGCGCTGATGACCAGCGAGCCGGTGATCCTCACCCCCGACGCCACCGTCGCCGACGCGCTGGCCCGCATCCGGGAGAAGCACCTGTCCCCCGCGCTGGCCGCGCAGGTCTTCGTATGCCGCGCGCCGATCGACACGCCGACCGGCCGCTACCTGGGCGTGGTGCACTTCCAGCGGCTGCTGCGCGAACCGCCCGGCGATTTGCTCGGCGGCGTGCTGGAGCGTGACATCCAGCCGCTGCCGCCCAGCCTGCCGCTCGCCGAGATCACCCGGCGGATGGCGACGTACAACCTGGTCGCGATCGCGGTGGTGGACTCCAACGACCGGCTGGTCGGCGCGGTGACCGTGGACGACGTGCTCGACCACCTGCTGCCGCGCGACTGGCGGGAGCGCAGCCCGGGCCCGGAAACGGCGTCATGAGCCGCGCCGGGCGGGAGGCGGGCCGGTGAGCGACCGTCTCGACCAGCCCCGGGAGCCCCGCGCGGTGCGCCTGCCGCAGTGGAACCCGGAGGCGTTCGGCGCCTTCGCGGAGAAGTTCGCCCGGTTCATGGGCACCGCGAAGTTCATCGTCTACATGACGATCTTCGTGATCGTCTGGATCCTGCTCAACCTGATCGGCGTGTTCGGGATGAAGTGGGACCCGTACCCGTTCATCCTGCTCAACCTGTTCTTCAGCACCCAGGCGTCGTACGCCGCGCCGCTGATCCTGCTCGCCCAGAACCGCCAGGCCGACCGGGACCGGCTGACCCTGGACGAAGACCGCCGCCGCGCCCAGGCGCAGAAGGCCGATACCGAGTATCTGGCGCGGGAGATCGCCTCGCTGCGGATGGCCCTCAACGAGGTTGCCACCCGCGACTACATCCGCTCCGAGCTGGCCAAGCTCGCCGAGGAGCTGGACGACGCGGCCGAGCGCCGCCACCAGCAGGAGAAGGCCGCGCGCAAGGAGGCGAAGGCGGACAGGAAAAGCCGCGCGTCGCAAGGGGCATGACGCGCGGCTTCAACTCCTTCGATGGTCCCACGATCGGGCGAGCACGGGCAATGGGTCGCGAGAATGTTGCGCGTACCACCCGCCGCACGCATTGCCCGATCATGATCTGTGCCGCGGGTAGCATGGCCCCATGTCCACCGCTGTGCACGCCGACGAGCAGGCCGTTCTCGCCGCACTCGCCTCCGTCAACGACCCGGAGATCAAGCGACCCATCACCGAACTCGGCATGGTCGAGTCGGTGAAGGTCGACGCGGGCGTGGCCCACGTCCGCATCCTGCTGACCGTCGCCGGCTGCCCGCTCAAGGACACCCTGCGCACCGACATCACCGCCGCCGCGACCACGGTCGACGGCATCACCGCCGTCGAGATCGACTTCGGCGTGATGAGCCCCGACCAGCGCCAGGACCTGCAGAAGAAGCTGCGCGGCGGCGCCGCGGCCGAGCCCGTGATCCCGTTCGCGCAGCCCGGCAGCCGCACCCGCGTGTACGCCGTCGCCTCCGGCAAGGGCGGCGTCGGCAAGTCCAGCGTCACCGTCAACCTGGCCGCCGCGCTGGCCGCCCGGGGCCTGTCCGTCGGCGTGGTCGACGCCGACATCTACGGCCACTCGGTGCCCCGCATGCTCGGCGTCGAGGGCCGCCCCACCCAGGTCGAGGACATGATCATGCCGCCGCAGGCGCACGGCGTGAAGGTCATCTCGATCGGCATGTTCACCAGCGGCAACGCCGCGGTGGTGTGGCGCGGGCCGATGCTGCACCGCGCGCTGCAGCAGTTCCTCGCCGACGTGTACTGGGGCGACCTGGACGTGCTGCTGCTCGACCTGCCGCCGGGCACCGGCGACATCGCCATCTCGCTGGCCCAGCTGCTGCCCACCGCCGAGATCCTGGTGGTCACCACGCCGCAGGCCGCGGCCGCCGAGGTCGCCGAGCGGGCCGGCGCGATCGCCCTGCAGACCCACCAGCGCCTGGTCGGCGTCGTGGAGAACATGTCCTGGCTCCAGCTGCCCGACGGCAGCCGGATGGAGGTCTTCGGCGCGGGCGGCGGGCAGACCGTCGCGGACTCGCTGACCCGCCTCACCGGCGCGTCGGTCCCGCTGCTCGGCCAGATCCCGCTGGACACCGGCGTACGCGAGGCCGGCGACGAGGGCACCCCCGTGGTGCTCGGCGCCCCCGACTCCCCCGCCGGCAGCGCCCTCAACGCGGTCGCCGACCGCCTGGCCGTCCGCCGCGAATCCCTGGTCGGCCGCTCCCTCGGCCTCTCCCCCGCCAAGCGCTGACCGTGCGCCACCATGGCCCGCGCCTCCCTCCCGGAGGCCGGGCCATGATCGTCCCCGGGGCCCCGGCCATGATCGTCCGACTTGCCTGGCACCCGGGCGTATCTTGGGCACGCTTTCGCCCACCTGCCTGGCAAGTTGGATGATCTAGCGCGCCGGGGCGGCGTGACCGCGCCGGGGCGGCGGGGTGCGGGTCAGGTGGCGTCGTCGAAGCGGGCGGCGGACGGGGCCGGGGACGCGGTGGACGACGTCGCGCCGCCGGGGGTGGCGGCCATGGCGTTGACGTTGGCCTTGGCGTCGGCGCCGAGCTTGTTCACCGTGTTCAGCTCCCCCTTGAGGTCGTCGTAGAGGCCGGTCAGCGGCTTGCGCAGGGCCGCCTCGTCCTCCTCGCTGAGCAGGTGCTTGCGTACGAACGCCTTGGGGTTGAGGTCTTCCAGCTTGATGTCGGTGCCCAGCTCGCGGCTCAGGTCGCCGGTGGCATTGGTGGCCATGGCGCGCAGGTTGCGCAGCATCCGCATGCCGTCGCTGATCACCTTGGGCAGCCGCTCTCCGAAGATCAACAGTGCGAGCAGCAGGAGCGCGATGAACTCCCAGCTGTTCAGATTCTCAAACACCGCTGCCTCCCGAGGTGTGCCCGACGTCGCAAGGGTACGTGCGGCACCGCCGGACAGGCCACCCCTCAGTCGGCGTCAGCGACGAGTGTCACGGACGCGTTATGGCTGGTAGGACCGCGTTTGTAGGCCACCTGGACCACCTCACCCGGTGCAGTTTTCCGCACAAGTGCGATGAGGTCCGTGGGCTCGCTGAGCGGCCGTCCGCCGAAGCTCGTCACCACGTCACCCTGGCGCAGGCCCGCCTCGGCCGCCGGCCCGGCGGCCACCACCTCGCCCAGCCGCACCCCGCCCGCGGGCCCGCGGAACGCCTCCTCGACCTCCGCGCCGATCACGGTACGGTGCGCCCGGCCGTCCGAGATGATCTCATCGGCGACGCGCCGGGCGTGGTTGATCGGGATCGCGAAGGCCAGGCCGATGTTGCCCGCCGACTCCTCGCTGCCGCCCATCGACTTGATGACGGCGTTGATCCCGACGACCTGCCCCGCGGCGTCCACGAGCGGCCCGCCGGAGTTGCCGTGGTTGACCGCCGCGTCGGTCTGGATCGCGGCGTAGTACCTGTTCCCGCCGTCGTCGGTGTTGGTGGCGATGGGCCGGTCCAGGGCGCTGACGATGCCCGCGGTGACCGTGCCGCGCAGCGCCAGCGGCGAGCCGACCGCGACGACCGGGTCGCCGACCACGACCGCGTCGGAGTCGCCGAGCAGCGCCGGGCGTACGCCCTTGCGCTGCACCTGCAGCACCGCCACGTCCGACTCCGGGTCGGCGCCGATCACCTTCGCGGGCGAGCTGGTGCCGTCGTCGAATATGACGCTCGCCACTCCGGACCCGCCGGACACGACGTGGTCGTTGGTGATGATGTGCCCCTCGGCGCTGGCCACGAAGCCCGAGCCGAGCGACACGCTGCCCTCCACCGGGACCCGGATGGTGACCACGCTGGGCAGCACCATCCTGGCCACGGCGGCCAGCGAATCGGGGGCGCGCTGCGGGGTCGCGGCGGCCTGGCCGAGAACGGAGGGGGCGACGGCCCGGTCGTCGCTGAAGCGCACCCCCATCGCCCCGCCGAGGACCCCGGCCAGTACGCCCGCGAGGACGGCCACTCCGGCGACTGTCCACAACGTACGACGTCGGGTAGGGTCGGGCTCGGCCAACGGCTCCGGCACGGGTGCGGACACGCGCTCGGCGGGTGGCACGAGCGCCACCGGCGAGTGCGGATCGCGCCACGGATCGTTGAGCGCATCGGACCACCAAAACGACGCCGGCGGTGCGACGGCCGGCGGCGTCTGCTGCGTCGCCGTCCAGTCGTCGTCATCCGGCCGGCGATAACCCCAGCCGTCGGTCACTGACCTGCCCTCCGTCCGTTCCCCGGCTTCAGGATGGCACGGTTTCAACGTGAGAATTCACTGTTCACGGAAGGTGCATCAATGACGACGCTGCATCGGCAGGCCGGCAGCGCGGGCGACTTCGTCGCGACGTTCGTCCCCGAGGATGTGATCGCGCAAACCGCGCGCGGACTGGCCGTCGAGGTGGGCCTGCACCCCGTCGCGCCGTCGGCCGGCGCGGCCCTGCGCATGCTGGCCGCCGCCTGCGGGGCGAAGGCGGTCGTCGAGATCGGCACGGGCACCGGGGTCAGCGGGCTGTGGCTGCTGCGCGGCATGCGCCCCGACGGCGTGCTCACCACGATCGACCTGGAGGCCGAGCACCAGCGCATGGCCCGGCGGCTGTTCGTCGAGGCCGGTTTCTCCAGCTCGCGGGCCCGGGTGATCACCGGGCGGGCGCTGGAGGTGCTGCCCCGGCTGGCCGACGGGGCGTACGACCTGATCTTCGTCGACGCCGATGCGACCGAGTACGCCGCGTTCGTCGACGCCGCCGCGCGGCTGCTGCGGCCCGGCGGCCTGGTGGTGCTGCACGGCGTGCTGACCAGCGGGCGCGATGTGTTCACGGTGCGCGAGCTGGCGCAGAGCGTGCGCGACAGCGAGCTGTGGCAGCCCGCGGTGCTGCCCCTGGGCGAGGGCCTCCTGGCCGCCGTCCGGGTCTGAGCCGCTCCCGCCGCTGCGGCCTGCGGCCTGCGGCCTGATGATCGCTGTTTCGTGTCGAGAAATGCGGTCTGAGCAGAGGTTTTGACACGAAACCGCGATCATGGCGAGATCGCCAACCCCCGACCCGCCGAATCCGGCGCCACCGCCCCGGCGGACGTTAAGAAGGGCACCTTCCTCTACGGAAAACGATAAGAAGGTGCCCTTCCTTCGTCAGAGGGTGGTGAGCCAGCGGGTGAGGGTACGCACGCCCCAGCCGGTGGCGCCCTTGGCCAGCTCGGCGTCGGGGGCGGCGGACCAGGCCGGCGAGGACATGTCGATGTGGATCCAGCGGTCCCGCCGGTCGCCGGCGAACTCGCGCAGGTAGAGCGCGGCGGTGATGGTGCCGGGGTTGCCGGCCGCGTTGTCCAGGTCGGCGAGGTCCGACTTGACGTCGGCGGCGTACTCGTCGGCCAGCGGCAGGCGCCACACCTGCTCGCCCGCGTCCGCTGCGGCCGCGCTGAGCGCCGCGACCAGCTCGTCGTCGGCGCCGAACAGGGCGGCGGTCTTCTTGCCCAGCGCGATGCGGGACGCCCCGGTCAGCGTGGCGAGGTCGACGAGCAGGTCCGGGGAGAGGTTCTTGACCGCGTACGCCATCGCGTCGCCGAGCACGACCCGGCCCTCGGCGTCGGTGCTGCGCACCTCGGAGGTGAGGCCGCCGTAGTGGGTGACGACGTCGCCCTGCCGCCAGGACGAGCCGGAGACCATGTTCTCGGCCAGCGGGGCCAGCGCGGTGACCTTGACCGGCAGCTTCAGCTCGGCGACGGCGAGCAGGGTGCCGACGACCGCGGCCGCGCCGCCCATGTCCTTGCGCATCAGCTGCATCGCCTCGGTGGGCTTGATGTCGATGCCGCCGGTGTCGTACGTGATGCCCTTGCCGACCAGCACCACGTGCCGGGTCGCGCCCTCCGGCGCCCAGGTCAGCTCCAGCAGGCGCGGCTCGTTGACGGAGCCGCCGCCGACGGCGAGGATGCCGCCGAAGCCCTCGGCCGCCAGCTGCGCCTGTTCGCGCACGGTCACCGTGACGCCGTCCCCGGCCCGCTCGCGCACCTGGCGTACGAACCATTCGGGCGTCTTGACCACCGACGGGGTGTTGGTGAGGTCGCGGGCGAAGCGGGTGTGGCCGGCCACGATGCGCGCGGCGGCCAGCGCCGCCTCCCGCTCGGGCCTGGCGTCCAGCGCCACCACGACCTCGGCCAGCTTCGGCGCGGCCTCGGCCTTCTCCTCGGTCAGGGCGAACCGGTAGGACGCGAGCCACAGGCCCTCGGCGAGCCCGCGCAGCGCGGCCTCGGACAGGTCGGCGGGCACGGGCACGGTCAGCGCCGGCTCCTTGGCGGCGGCACGCGCCAGCGCCGCGCCGGCCGCGCGCCAGCCCGCCTCGTCGCCCGCACCGACGCCCACGAGCAGCACCTTCGCCGGCTCGCGCAGCGGGCGGGGCAGCGTCTGGACCGTGCCGGGCGCGCCCTTGTGCTCGGTGGCGGCAAGGTACGCCTCGACCTCGGCGCGGATCTCGGCGGGCAGCACGGCCAGCGGCGTGCCCAGCGGGCTGTCGCCCTCGGCGGCGCCCACCGGGCACGCGACGGTTCCGGCCGCGCTCGCCGCGCCGTCCAGACGAATCGAGATCATTACCTGCCCCTTCACAGCCTGTACCGAGGGCGTTCACACCGCCGACCGCCTGACCCTATCGCGCCGCCCCCGGCGCCGGCCGCGACGGAGGCAGGTGTGCGCGCCCCGTCCCGCGGGGGTTCGCCGTGGCCGCGGCGGAATCGGGACGGGGATGGTTCCCGCTGGTCAGGAGGGTGTTACTGCGGGGGGTGTGAACGGCGAGGCGTCCGCGCCGGGCGAGGACGCCGTGCCGGGGAGGGGTGGGTCGGGTTCGGCCGGGTGGGGCCAGTGGAACGCCTGGCGGCCGTCGCGGAGACGGGCCGCCGGCGGGCGCACCACCGGCGCCGGCCGGTCCCGTTTGTCAGCCGACGGCCAGCTTGAGCGCCTCGCCAAGGGCAGTGGCCTCGTCTGGTGTCATCTCCACCACAAGCCGCCCGCCGCCTTCCAGCGGCACGCGCATGACGATTCCCCGGCCCTCTTTCGTGACCTCCAGCGGACCGTCGCCCGTCCGCGGCTTCATCGCCGCCATGTGTGTCTCCCCTCAGACTTGCCAGTTCTGCACCCGGGATGGAATGCAAGACTCGGCGGGTCTCCCCGCCTGCTCGACCGCCGAAACATCGCGGGGCCGCGTTTCCACGGCCGGTCACGACGCGTCACCGGTGTACGCCTTCCGGCACCCCGCGTGGTTGGGTGGGACCACACGTTCGGGTGCCGACCAATGATTTTCCCTGATGGACTCCGTTAAGCCCAAACCGGGCCGGTCACGTTGTGACATCATCTCGCCAGCGCAGTTCACATCTGTCACAATCACCCCTCATGCAGGCCCGTTCCGCACTATTCGACCTCTACGGCGATCACCTGCGGCAACGCGGCGGCCGGGCCACCATCGCGGCCCTCATCCGGCTGCTCGCGCCGCTCGGCATCGCCGCACCGGCGGTGCGTACGGCGGTGTCCCGCATGGTGCGACAGGGCTGGCTCGCCCCGGTGCGTCTGGAGGCCGGACCCGGCTACCAGCTCACCCCGCGTGCGGTGCGCCGGCTCGACGAGGCCGCCGCGCGCATCTACCGCACCGGTCGCAGCTCCTGGGACGGCCACTTCGACCTGCTGGTGGTCACCCCGCCCGAGGCGCGGGCCGAGCGCGACCGGCTCTCCGCCGACCTGACGTTCCTCGGGTACGGCCGGCTGGAGACCGGGGTGTGGCTCGCCGCCCGCCCCGCCGGTGAGACGGACCAGCTGCTCACCGACGCCGGAGTCCGCTTCGAGCGCTTCTCCGCCGCGCACGTCGGCGGGGAGACGGGCGCCCGGCGGCTGATCATGAGAGCGTGGAACGTGTCCGCGGTCGGTGCCGCGTACGCCGGGTTCGTCGCCCAGCTAAGCCCGGTGGTGAGCGCGGTGACCCGACTGACCGACGACCGCACCGCGTACGCCGCCCGGTGCGCCCTCGTGCACGCCTGGCGGGCGTTCCTCTTCCGCGACCCGCAGCTGCCCGCCTCGCTGCTGCCCCCCGACTGGCCCGGCACCGCCGCGGCCGCGTTCTTCGACCGGCAGGCCGCCCGGCTGCGGCCCGCCGCCGACCGTTTCGTCGATCACTGCCTCAGGGAGAGCTGATGTCCGCACCGCTGCTCGTCGACCGCGCCGAGGGCGTCGTCACCGTCACGATGAACCGTCCCGAGTCGCTGAACTCGCTGGACGTCGCGCTCAAGGAGGCGCTGCGGGAGACCTTCCTGGAGCTGGCCGCCGACGCCGGCTGCCGGGCCGTGGTGCTGACCGGCGCCGGCCGCGCCTTCTGTGTCGGGCAGGACCTGCGCGAGCACGTCGCCGCGCTGGGCGGGGACGCTCCGCTGGACACCGTCGAGAAGCACTACAACCCGCTCGCGCTGGCCCTGGCCGAGCTACCCAAGCCGGTGGTCGCCGCGGTGCGCGGCGCGGCCGCGGGCGCCGGCGCGGGCCTGGCGTTCCTGTCCGACCTGCGCATCGGCGGCCCGTCGACGTCGTACCTGATGGCCTTCGCCCGGGTCGGCCTGGCCGCCGACACCGCCGTCTCGTGGACGCTGCCCCGCATGGTGGGCAGCGCCAAGGCCGCCGAGCTGCTGCTGCTCGCCGAGCCGGTGCCCGCCGCCGAGGCCGCCCGGCTGGGCCTGCTGACCCGGCTGGTCGAGGACGACGAGCAGGTGCTGCCCACCGCGCAGGAGCTGGCCGCCCGCCTCGCGGCCGGGCCCACCGTGGCGTACGGCCAGATCAAACGCGAGCTGCTGCACGGCGCCACCGGCACCCTCGCCGACGCGCTCGACATCGAACTCGCCGCGCAGACCGTCGCCGGCCGCACCGCCGACCACCGCGACAGCACCCACGCCTTCGTCGGCAAGCAGAAGCCCGTCTTCCACGGCGCCTGAGCCCTGTCCCGCAGCCGTCGCGGTTCAGTCCTCTTCGGGGTCCAGGGGCGCGACGCCGTCGGTGACGTACGCGGTCATCCGCAGTTCGTCACCGGCGGGCCAGACGTAGGCGGGCAGCTCGTCCGGGCCCAGCTCGGTGACGTACCGCCAGTATTCCCGGACGGCCTCCTCCGGGGACTCCGCCTCGATCGGCAACGCGACGCTGACCAGCCACTCCCTACGCACCCGTTCATCCCATCACAGGCGTTTCGCGGCGACGTGGCAGCCCGCCAGATGATCGTCGACCATGCCGGTGGCCTGCATCAGCGCGTACGCGGTGGTGGGCCCGACGAAACGCAGGCCGCGCTTCTTCAGGTCCTTGGCCATGGCGGTCGACTCGGCCGTGACGGCGGGCACGTCGGCCCGGGTGGCCGGGCGCGGCCGCCGCGCCGGATCGGGGGCGTACGACCACAGCAGCGCGCTCAGCCCGCCGGGCAGCCCCAGCACCACCCGCGCGTTGTGCAGCGTCGCCTCGATCTTGGAGCGGTTGCGCACGATGCCCGCGTCGGCGAGCAGCCGGTCCACATCGGCGGACCCGAACCCGGCCACGGTCTCGATATGGAACCCGGCGAACGCCGCCCGGAACGCGGGCCGCTTGCGCAGGATCGTGATCCAGGACAGGCCGGACTGGAACGCCTCCAGGCTCACCCGCTCGAACAGGGCGTCGTCGCCGCGCAGCGGCGTGCCCCACTCCTCGTCGTGATACGTCCGGTACTCCGGAGCGCTCGCCGCCCACGCGCAGCGGGCCCTGCCGTCCTCGCCGACGATGAGGTCGTTCACCCTCTTGCCCCCTTACCCGAACGCGAATAGCCTTCGGAACCCATGACGCTCCCGGACTTCCCACCTGTGGTGCTGTACTCGGTGCCGCTGTTCATTCTGCTCATGGTCCTCGAACGGGTGTCCTACTGGTTCCACCCCGACGAGGACGAGATCGGGTACGGGCTGAAGGACAGCGCCACGAGCATCGGCATGGGCCTGGGCAGCCTCGGCTGGGACGTCCTGTGGGGACTGGGCATCGGCCTGGCCAACGCGGCGGTCTTCGAGCTGACCCCGCTGCGCATCCCGTTCGCCTGGTGGGCGCTGCCGCTGTTCCTGATCGCGCAGGACTTCTGCTACTACTGGTCGCACCGCGGCCACCACGTCATCCGCCTGCTGTGGGCCTCGCATGTGGTGCACCACTCGTCCCGGGCGTTCAACCTGTCCACGGCGCTGCGTCAGTCCTGGACCGGCTTCACCGGCTTCATGTTCTACCTGCCGCTGGTCGCGGTCGGCGTCGACCCGCTCATCGTCGGCTTCTGCGGCGGCATCAACCTGCTGTACCAGTTCTGGATCCACACCGAGCGCATCGACCGGATGTGGCGGCCGTTCGAGTTCGTGTTCAACACGCCCTCGCACCACCGCGTGCACCACGCCTCACAGGGCAGCTACCTGGACCGCAACTACGGCGGCATCCTGATCATCTGGGACCGCATGTTCGGCTCGTTCGCCCCGGAGACGGTGCGCCCGGTGTACGGCCTCACCAAGAACATCGAGACCCACAACCCGCTGCGCGTGGCCTACCACGAGTACGCCGCCATCCTCCGCGACCTGCGCCACCGCCGCGTCACCCAGTGGCCCGCCACCCTGCTCCGCGGCCCCGGCTGGTCCCCGGCCGACCCGGAGCGCCCCGCCTAGATCCCTCGACTTGCCAGGCACATGGGCGAAAGGGCGTCGAAGATACGCCCATGTGCCGGGCAAGTCGGACGATCAAGGGCGGGATCCGCGGGGCGTCACGGGAGGCGGCCGGACTCCACCAGGCGGGCGAAGCGCTTCAGGGCCTGCTTCAGGCTGACCTTGGAGCCGGGCCAGAGCAGGGGCCAGGCCATCTTGCCGGCGACCCCGCCGGGCAGGTGGAACCACTCGTGCCAGACCACCTGGGTGCGGTCGCCGCCCATCGGGGTGCAGCGCATGACGCCCGGCCCGCGCAGCACCCGGCCCTGGTGCACGACGCGCACCTCGTACGGCGGGTCCAGCTTGACGACGCGCATCTCGTCGCGCAGCACCGCCGGGCCGGCCACGGTGACCGCCTCGATGACGGTGCCCTCGCCGCCGTCGCCCTCGACCACGCGCACCTTGGTCAGCGGGATCCAGTCGCCCTGCCGCTCCCAGGCGGTGAAGGCGGCGAACACCCGCTCGGCGGGCGCGGCGACGATCACCGTGGCGGTGACCTCTCCCGCGCCCGGGGCCGCTGGGTCGGGCGCCGTCACCGCCGGACCGGCTCGCCGGCCGCCGCCGGGTCGGTGCTGGTGGCCTCGGGGGTGTCCGTGTCGTGCTCGGGCTCGTCCGCGGGCGGCTCGGCCGCATCCGCCTCAGCGGCGGGCCTGATCTCGGCGGGCTCGCCTTCGGTGTCGCCGGCCGCGGCGGGCTCGCCGGCGGGGGCGGCCGTGACGCCGGTGACCTGGCCGAGCGCGCTGGCGCGGGCGCGGGAGAGCGTGTCGGCGTCGTCGAGGCGGCCCTCGCGCAGCGCGGTGACCTCGGCCTCCAGCACCTGGATCAGCTCGCTCTTGTAGCCGATGTCGTACGCCAGCCGGCGCAGCGTCTGGTCGACCTGCGCCATGCGGTAGCCGCGCCAGGTCGGGTCGAAAGTCACCCGGGACACGTCGCCCTCAACGAGCGGGCGGTCGGCGGGCAACGGTGTGGCCCGTTCGTCCGGCTCGGCCGGCGCCAGGCCCGGGTCACCCCCGGTGACCAGCGTCATCACCCCGAACACCACGGCGCCCACGGTGAGCGCGACGACGATCAGCAACAGCACGTTGTCCACGCCCCCGATCGTGGCACGAGTGGCGCTTTAGCGCGACCCTGCCACCCGAGCTGTCCGGCCGGTGACACGCGGGCTGTCCGGCTCATTACTCACCGGTAAGCACCGGCCCCGAGCGGGGGTCAGAGCCACCGGAGCGCGTTCTTGCGCCAGGCGTAGAGCAGGCCCAACGCCAGCACGGCGACGAAAATCGCCATCTCGACGACGACGGCGAGGCCCGACCGGACGTACACGACGGCCCACGGGAACAGGAACACGGCCTCGACCGCGAACAGCACGTACAGGTAGGCGTAGATGTAATAACGAATCTGCATCTGTGCCCAGCCGCCCTCGACCGGGTCGAGGCCGCACTCGTACGTGTCGTGCTTGCCCGCGGCCGGGTTGGGCCGGGACGGGCGCAGCAGCCGGTTGGCCCCGAACGCGCCGCCGATGATCAGAACGCCCACCAGCAGCAGCAGCGCCACCGTCGCGTACGCGTCGAGGTAACCGTCCACGATGGCAGCCTAACCGCCGGCGATAACGGTTGGGATTCATGCAACCGCCCGGCGGGGCATCGTGTGTGACCCTGCATGACGATGCCCGCCCCGCAACCCGCCCTGCCGCTGCGGGCGCCCCGGCCCGCCGGCCGCCGGGCGCTCGCCGCCGCCGACTTCGACTCGTTCTACCGGGCGAACTACGCCGGCACCGTGGCCGTCGCGTTCGGGCTCACCGGTGACCGGGGCGAGGCGCAGGACCTCGCGCAGGAGGCGTACTGCCGGGCCTGGCAGCGCTGGGCGGAGATCTCCGCGTACGACAACCCGGGCGCGTGGGTGTACCGGGTGACGGTCAACCTGGCCCGCTCCCGCTGGCGCAACCTGCGCACGGCTGCCGCGCACCTGATCCGGATGCGCCCGGTGGACGTGGCCCCGGCCGACGCGGAGCACGTGGCGCTGGTGGCCGCGCTGCGGGCGCTGCCGATGGACCAGCGGCAGGCGATCGTGCTGCACCACCTGGTCGACCTGCCGGTGAACGAGGTGGCCCGCGAGATGGGCGTGCCCGCGGGCACCGTGAAGTCCTGGCTGCACCGCGGGCGCACCGAGCTGGCCGCGCTGCTGGGCGAGCACTCCCGAGGCGGCGAGCCGGTGCCGCCGGACAGCGTGCGGCAGCGCGGCGACCGGCGCCGCCGGGTCCGCAACGGCACGCTGGCCGCCGCGGCAGCGGCCGTGTGCGCCCTGGTAGCCGTGTTCGCGATCCGGGTCGTCGGCCCGGTGTGGCCCGGCCCGACGCCGCCCGCGCAGACGCCGAGCCCCAGCCCGAGCGCCGCTCCCTCGGGCACCCCGCTGCCGAGCGCGCCGCCGCCCAGCCCCGCGCCGGTGACCACGGTGAACGCGGGCGACCCGATCCTGAAGACGGACTGGCGGCGCGCGACGATCACCGTGCCCGCCGCCCCGGACTGCCCCTCCGGGCAGCTGACGTTCCGCACCCGCCCGGCGCGGGTGCCCGACGGCGTCCAGCCCGTGGCCGCCCCGGCCGGTTATCCGCGCATCACCATCGACGTCGGCGACGTCGTCTACGGGGACCTGACCGGCGACGGCGCGGCCGAGGCCGTGCTCGGGGCGGCGTGCTGGGACAGCGAGGAGGACAGCGGGGACGGCAAGTCGCACCTGCTGGTGGTCACCCGGGAGGCGGGCGGGCGGCTGCGCGCCCTGGGCTGGGCCGGCGACCGCGGCGCCAGCTACCCGGGCACGTGGATCGCCGACCAGGTCCTCTACGTCGAGAACCACCCGTGGCACGGCAGGATCACCGACTACCGGATCGGGATGGTGTACGGCTTCCGGTGGACCGGGAAGGCGTTCGCGCCGGTGGACGTGTCGGCCGCGTACCCGCCGGTGCTGCCGACCGTGGAGGGCCGCCGCCTGGACCTGACCCCCGTCGCCGGGGACCTGCGGTGCAACGACCTGCCGCCGCCCGTCGGCGAGGTGCGCCCGGTGTTCGACGCGGACGGCATCGCCGACGGTGGGGACCGCGAGTGGACGCTGATGCCGGGGGCGCCGTCGAACGGCCCGTACCTGGTGCGGCTCGATCCGGCCCGGCCGCCCTACCTGCTGCTGCGGGTGGCGTGCGCGGTCGACGACACCCCGGGAGCCACGGCCGACGTGCAACCCAGCGAGAACCTGGTGCTGTTCGGCCTGGCACCGGACGGCTGGCGGGCGCTGGCCCGGGTGCCCACCCCGCCGGAGGACTACCTCGTCAGCTACTGGCGGGTGGTCGCGGGCGGCCTGAGCGTGGACCACGGACGGCTGAATGAGCTGAACCGGACGACCACGTTCCGGTGGAACGGGACCTCATTCACGAGTTAGCGCCGGTGTGCCACTTTGTGGGACGGGTCAGTGATGTACGCGACCCGTCCCCCTGGGTGCTGTCGTGTTTATCACGTTCAGCACGGTTTCGCTGGGGGGGCCGTGTCACCCCGATTCCCTACCTCCGACGTAGGCTGACCTTAATCGAGAAGTGACAGCACACCACCCCAAGCAGGAGGTCGCGTCCAGTGGCCGAACATCGTGAGGGCACCGGCCCCGCCGGTCAGCTCAGCGAGCCCGGGCATCCCGCAAAGGAGATCCACCAGCTCGACCGGGTGGTGATCCGCTTCGCGGGTGACTCGGGCGACGGCATGCAGCTCACCGGCGACAGGTTCACGTCGGAGACCGCCCAGCTCGGCAACGACATCTCCACGTTGCCGAACTTCCCGGCGGAGATCCGCGCGCCTGCCGGCACGCTGCCCGGCGTCTCCAGCTTCCAGGTGGCCTTCGCCGACTACGACATCCTCACGCCCGGCGACGCGCCGAACGTGCTGGTCGCGATGAACCCGGCGGCGCTCAAGGCGAACCTCGCCGACCTGCCCAAGGGCGGCACGATCATCGTCAACACCGACGAGTTCACCAAGCGCAACCTGCAGAAGGTCGGCTACGACGGCAACCCGCTCGAGGACGGCTCGCTCGCCGGCTGGGACGTGCACAAGGTCGGGCTGACCAGCATGACCGTGGGTGCGCTGGCCGACCACGCGGTCAGCAAGAAGGACGCCGAGCGCGCCAAGAACATGTTCGCCCTCGGCCTGCTGAGCTGGCTCTACTCGCGGCCGCACGCGTCGACCATGGCGTTCCTGGAGCGCAAGTTCGCCGCCCGGCCCGAGCTGGTCGCCGCCAACAAGGCCGCCTTCGAGGCGGGCTGGAGCTTCGGCGAGACCACCGAGAGCTTCGCGGTGCGCTACGAGGTGCCCCCGGCGCAGATGGCGCCCGGCAACTACCGCAACATCACCGGCAACACGGCGCTCGCGCTGGGCCTGGTGGCCGCGGGCGTGCGGGCCCAGCTACCGGTCGTGCTCGGGGCATACCCGATCACCCCGGCCTCGGACATCCTGCACGAGCTGAGCAAGCACAAGAAGTTCGGCGTGACCACGGTGCAGGCCGAGGACGAGATCGCCGCGGTCGGCGTCGCGCTGGGCGCGTCGTACGGCGGCGCGCTGGGCGTGACCAGCACCAGCGGTCCCGGCGTGGCGCTCAAGAGCGAGACCATCTCGCTGGCGGTGGCGCTGGAGCTGCCGCTGGTGGTCGTGGACGTGCAGCGGGCCGGGCCGTCCACCGGTCTGCCCACCAAGACCGAGCAGGCCGACCTGAGCATGGCGCTGCACGGCCGGCACGGCGAGGCGCCGGTCGCGGTGGTGGCCGCGCAGTCGCCGGTCGACTGCTTCCACGCCGCGATCGAGGCCTGCCGCATCGCGCTGACCTACCGCACCCCGGTCATCCTGCTGTCCGACGGTTACGTCGCCAACGGCTCCGAGCCGTGGCTGCTGCCGGAGATCAGCGACCTGCCGGACCTGCGGGTCGAGTTCGCGTCCGGCCCCAACGGCGAGGACGGCAAGTTCTACCCGTACCTGCGCGATCCGCAGACGCTGGCCCGCCCGTGGGCCGTGCCGGGCACGCCGGGCCTGGAGCACCGCATCGGCGGCCTGGAGAAGGCCGACAAGACCGGTGACATCTCCTACGACCCGGCCAACCACGACTTCATGGTGCGCACCCGGGCCGCCCGCATCGAGGCGATCGACGTGCCGGACGTGGTGGTCGAGGACCCGTCGGGCGAGGCGAAGGTGCTGGTGCTGGGCTGGGGCTCGACCTACGGCCCGATCGGCGCCGCGGCGCGTGCGCTGCGCCAGCGCGGGGTGCACGTCGCGCAGGCCCACCTGCGGCACCTCAACCCGCTGCCGAAGAACCTGGGCGAGGTGCTGGCGGCGTACGACAAGGTGGTCCTGCCCGAGATGAACCTGGGCCAGCTCGCGCAGGTGCTCCGGGCGCGCTACCTGGTCGACATCGTGAGCTACAACCAGGTCCGTGGTCTTCCCTTCACCTCCACCCAGCTGGAGACCATGCTCGAGGAAGTGATCAAGAATGTCTAACGCGGTGCCGGTCCAGCTGTCGGCGAAGGACTTCAAGTCCGACCAGGAGGTGCGCTGGTGCCCCGGGTGCGGGGACTACGCGATCCTGGCCGCGATGCAGACCTTCCTGCCCGAGCTGGGCATCCCTCGCGAGCGCACGGTCTTCGTCTCCGGCATCGGCTGCTCCTCGCGCTTCCCGTACTACCTGAACACGTACGGCATGCACTCGATCCACGGCCGCGCCCCGGCGATCGCCACCGGCCTGTCGGTGTCGCGCCCGGACCTGACCGTGTGGGTGGTGACCGGTGACGGCGACGCGCTGTCCATCGGCGGCAACCACCTGATCCACGCGCTGCGCCGGAACGTCAACCTGAAGATCCTGCTGTTCAACAACAAGATCTACGGCCTGACCAAGGGGCAGTACTCGCCCACCAGCGAGCTTGGCAAGATCACGAAGTCGACGCCGGGCGGCTCGTCCGACGCGCCGTTCAACCCGATCTCGCTGGCGCTGGGCGCCGAGGCCTCGTTCGTGGCCCGCACCATCGACTCCGACCGCAAGCACCTGCAGTCGGTGCTGCGCCAGGCCGCCGAGCACCAGGGCTCCGCCTTCGTGGAGATCTACCAGAACTGCAACATCTTCAACGACGGCGCGTTCGAGGTGCTCAAGGACCCGGAGACCCGCGACGCGCACCTGATCCGGCTGGAGCACGGGCAGCCGATCACGCTCGGCAACGACGGCTCGCACGTGGTGACCCACCCGGCGGGCAGCTTCGGGCTGGCCGTGCGGGAGAAGGCCGACGTCGACCCGGCCGAGGTGCTGGTGCACGACGCCCACGCCGAGGACCCGGCGTACGCGTTCGCGCTGTCCCGGCTGGCCGGGCCGGACCTGCGGCACACCCCGGTGGGCGTGTTCCGCTCGGTGCGCCGCCCGTCGTACGACGAGCTGGTGCGCAACCAGCTCGACGCGGCCAAGGCCAAGGCCGGCGAGCCCGAGGCCGACCTCGCCGCCCTGCTCAACTCCGGCGACACCTGGACGATCCTCTGACCGCCCGGCACGTTCGCTGAGAAAGGCCCCGCTCTCCTGAGCGGGGCCTTTCCGTACCGCAGCCTGTCAGTCCTCGGGCTCGAGGCGGGTCTCGAGCTGGGCCCGATCGCCGGCGAACTTGTCCTTCACCTCGTCGGCCTTCTTCTGGTAGTAGATGATCGCGCCCTGGCTGCCGCCGTCGCTCCACACGCAGATCGCGACCGGCATCTTCTCGATCGTCGCCGACGCGCACCTGGCCAGGCCGCCGAGCGGGCCCGGCGGGACCTCCGCCCACTCGCCGCTGACGCCGAGCTCGCCGCCCAGGCCTTCGGTGAACGCCTTCATGGCGCTCTCGGGGCTCGGGTTCAGCACCGCCGCCGCGAAGACCATGGCCAGGTTCTTCTCCTCCAGCGTGCCGTAGTACGCCGCCGCGGCGCCGGTCATGTTCGGCAGGTCCTTCGACATCTCCGTGCGCATCTGGTCGGCCAGCTTCACCAGCTCGGGCGTGGTGTTCTTCTCCCGCCCGCCGAGCTGCGCGGGCTCCTTCACCGAGATGCTCGCGGCCTCGTCGACCTTCTCCTTGACCCCGCTCAGCACGAAGTACGCCCCCGCGGCGCCACCGCCGCCGCACACCACCAGCAGCACGACCAGCGTGATCCACAGGCCCTTGCGGGACTTGCGCGGCGAGGGCTCCGGCTCGTAGCGGCGCTTGTTGCGGGGTTTGTGGTCGGGGAACGGGTCGTCGTAGTCACCGTCCGCGCCGTCCAGGAAGCCGCCCGGCTCGGAACGGCCGCCGGGCTGCCCGTAGGCGGGAGCACCGCCCGAGCGGCCGCCAGGCTGCGCGTAGCCGCCCTGGCGGCCCGGCTCGGGCTGGCCGTAGCCTCCGGGCTGGCCGTAGCCAGGCTGTCCCTGACCCGTTGTCCCGGGACGGCCGTAGCCGCCCTGCTCGCCGTAGCCGGGCTGCCCGTACCCGCCCGGCTGGCCGTAGCCGCCCTGGGCGCCCTGGCCGGGCGGTGCACCATACCCCCCGGGCTGTGGATATCCCCCGGCCTGGGGATTGCCACCGGGCTGGGGATAACCACCGGAGACGGGGTGGTCCTGCTGTGGATAGCCGCCGGGCTGCGCGGGGGCGCCGTATCCGGACTGCCCACCGGCCTGTGGATAACCGCTCTGCTGTGGATAGCCACCCTGTTGTGGATAACCGACGTTCTGCTGGGGATATCCGTATTGCTGGGGATATGTCCCACCCGTCGGCGGCTCCTGCTGCCCGTGCCGGCCGGACTCGGTGTCGCGGCCCCAGGCGTCCTGCGGGTAGCCGTCCGGCTCGTCGCGCCGGTAGTCGGGGTAGGACATGGCTGCTGCTCCCCACGTGTCCACGAGGCGGCCCGCGCCGCCCGCCAGATCGTAGCGGCAGGTGAGCGATCCTCGGGAACCTTAAGGATCGAGGGGCTTGCGTTCTTGAGCACGAGGTGAAAGTTTTCTTCGTACTGCACATGACTATCGGAGGAATTCTCATGCGCGGAAGACTGATCGCGGCGGCGTTCGCGACGGCGCTGCTCGGCACCCTGCTCGCCCCCGGTGGCGCGCAGGCCGAGCCGCTCGTCGTGACGCCGGCCCCCACCGCGACCGCGGACTGCACGCTCAACCCCGCACTGCCCAAGCGGCAGTTCCGGGCCATGTGGATCGCCAGCGTGGTCAACATCGACTGGCCGAGCGCCGCGGGCAAGGCCGAGGAGGCGCTCAAGTCCGAGTATCGGGCCTGGCTCGACCTCGCGCAGCGCCTGAACCACAACGCGGTCGTCGTGCAGGTCCGCCCGACCGCCGACGCGTTCTGGCCCTCGCCGTACGAGCCCTGGTCGGAATGGCTGACCGGCAAGCGCGACGGCGTCAGCCCCGGCTGGGACCCGCTGGCCTTCCTGGTCGCGGAGTCGCACGCCCGCAACCTCGAGTTCCACGCCTGGTTCAACCCGTACCGGATCTCGATGCCGACCAGCGCGAGCGGGCTCGGCGCGGGCACGGACGTGAACAACCTGGCCCCCGACCACCCCGCCCGCCAGCACCCGGAGTGGGCGCTGGCCTACCCCGTCAACGCCGCGGGCAGCCGGCTCTACTACAACCCCGGCATTCCCGAGGTCCGGCAGCACGTCCAGAACGCGATGATGCACGCGGTCGAGAACTACGACATCGACGGCGTCCACTTCGACGACTACTTCTACCCGTACCCGGCCGCCGGTCAGGACTTCCCCGACCAGGCCACGTTCGAGCAGTACGGCGCCGGCTTCGCCAGCAAGGCCGACTGGCGGCGCAACAACATCGACCTGCTGGTGCACGAGATGAGCCAGCGGATCAAGGCCGCCAAGCCGTGGGTCAAGTTCGGCGTGAGCCCGTTCGGCATCTGGCGCAACAAGGCGGCCGACCCGCTCGGCTCCGAGACCAACGGCACCCAGTCCTACGACGCCAACTTCGCCGACACCCGCAAGTGGGTCAAGGAGGGCTGGCTGGACTACATCGTGCCGCAGGTGTACTGGAACATCGGGCTGGCCGTGGCCGACTACGCCAAGCTCGTGCCGTGGTGGTCGGACGTGGTCACGGGCACGAACACGCAGCTCTACATCGGCCAGGCCGACTACAAGATCGCGACCGCGGGGCAGCCCGCGGCGTGGTTCGACCCGGCCGAGATGAGCAGGCACCTGACGTTCAACCGCGACTACAACGTGGCCGGCAACGTGCACTTCAGCGCGGTGCAGGTGCGGGCGAACCGGATCGGGGCCACCGACCTGTATGCGGCGGAGCACTACTCGAAGCCGTCGCTCGTGCCGGCCATGCCGCACCTGCCCAGCAAGCCGCTGCTGTTCCCGGTCGTGACCAAGGCCGAGCGCGGTGACGCCGGGGTGGCGCTGCAGTGGCAGCCGCTGGCCGACGGCGCCGAGCCGTTCGGCGAGGCGGCGTCGTACGCGGTCTACCGGTTCGACGGGCTGAAGCTGCTGCCCTCGGGCTGCGACCTGGCCGACGCGACGAACCTGGTCGGCACCACCCGGAGCACGTCCTTCACGGACACCTCGGCGGTGGCCGGGCAGCGGTACACGTACTTCGTGACCTCGCTGGACCGGCTGTACAACGAGTCGTTCCCCAGCCCGGCCCGCTTCGTGCCGTGACCTGGGGACGCTGATCCCGGGAGTGCCGTGATCCGGCGCTCCGGTTAAGAAGGGCACCTTCTTGTACGCAGAGCGTTAAGAAGGTGCCCTTCCTTCGTCAGGGGCGGAGGGCGGGGTCGAGGCCGATCGACAGGAGATCGTCCTTCTCGTAGACCGGGAAGTAGCCGTTGAGGAACAGCTCGTACGGCTCCTCCAGGTCGAGCAGGACGCCGGTGCCGTCGGGGCGCTCGACGAGCAGCCGACGGCCGTCGGTCAGCAGCCATTCCCCGCTCGGCCCGGAGACCTGCGACGGGCCGTGGGCGATCGCGAGCTCGGCCCGGGTGGACCACTGCGGGGACCAGAAGGGGCGGAAGGCGCCTGACTGCTCCGGCACCGTCACCCGCGGATCCAGCGCGGCCGTCCGGCCGATCGAGATGCGGACGTTGGACACGGTGCCGGTGCGCCAGAGCTGGCCGGTCCAGTGCAGGGCACCGTCCCCCGCCCAGCCGGGATGCTGACATTCCCGGGACACGCGTGCGGCGTCGTAGGGCACGAACTCCACCGCGGTGACCCGGCCCTGCGCGTCCACGGTGCAGCGCGCCATCTTTCGCTGTAGTGAGTCCAGGTTGGTCACCTGCGGGGCAACGCGGGTCAGCACGGCTTTCACGGCGGCCAGCAAGCGATCGGGATCGTCGGCCGGGGAGGGCGGCCCCTGGCGGAGCACCAGCAGGCCGGTCGTGGCCAGGGCGCACAGGGCCACGACGCCCGCGAGCGAGCCGAGCCGCCGGGAGCGGGCCGAGCGGCGGCCGCGGCGCACCAGGTCGTCGACGTCGACGGTGGTGCGGGGTGGCTCGCCCAGGTAGTCGTCGAGCTGGACGCGCAGGTCGTTCATCGTGCCTCCTCGCCGGTGCCGGCCTTGGCCGCCAGGCCGCGCAGGGTGTCCAGGGCGCGGGCGGACTGGCTCTTCACGGTTCCCTCGGAGATGCCGAGCAGGGCCGCGGTCTCCTCGACGGACAGGTCGCAGTAGAAGCGCAGCACCACCACCGCCCGCTGGCGCGGGCCCAGCTCCCGCAGCAGCCGCCCGACGCCCCGCTCGCCGTCCGGCTCGGCGATCGGCGCGGGTGTGTCCGGCAGTTGCGCCTCGGGCCACTCCCGCCGCCACGGGCGGCGCCGCTCGTCCAGCCAGGCGTTGGTGAGCATGGCCCGCACGTACGCGTCGACGTTGCCCGCGCGGCGCACCCGCCGCCAGGACCGGAACAGCTTGAGCAGCACGGTCGACACCAGGTCGTCGGCGCCGTGCCAGTCGTGGCACAGCAGGTACGCGATCCGGCGCAGCTGGTCCAGCCGCGCCGTCACGAACTCCCGGTACTCCGCCTCGTCGTCGCGTGTCACCGCAGGTCCTCCCCGTTCTTCCGGACAGGGGACGTAACACCGTCGCGGCCGGGTTGCACCATCCGGCAGGTGGTTGAAATCAACACTTCCGAAACATCGCGGCAACGACTACATTCAGGCCCACCGATGCATACCCCCGCATCGGAGCACCGGCTCGTTGTACCCCCGACGACCCCGTTAGCCGAGGTGAAGCCATGTCCCGCCTGCGCATGCTCCTCGTCCCCGCCGTCGCCGCGATCGCCGTGATGGCCGTCGCGTCACCGGCCGCCGCCGTGACCACGGCGGAGAAGCTGTCCGTCCTGTCCAGCTGGACCCAGACCAGCGCGACCAGCTACAACGCATGGAACAGCGCCCGGCAGAACCAGGGCGCGTGGTCGGCGTACGCCTTCAACTGGAGCACCGACTACTGCTCGTCGAGCCCGGACAACCCGATCGGGTTCGACTTCAAGCTGTCCTGCTACCGGCACGACTTCGGCTACCGCAACTACAAGGAGATGGGCCAGTTCTCCACGAACAAGGCCCGCCTCGACAGCGCGTTCTACGAGGACCTCAAGCGCAAGTGCGCCACGTACAACGTGGTCGTGCGGCCCGCCTGCTACAGCCTGGCCTGGACCTACTACCAGGCCGTGAAGAACTTCGGCAGCGTCGCCGTGAGCGAGGCCGACATCGCGCGTGCCCAGCGCATGAAGGAGAGCGCGCTGCGCGCCGCCGCCGCCGAGGGCTGACGACCCGCTCCCACCGTGAAAGACCGCGCGGGCTTCCCGATCCGTCTCCGGGAAGGCCGCGCGGTCTCGTATCGACCTCAGGAGCCGCCGGGCAGCACCGCGGCTCAGGAGCCGCTCGGCAGCTCGGCGAAGCGGCTGGAGTCCACCGCCATGTCCGGGTGCTCGACCGCGAGCGCCAGCGACGCCGTCTCGCCCAGCGACAGCGCCGCGCCCTGGGCGTACGCCTCGTCGAACACCGCGTCGCCCAGCGCCGCCCGGGCCGCCTCCTGCTGCGCGGCCCAGTAACCGGCGAAGATGCCGGGGCCGCAGTGCAGCCGGACCGTCGCCGACTCCGCCGCGCCGAACAGCATCGCCGCCGTCGTCAGGTCGCCGCCCTGCACGCAGCGCGCCGCCATCGCCTTCACGGCGACGCAGGCGCGGCCCTGGAAGCCGTACGCCATGCGCGAGCGCAGCGCCACGGTCAGGTGCTCGTGCGCGGCCACCAGGTCGCCCCGGCGCAGCGCCACCATACCCAGCAGCAGGTCCAGCGTGCGGCGGCCGCGCTCGGCCGGGCGCAGCTGCTCCAGCTGGCGCGACGCGGCCAGCAGCGCCGCCGCCTCGTCCAGCGCGCCGCGCAGCCACAGCAGCTCCGCCAGGTTGCACACGGCGAACAGCGCGTCCGGCGCCACCTCGTAGCGGGTGGCCCAGGCGATCACCTCCCGGCAGGCCGTCTCGGCCTCGTCCGGCCTGCCCGCGTGCCGCAGCGCGCCCGACCGCCCGGCCAGCACCCGCGCCAGCAGGCCCGGATCGCCGGCCCGCCGCGCCGACGCCTCGGCCCGGCGGCTGAAGCGCAGCTCCTCGGCGAACTCGCCGTCCACGGCGGCGTGCCCGGAGTGCGCGTGGTACGCCCGCGCCAGCTCCGCGTCGGCCACCTGCTCGCCGGTCTCGGACAGCCGCGCGTACAGCCGGAACAGCCACAGCCGGCCCTCCCGGGCCAGGCCCCGCTCGCGCCACCACTGGTCCAGCCCGGCCGAGATGTGCAGGCCGGAGCGGGCGCTACCGCCGGTGCCGCACCAGCGCAGCGCGGTCCGCAGCTCGGCGGCGAGCGGGTCGATCGAGTACAGCGACAGCGTCACCGGCTGCCCGTCCGGGCCCCGGCCGACGCTCTGCAGCGCGCGCTGCGCCCAGGCCACGTGCCGGTCCCGGGCCGCCGCCTCCTCGCCGTGCTCGGCCAGCCGCCGCGCGGCGTAGCCGCGGATCGGGTCGAGCATGCGGTACGTCGTGCCCTGCGCGCCCGGCTCGGCCTGCACCAGCGATTTGTCCACCAGCACGGTGAGCGCGTCCAGCGGGTCGCCATCCATCAGCCACTGCACGCTGGACAGCCGCACCGGCCCGGCGAACACCGACATCCAGCGCAGCAGCCGCGCCGCCTCCGGCGAGAGCGTGCGATACGACCAGGTGACGGTGGCCTGCATGGTGGCGTGCCGGGCGTGCGCGCCGGACGGCGAGGCGCCCGCGTCCAGCGCCCGCAGCGGATCGCTCTCCTCCGCGGTCAGCTCGGCGTGCAGCCGCGCCGCCAGCTCGCTGCCGGACAGCACCCGCAGCCGCGCCGCGGCCAGCTCGATGGCCAGCGGCAGGCCGTCCAGGCGGGCCGCGACCCGGGCCAGGTCGGCCAGCTCGGCGGGCTCGACCGCGCGACCGCCGCGGGCCGCGGCGGTGCGCTCGGCGAGCAGCGTCACCGCGTCGCTCAGGCCGCCGTCCGCGGGGGCCAGGGACAGCGACGGGATACGCCAGACCAGCTCACCCGGGATGCCGAGCGGCTCCCGGCTGGTGGCGAGCACGGTGACCTCCCGCGCCCCGGCCAGCAGCTGCGCCATCAGCGTCGCCACCACGCCGAGCTGCGCCTCGCAGGTGTCCAGCAGCAGCATCAGGCGGCGGGTGGAGGCGTGCTCCACCAGGGTCTCCGAGACCGGGCGGCCCGGCTCGGGGCGCAGCCCCAGCACCGTCGCGATGGTGAAGGCCAGCAGCCCCGGGTCGGTCACCGTGGCCAGATCCACCGACCAGATGCCGTCCGGATAGGACTCGATGAGGTCGTGCGCGACCGCCACGGCCAGCCGGCTCTTGCCCGCGCCACCCGCGCCCACCACGGTCACCAGCCGGTGTGCCGACAGCAGTTCGGCCAGCTCGGCGCGTTCGGCGGTGCGGCCGATGAAGGAGGTCAGCGGGCAGGGCAGGTTGTGCGGCGCGGTGCGCTCGGTGCGCGGCCGGGGGAAGTGCTGCTCCAGCTCGGGGGCGACCAGCTGGAAGAGACGCTCCCGGCCGTCGAAGCCGCGCAGCCGGTGCAGCCCCAGGTCGAGCAGCCAGGCCTGGTCGGGCAGGCTCGTGGCGGCCTCGGCGGTGGAGGCGGACAGCAGGATCTGGCCGCCGTGCGCGGCCGCCGCGACCCGGGCCGCGCGGTGCACCTCGGGGCTGGCGTACTCGCGGCCGTGCGGCTCGGCGAAGCCGGTGTGCAGTCCCATCCGGACCTTCGGCTGCGCCTGAGGGTTCGCCCAGGCGTGCGCGTCCAGCGCCCGCTGCGCGCCCGCACATGCCTCGACGGCGGTCGCCGCGTCGGCGAAGGCGAAGAAGTAGGAGTCGCCCTCGGTGAACAGCTCCACGCCGCCGGCGGACGCGAGGACGGCGCGCAGCACCCGCCGATGCTCGTGGAGCACCGGCCGATAGCCGTCGCCGAGCATCTGGGCCAGTCGGGTCGAGCCCTCGATGTCGGTGAACAAGAACGTCACCTGCCCACGCGGCAGGTGTGAACGCTGCGGCACGCGCGGATAACCTCCGCCCCCCTGGAAGTCGCGGTTCATGCTGCCGTACCCCCACCTGCGCGGGACATCGTGAGAACGGGTTGATCGAGCCGCCCGAGGTGCCACCACCTCGGACCGAAGCAGACGATCACTCGCGTGTCGAGCTGCCAACCGTCGTAACGACGACATCGCGGGGCGGATGTGGTCCGTCAGGTCACAACCGGATCACCCGACGGACACCTCGTGCGCATGACGAGCCGGGCGCGGGCAAGGCATACTCGGACGCGTGCGTGACGGGGAGGACGAGAACGAGGCGACGGCGCCGGGCCACGAGCCCCCCGCCGCGCCGACCGCTGTGGACACCACGTCCGCTGAGACGGTCAGTGTCGGGCAGGCGCTGGTGCGGCTGCGCTCGGCCGCGATGGACGCCGGGCGGGCCGTGGTGCGCGAGTCGCGCCGGCCGGTGGGCCGGCTCACCACCATCGCGGGCACGCTGGTCGCGCTGGTGACCGCGGCGACGGTGACCGGCGCGCTGCTGATCCCGGCGCTCGGCGGGGCGAAGCCACCGGCCGCCGCCGAGCCCGCGGCGTCCAGCGAGGCGCCCCCCAGCGAGACGCCGAGCCCGAGCTTCTCGCCGATGCCCACCGCGACGGCCTCGGCGAGCCCGGCGGCCCGCCCGGCCGAGGCGTTCCGCCGCTGGGCGGAGGCCGCCTCGCCGAAGGTCAACGTGCCGGTGACCGCGCTGCAGGCGTACGCGTACGCCGAGTGGGTGCTGACCTCCACCAAGCCCACCTGCAAGCTGCGCTGGACCACGCTTGCGGCGATCGGCAAGATCGAGTCCGACCACGGCCGCACCAAGGGCGCGAAGCTCGGCGAGGACGCCAAGGCGCTGCCGCCGATCGTCGGGCCGGCCCTGGACGGCACCAAGAACACCAAGCGCATCCCGGACACCGACGCGGGCACCCTCGACTTCGACAAGAAGTGGGACCACGCCGTCGGGCCGATGCAGTTCATCCCGGCGACCTGGGTGGCGTACGCGGTCGACGCGGACAACGACCAGCTCGCCGATCCGCACGACCTCGACGACTCGTCACTGGCCGCGGCGTACTACCTCTGCGCCTCGGGCAAGGACCTGTCGGTCGTGGCGAACTGGAAGTCCGTGGTGCTGTCGTACAACAACGTCGGGGTATACCTGCAGAAGGTGTACGACACGGCACAGGCGTACGGCCGGAGCAGCCAGGCGTAAGCATCCGGACGTCCGGGCACAGATCAGCGAAACGGCCCATAACACTACCGTGTGCCACCGCAGCTGCCATCAACCGACACTCAGAGTAATGGTTTGCATACGATGACAGGTGGGACCCTTCCGTTTCGCGTTCCCAATGTGCAAGCTGGACAGGTGAAGGTGCGCGAATGGGATCCCCGTACCGCCGCCGCCACTGAGATCACCTCTCTGGTCGCCCTCCTCAATGAGGTGTCGGCGGTCGACCTACCTGATGATCCGCTGTGGCAAGACGGCAGAATGCGCGACTATCTGGCGGTCACCATGCCCGGTGAACGCAAGCTGATGTGGCTGGTCGAGGAGCATGAGGGAGACGCCGCGCGGGGCGTGCCGCCGTTGGGCGCGGGCAGCATCCTCCTGCTGGGAGACATCGGCGTCGTCGAGATTCTGGTCCACCCCAAGGCGCGCCGCCAGAACATCGGCCGCGCCCTGCTCGTCGAGCAGGTCCGCACGGCCCTGCGGCACAACTTCACCACCCTGGGCGTGGAGGTGGCCGGCGGCACCGTCGCGGTCGACTTCTACACGTCGTTCGGCTTCATGCTCGCCTTCACCGAGATCCGCAGCGTGCTGCGGCTCGACACGGTCGACTGGTTCACCCTCGGCGACCTCGCCGGCGGCGTGGGCGCCGGGTATCAGATCGAGTTCTACGCCGACGGCCCGCCCGAGCACCTGATCGCGCCGTACGCGGCGGCCAAGGCCGAGGTGCGCGAGAACTACGACCTCGGCGACCTGGAGCTGCGGCCCAGCTCCTACGAGCCGGAGCGGCTGCAGGCCAGCCTGCGCACGCTGGCCGCCCGCGGGCTCAAGCTCTACGTGGTCGTCGCGGTCCAGGAGAAGACCGGCGAGGTGGCCGGGCTGACCGAGGTCGTCGTGCCCGCCCAGCGCCCCGGCCGCGCCGACCAGTACGACACCGTCGTCGTGCCCCGGCACCGCGGCTACGGCGTGGGCCGCGCCATCAAGGCGCGCATGCTGTTCGAGCTGCGCTCGGCCGAGCCGAAGCTGACCGAGGTGCAGACCTGGAACGCCGCCATCAACGAGCCGCTCATCAAGGTCAACCAGGAGCTGGGCTTCGTGGCCGACCGGCAGTGGCTGGAGTACGAGGGCGACGTCCTGGAACTGGCCCACCGGCTCGGCATAAGCTGATCCGATGCCACGCTACGACTTCCGCTGCCGCGCCTGCGGCGACACGTTCGAGGTGAACCGGCCGATGGTGGCCGCGGGCGATCCCGCGCCCTGCCCGGCCGGTCACGACGACACCGTGAAGCTGCTGACCACCGTCGGCCTGGCCGGCCGCGCGGGCGGCGGCGGCTCCCCCGCACCCGCCCCGTCCGGCGGTGGCGGCTGCTGCGGCGGCGGCTGCTGCAGCTGACACGCACGAAGGGTCAGCGGCCAGCGGCAAGATCGCGCTTTCGTGTCAGGAAGTGTGGTCTGACCGCACTTCCTGACACGAACTAGCGATCTTGGGCAAGGACGCCCACCCCACCTGGCGGCAGGAGGCTACGAAGATCAGTATCTCGTGTCGGAACCTGGGGCGAGACCGCACTTCCTGACACGAGACAGTGATCATGTCCCGCCACCCGGAAACCCGGGGGCGGCTAGAACTCGGCGCGCAGGCGGCGGGCGGCGTCGACGGCCCAGTAGGTGAGGATCAGCTGCGCGCCCGCGCGGCGGATGGAGTACAGCGTCTCCATCATCACCCGGTCGCGGTCGAGCCAGCCGTTGGCGGCCGCCGCCTCGACCATCGCGTACTCGCCGCTGACCTGGTACGCCGCGACGGGCACGTCGACCCGGTCGCGCACCGCGGAGATCACGTCGAGGTACGGCAGGCCCGGCTTCACCATGACCATGTCGGCGCCCTCGGCGACGTCCAGCTCGACCTCGCGCAGCGACTCGCGCAGGTTCGCCGGGTCCTGCTGGTAGGTGCGCCGGTCGCCCTCCAGCGACGACTCGACCGCGTCGCGGAACGGGCCGAAGAAGGCGGAGGCGTACTTCACCGCGTACGCCAGGATGCTCGTGTCGCGGAACCCGGCCTCGTCGAGAGCGCGGCGGACCACGGCGACCTGGCCGTCCATCATCCCGGACGGGCCGACCACGTGGACCCCGGCCGCGGCCTGGGCCACGGCCATGCGGGCGTACGCCGCGAGCGTCGCGTCGTTGTCCACCGAGCCGTCGGGGCGCACCAGCCCGCAGTGCCCGTGCGAGGTGAACTCGTCCAGGCACAGGTCGCTCATCACCACGACGCTGTCGCCGACCTCGCTCACCACGTCCCGGATCGCGACGTTGAGGATGCCGGACGGGTCGATGCCGCCGGAGCCGACCGCGTCCTTCTCCGTCGGGATGCCGAACAGCATCACGCCGCCGACGCCCGCCTGGGCCGCCTCGGCAACGGCCTTGCGCAGCGACTCGCGGGAGTGCTGCACGACGCCCGGCATGGACTTCACCGCGCGCGGCTCGGTGAGGCCCTCCTTCACGAACAGCGGCAGGATCAGCTCTGCCGGGTGCAGCCTGGTCTCGCTGACCATGCGCCGCATCGCCGCGGTGGTGCGCAGCCGGCGCGGCCGCACGTTCGGGAAGGACATCGGGCACTCCCTGGCTGTCGGTATCGGCGCGTCCCCACTGAGTGAACGAGGACGCGCCGATCTCGTGACCTAGCGGAACCGCAGGGCGGTCGGGCCCTGCACCTTGGAGCCGCGGCGCTGCTTGGCAGGCATCGCGGCCAGTCGCTCGCGCAGCTCGACGGCGTACATGGCCAGCGCCTCGACCAGGTCGGGCACGGAGGCGTGCTCCGGCTGCACGTCGACGCGCAGGCCGAACTCGACCGCCGTCTCCGCCGTCTTCGGGCCGATCACCGACACGACCGTGCGCTGGTGCGGCTTGCCGGCGATGCCGACGAGGTTACGCACGGTGGAGCTGGACGTGAACAGGACCGCGTCGAAACCACCCGACTTGATGGCGTTGCGGATCTCCTCCGGCGGCGGCGCCGCGCGGACCGTCCGGTACGCCGTGACGTCGTCGACCTCCCAGCCGCGCTCGGTCAGCCCGGCGGCCAGCGTCTCGGTCGCGATGTCGGCGCGCGGCAGCAGCACCCGGCCCACCGGGTCGAAGATCTCGTCGTACGGCGCGAACTCGGCCAGCAGGCCCTCGCTGGTCTGGTCGCCCGCCGGGATCAGCTCGGGCTGGATGCCGAAGGAGCGGACCGCCTCGGCCGTCGCCTCGCCGATGCAGGCGATCTTCACGCCGCCGAAGTGGCGCGCGTCGAGGCCGTGCTCGCCGAACTTCTCCCACACCGCGCGCACCGCGTTGGCGCTGGTGAAGATGACCCACGCGTAGCGACCGTCGACCAGGCCCTTGATCGCCCGCTCCATCTGGGCCGGGGTCCGGGGCGGCTCGACCGCGATCGTCGGCACCTCGCACGGGATGGCGCCGTACGCCCGCAGCCGCGCGCTCATCACGCCCGCCTGCTCCTTGGTGCGCGGCACCAGCACGCGCCAGCCGTACAGCGGCCGCCGCTCCCACCAGCCGAGCTTGTCGAGGTGGGCCACGCCGGAGCCGACGGTGACCACGACCCGGCCGCTGAAGCCGAGCGCCGCGGCGACGAAGCTGTCCACCGACGAGGTCGTCGTGTACTGCGTGTCGCCGGTGCCGTCGCCGGTGATGGCCACCTGGGCGGTGCCGTCGACGCCCGCGGCCAGCAGGCCGTCGCGCACCGAGGCGAGGTCGCCCGCGTCCACGGCCAGCGCGACCGAGCCGTGCCGCACCGCGGCGGCCAGCCCGTCGAAGTCGAGCGTGGCCACGTCGTCGACGTCGGCGGCGGTGCGTACGCCGGACAGCGGCACGCCCGCGTAGGTCGCGACACCGGCCGACTGCGGCACGCCGGGCACCACGGCGAAGCGCACGTTGGTCCGGGCGACCGCCTGGACCTCCTTGACCACGGCGTCGTGGCCGAACGGGTCACCGGTCACCAGGTGCACCGCGTTGCGGCCCGAACGCGCCTCCGACAGCAGCACCTTCGCCACGTCGCCGGGGACGCCCTCGGCGGGGCTGTATTCGGTCTGCTCGCCGGTCTCGGCCTTCAGCGTGTCCAGCAGCGCGTCGGGCACGCTGCGGTCGTACACGATGTGGTCGGCCTCGAGCAGCGTGTCGTACGCACGGCGGGTGAGCAGTCCGGGGTCGCCGGGTCCGGCCCCGACGAACGCGACGTGCCCGGCGGGCTTACGGGTGCGGGTCATTCTGCACTCCCAAGTACATTCTCGGCACCGTCTTCGAGCAGGTCGGCGGCGAGCGCGCGACCGATCTCCTCGGCGTCGGCGAGCGTTCCGGTGCGCGACAGCCGGAGGGCGAACCGCCCGTCCACGCTGATCACCGCACCGCGCAGGTAGATCTCGTCGTCTTCGGTCACTTCGGCCAGCGCGGCGACGGGTGCGCTGCACCCTGCCTCCAGCGTGGCCAGGAAAGCCCGCTCGGCGGTGACCGCCGCCCGGGTGGCCCGGTGGTCGAGCGCCGCCAGGGCCTCGACCAGGTCGGTATCTGCGGACCGGCACTCGACGGCCAGCGCGCCCTGGGCGGGCGCCGGCAGCATCAGCATCGGGTCCAGGATCTCGGTGACCTCGCCCGCGCGGCCCAGCCGGGCCAGCCCGGCGCGGGCCAGCACGACCGCGTCCAGCTCGCCGTCGGCGACCTTGCGCAGGCGGGTGTCCACGTTGCCGCGGATCGGCACGGTGGTCACCGGCATGCCGAGCGCCGCGATCTGCGCGATGCGGCGCAGCGCCCCGGTGCCGATGACGGCGCCGGCGGGCAGCTCGGCCAGGGTCAGCCCGTCCCGGGCGACGAGCGCGTCGCGCGGGTCGGCCCGCTCCGGCACGGCCGCGATGGCCAGGCCGTCGGCGGGCGCGGTGGGCAGGTCCTTGTACGAGTGCACCGCGAAGTCGATCTCCTTCGCGAGCAGCGCGTCCCGCAGCGCGGAGACGAACACGCCCACGCCGAGCTGCTGCACCGGCGCGGTGGAACGGTCCCCCGCGGTGGTGATCTCCACCAGCTCGACCGGCTGCCCGGTCACCTCGGTGACCAGGTCGGCCACGGTCTGGGACTGCGCCATGGCGAGGGCGCTGCCCCTGGTGCCGAGGCGGAGCTTCGTACCCATCAGGCACCCCCCTTCAGATCCGGCACGTCGGCGACGGTCGTGTGGTCCGGCGATCCGGGGATCACCGAAAGGTCGAACAGGTCTCGGAGCAGGCTCGCGTACGCCTCACCACCGGGCTCGGCGGCGAGCTGGCGCACCCGCACCGTCGGCTGGTGCAGCAGCCGCTGCACGATCCGGTGCACGGTGTGCGCCACGTCGGCACGCTGCTCGTCGGTGAGGTCGCCGCGGCGCTGGGCGAGCCGGCGCAGTTCCGCGCTGACCACGTCCTCGGCCCGCGCGCGCAGCGCGGCGACGGTCGGCGCCACCTCGGCGCCGCGCAGCCAGCTCGCATACGTCTCGACCTCGCCCGCGACGATCTCCTCCACCGCCGCGACCTCGCGGTCGGCGGACGAGCGGCGGCAGACCGGGGTTTCGGCCGAGCCGGGATCGAGCACGGTGCCCAGGCGCGCGACGTCGACGAGCCGCACCCCGTCGAGGTCGGCGACGGCCGGCTCGACGTCACGCGGCAACGCCAGATCGATGATAGTCAGGATCTTGGGGGACCCGGCGCGCGCCGCTCCGACGTTGCGCACGGTCAGCACGTGCTCGGTGGAGGCCGTCGCGGTGATCACCACGTCGGCCTCGGCGAGCAGCTCGGGCAGCCGGTCCATCGGGGCGGCGGCGCAGCCGTACGCGTCGGCCAGCCGCTGCGCCCGGTCCAGGCCGCGGTTGAGCACGGTGACCGTGCCCGCGCCGCGGCGGGTCAGCTCGGCGACGCTCAGCGCGCCCATCGCGCCCGCGCCCACCACCAGCCAGTTGCGGGCGTCGGCACCGGTGACGGCGTGGTCCAGGGCGGCGCTGACCATGCTGCGCGGAGCGTGGTCGATGCCGGTCTCGGCGTGCGCCCGCTTGCCCACCCGCAGCGCCTGCTGCAGCAGCTCGTGCAGCACCCGCCCGGCCGCGTCGGCCTCGGTGGCGTGCTGATACGCCTCGCGCAGCTGGCCGAGGATCTGCGCCTCGCCGGCCACCATCGAGTCGAGCCCGGCCGCGACGCGGAACACGTGGCGCACGGCGTCCTGGCCGTGGTGCACGTAGAGAGTGTTCGCGAGCTGCTCGGCGGGCACGCCGGACAGCTCGGACAGCACCTCGCCGAGGCGGCTGAGACCGACGTGGAACGCGGGGACCGCGGCGTAGACCTCGACCCGGTTGCAGGTGGAGACCACGACGGCCTCGGCCAGCTCGCCGCCGGACAGCAGCTTCGGCAGCGCCTGCGGCCCGTCGACCCGGGACAGCTGCTCCAGCAGCTCCACGGGCGCGGTCCGGTACGACGCGCCGACCACGATCAGGTTCACGCGGCCACCTCTCCCCGCGCGGCCACCGCCGTGCCGTTCACGGCGCTCTCCGCGATCACGCGGGCCACCCGGCCCCGCGACGTCGTGCCCTTGGCGCCGTTGCGCGCCTCGGAGCCGTTCTGGTCGGCCACGTTGCGGGCCCCTGAGCCGTTCTGGTCGGCCACGTTGCGGGCCGACTTGCGGTGCTCGTGGAACGAAAGGATCTGCAGCTCGACCGCCAGGTCGACCTTGCGGACGTCCACCTGCTCCGGCACGTTCAGCACGACCGGGGCGAAGTTCAGGATGCTGGTGACACCGGCCGCGACGAGCTGGTCGGCGACCGCCTGGGCGGCCCCGGCGGGCGTGGCGAGCACCGCGATGGAGATGCCCTCGGTCTGCACGACCTCGGGGATGTCGGCGACGTGCCGGACCGCGAGGCCGTTGATCAGCTCGCCGACCCGGCTGAGGTCCGCGTCGAACAGCGCGGCGATGCGGAAGCCGCGGCTGGCGAAGCCGGCGTACCCGGCCAGCGCGTGGCCGAGGTTACCGACGCCGACCAGGGCGACGGCGCGGCGCATGTTCAGGCCGAGGATGTACTCGATCTGGCCGACCAGGGGCTCGATGTCGTAGCCGACCCCGCGGGTGCCGTAGGACCCCAGGTGGGAGAGGTCCTTGCGCAGCTTGGCCGAGTTGACCCCGGCGGCGCTGGCGAGCCCCTCGCTGGACACCGTGTCGTGCCCGGTCTCGGCGAGGTGGTGCAGGGCACGCAGATACTCGGGCAGGCGGGCCACCGTGGCCTCGGGGAGGTCCGGGAAATCGGGGACCGCCGAGGGTGTGACCGCGCCGACACGGCCGGTGATACCGGCTTCGTGACCGGTGCGCTGCTGACTCATGAGACTCCGTGCCGAACAAGGCTTAGACCCCCGATCACATGGCCGAACGGCTCTGTGCTAGCGGGGAACGTCGAGGTAACAGAGTAGGCGCTTGTGAAGGGGTGCACAAATCGCGATCTTGAAAGCGCGCCCATCCGGGATCACGAATCGGCCAGAATGCCCCCGCGGCATGTGTGCCCCCACTCTGGCCGAAACGCTCTCCACCCGTCACGGAGAGTCGCCGAAACGGCGGTTCACCACGGGTATCCGGATGGGCGCTGCTCCGCGATTATGTCGCAACCATGACATCGACCCACAAAACACGCCCACCCGAATCACTGCATATATGGGTAAACGAGGCAATTAGCCACCAAGCGCCCGCAGGCATCGATCACCAGGTGGGGCGGCGAGATGAACGTCACGCCGCCAGGGCGACCGCCTCCAGCAGCGTGTCCGCCACCGGGACGCCGTACGCGCGCAGCCGGTCGGGGTCGGTGAAGCCGCCGGTGTAGAGCACACACCGGGCGCCGACCGACTTCGCGGCGTCGGCGTCGTCGATCGAGTCGCCGATCAGCACCACGTCCGTGCCGTCCAGGCGCATCTCGGCCAGGTGCCGCCGCAGGTGGCCGGCCTTGTGCGCCTGCTCGCCGCCCAGCCGCTCGGGCAGCCCGTCGACCCGGATGAAGTGCGAGGTCAGCTGGTAGCGGTGCACGGTCGGGACCAGCTCACGGTGGAACCACATGGACAGCAGCGACTGGGTCCCGGTCCAGCCGCGCAGGGCGTCGAGCGCGTCGGCCGCGAGCAGCAGGGACTCCAGGCCCGTCCGGTAGTTGTCGTGGAACACCCGGTCCAGGGCGGCGAACTCCATCTCGTCCACCGTCCGGCCCAGCACCGAGCCGTAGTACTCGCTGATGGGGCGGCGGAAGTCGCGGCGGTGCTCGTCGGCGGTCACCGCGATGGACCGGCCCGGCGCGGCCGCGGCGAACGCCGCGTTGGTGGACGACACGACCAGGTGCAGGTCGTCGATCAGGGTGCCGTTCCAGTCCCACACCAGGTGCTTCGCGCCGCGCTTCATCGGGCCAATTTACCGTGCGAGATCACGGCGCAGCCGCTCCTCCTCCACGCGCCAGTAGCCGTGTTCCCTGCCATCGAGCATGATCACCGGGATGCGGTCGCCGTACTCGGCCTCCAGCTCCCGGTCGCCGGTGATGTCGATCTCCTGGTACGGCTCGCCGATGCGCTCGAGCGCCTCCACCGCCACCTCGCACAGGTGGCAGCCGGGCCGGGTGTAGAGGGCAATCCTGGTCGTCACGGCGTTCATTCTCGCAGCATGCCCTTGCGGACCTTGCCTATCACCGAGTGGGGCAGGGCGTCGGCGAACTCGATCTCGCTCGGGCACTTGAACCGGGCCAGGTTGCGGGCGCAGTGCGCGGCCAGCTCGGCCGCCGTCACCTCGCTGCGCGGGGCGGGCACCACCACGGCGCGCACCTGCTGGCCGGTCATCGGGTGCGGCGCGCCGAGCACCGCGGCCTGGGCCACCGCCGGATGGGCCAGCAGCACCTGCTCCACCTCGGCCGGGTACACGTTGAACCCGCTGACCAGGATCAGCTCGCCGAGGCGGTCCACCAGGAACAGGTCGCCGTCGCCGTCGGCGTACGCCACGTCGCGGGTGGGCCACCAGCCCGCCGCGTCCGGGCCGTCCCGGCCGTCGGGCCAGTACCCGGCGAACACGTTCTCGCCGCGCACCACGATCTCGCCCGGGTCGGTGCCCGGCGAGTCCGGCACGTCGAGGTCCAGCTCGTCCTCGTCGTCGGCGGCGAGCGCCTCGCCCGCGCGCCACACGTCCTCACCCGCCCGGTTCACCAGGCGCAGCTCGACGCCCGGCAGCGCGCGGCCGATCGAGCCGGGCTTGACCGCGGGCGCAGCGATGGTCGAGGTGAGCACCGGGGCGGTCTCGGTCAGGCCGTACCCGATCTGCACGGTGTGCCCGGTCAGCTCGGTGAAGCGCGCGGCGGCCGCCGGCTCCAGCGCGGCGGCGCCGCACACCGCGAGCCGCACCGACCCCAGCCGCTCGCCCACCTCCGGCAGCGCGCTCCAGGCCAGGAACATGGGCGGCACGCCGACCAGCACGGTGATCCGGTGCTCGGCGATCAGCGCGGCGGTCCCGGCCGCGTCGAAGTCGGCCACCAGCACGCCGCACGCGCCGTGGAAGAGCACCTCGCCGAGACCCGTGTTGAGGCCGTACGCGTGGAACAGCGGGATGGCCAGCAGCACCACGTCGTCGGGGCCGAGCGGCGGCGGCTCGACGGCGGCCAGCTGGCGGTGGTTGGCCAGCAGCGCCCCGTGCGGCAGCATCGCGCCCTTGGGCGCGCCCTCGGTGCCGGAGGTGTAGAGCAGCAGGGCGAGCCCGTCGCCCCGATCCTCGGCCGGCGCCGTCTCGGCGGGCGGCGCGCCCTCGGCCGACGGCAGCCGGTCCAGCCCTTGGGGCACCGCCCCGGCCAGGCCCGCGCGCAGCGCCGCCGGCGCCACCAGCAGCTCGGCGCCGCTGTCGGCGAGCACGTGGCGCAGCTCCCGGGCGGTGAGGCCGGGGTTGCACGGCACCGCGACGTGCCCGGCGCGCAGCACCGCCAGCAGGGTGACCGCGAAGTCGAGGTCGTTGCGCAGCGCGATCGCGACACGCGCGGGATGCCCGGCCGAGGCGGGCAGGGCGAGCGCCCGGAGGCCGCGGGCGGCGGCGTCGACTCGGGCGTCCCACTGCGCCCAGGTCAGCGTCTCCTCGCCCGCGCGCAGCGCGATGCGGTCCGGCCGTGCGGCGGCATGGTTTCGCAGCAGTGTGGCGAGGTTCACGGGGGCTGAGTTTTCCACAGCGGACGGCCCCCGCCTATCCCCACGGTTTCACATCCGTGACACCCGGCCGTGACAGCGGGTTCACCCGGCCGGGTGAGCGCCGCCCCGGTCGTTGGCACAGCCTCACGCACGCACCGGGGTACGGCGCACACGTTGTGCGACGACACCTGGGGGTGAGCGGACAACATTTCGGTCCGGCGTGTAACGGACTCCACACCGCTGGGTGAGCTGGGCCCTATCATCCTCAGGGTCGGTTCACCCCTTTCGCCATGAGTCGACACCCCTCAGTCAGAGGAGGCCTTTGTGCCGTTTATCGCACCGAACGAGTACGTAACGGGTGTTGTGCGGCTTATGGTGGAGACTGCCCGGTATGACGGTGGTCGCACGCGTCCGCCGCACAGCCGGAGCGGATCGGTCTGGGGGCATGCGGAGGTGGCGGGATGAGTTCTCTGTTGTTCGGCGATGAGCTGGTCACCAGCGAAGTGGCGGCGGCCCGCCGGGCCCTGGTCGACGGCCTGAGCCTGCTCCGCACTTCGCTCAACGAGATGCTGGCCACGGCGGTACGTGGCGACGGCGGCACCCAGCGGATTCGCACCCGGCAGGGCAACGACGCCGCGGTCCGGCACCAGCCCCCCGGCACCAAGCCCATCGGCGGCCGGGTCACCGGCACCCGCAGCGGCATGCCCACCCAGGTCAGCGGGGCCACCGCGGCCGACGGGGACACCCAGGTGCTGCCCGCGGTCGAGGAGGGCGGCACCGGCACCGGCGGCACCGGCTACCCCGACCGGCCCGATCCCAGCGACGCCGCCCACGAGGTGTGGACGCTGGTCGAGCGGGCCCAGCAGGGCGACGCCGAGGCGTTCGGCCTGATCTACGACCGGTACGTCGACACGGTGTTCCGGTTCATCTACTTCCGGGTCGGCAACCGGCCGCTGGCCGAGGACCTGACCTCGGACACCTTCCTGCGCGCGCTCAAGCGCATCAGCAGTTTCACCTGGCAGGGCCGCGACCTCGGCGCGTGGCTGGTCACCATCGCCCGCAACCTGGTCGCCGACCACTTCAAGTCCGGCCGCTACCGGCTGGAGGTCACCACCGGCGACGTGCTCGACGCCGACCGCGAGGACCGGGGCCCCGAGGGCAGCCCGGAGACCGCCGTCGTCGACCACATCACCAACGTCGCCCTGCTGACCGCGGTAAAGCAGCTCAACCCCGAGCAGCAGGAGTGCATCGTGCTGCGCTTCCTGCAGGGCTTCTCCGTCGCGGAGACGGCCCAGGCGATGGGCAAGAACGAAGGCGCCATCAAGGCGCTGCAGTACCGCGCCGTGCGCGCGCTCGCCCGCCTGCTCCCCGAGGGGTTCCAGCCGTGAACGTGATTCATGTCACTCGGGGCGGTCACCGCCTTCGAGCAGCCGTAACTGATCGTGCCCTGGTCCCGTTTGACCGGGTGCGAGCGGCAATCTCGACGCTCGCCTCAGCAAACACCGCGATCAGCGAAGGGGGGTGCCCGCGGTGAACACGTCCCTGTTCGATCGCCGGCGCGCCGAGCGCTTCGCCCAGCTACTCGACGAGGCCAACGGTGGCCGCCGTCACCACACCCGGTCCCGGGTCGACGACCAGCTCACCGAGCTGGTCGTGGTCGGGCAGCAGTTGCGCACCGTGACGCTGCCCGGCGTGCCCGAGGCCGCCTTCAAACGGGACCTGCGTGCACAGCTGATGGCCACCGCGGAACGCGACGGCATCGGCGTCACCGCCCGACCGGAGGCCGACTCCCGCGGCAACGCGGCGTGGTCGGCCCGCACGCCAGGGCGGGCCCGCGCCCGGGGTGCGATCGTGGTCGGCATCGCCGCCGGCACGCTGGCGCTGTCCGGCGTGTCGGTGGCGAGCGGTGAGGCGATCCCCGGCGACGCCCTCTACGGCGTCAAGCGGCAGACCGAGAAGGCGCAGCTGGCGCTGGCCGGCTCGGACCTGTCCCGGGGCCGGCTCTACCTGGAGTTCGCCCGCACCCGGCTCAACGAGGCGCACGCCGTGCGCAGCGACGCCGACGGGTTCTCCGCGGCGCTGACGGACATGGACAGCGACACCACCCAGGGCGTACGGATGCTCGTCACCTCCGCCATGGCGCGGCGGGACACCTCCGCCCTGGACGCCGTCGACCGGTTCGTCGCCGACCAGCGCATGCTCGTCGGGCAGCTGCTGGACGGGGCCGCCACGGACCGGGACAAGGTCACCGGCTCGCTGGCGCTGCTGGACCGGATCGAGAAGCGGTCCGCCGCCGCCCGCACCGCGCTTGCCTGCGGCGCCGGGACCAACGGCAGCGACAAGCTCGGCGCCGTACCCGGATCCTGCGCCAACGCGGTGTCCCAGCCGAACCGGCCCGAGCAGCAGCGCGAGCCCCAGCCGAGCAAGGAGAGCGGCAAGCCCGAGGCCGGCGGCGGCCCGAGCGCGCCGGCCGCCTCCGCGGCGCCCAGCGCGTCCGCCTCGCCGGCTCCGGCGCCCGACGGCCAGACCGAGCAGACGCAGGACGAGGGCCTGCTCGACGAGCTGGGCCGGATCCTCGGCGGCCTGCTCGGCTAGCGGTCACGCACGGTCGGATCAGGGGCGCGGCACCGGTATGGTGCCGCGCCCCTACTGCGTGTAGCGGCCTTGGGCGCATACGCTCTAGCCGTCACGTGGCACGAAGGACGTTGTCCGCAGAAGGAGGGGCCATGGCACGCCGTAGCAGTCCCGCGCCGACCGCCGCGATCGCGAGCGAGGCGGGTCCCGCGGTGCCCGCGCCCATCTCCGCGCCCGTGCCCGTGCCCGGCACCACGCCGGTCACCGCGCTCGACCGCACCGCGGCCGCCTTCTTCGACGTGGACAACACGATGATGCAGGGCGCCTCGCTGTACTACTTCGCTCGCGGCCTGGCCTCCCGCCGCTACTTCACCACCATCGACCTGGCCCGGTTCGCCATCAGCCAGGCCCGCTTCCGGCTGCTGGCCGCCGAGCACTCCGGCGACATCGCCCAGGCCCGCGAGGCCGCGCTCGCCTTCATCGCGGGCTGGCTGGTCGACGACGTGCAGCGGCTCAGCGAGGAGATCTTCGACGAGCTGATGGCCGACCGCATCTGGTCCGGCACCCGCGCCCTGGCCGACCAGCACCTCGCCGCCGGGCAGCGGGTGTGGCTGGTCACCGCGGCGCCCGTCGAGCTGGGCCGGGTCATCGCGTCCCGGCTGGGCCTGACCGGGGCGCTGGGCACCGTCGCCGAGATCCGCGACGGGGCGTACACCGGGCGCCTGGTCGGCGAGATGATGCACGGCCCGGCGAAGGCGCACGCGATCGAGGCGCTGGCCGCCGCCGAAGGGCTGGACCTGACCCGCTGCACCGCGTACAGCGACTCGATCAACGACGTGCCCATGCTGACCACGGTCGGCACGGCGGTCGCCGTCAACCCGGACGGCGCGCTGCGCCGCATGGCCCGCACCCAGGGCTGGGACATCCGCGACTTCCGGCACGGCCGCAAGGCCGCCAAAGTCGCCGTGCCGGTCGCGCTCGGCGCGGGCGTGCTGGCGGGCGCGGTCGCCGGCGGCATGGCGCTCAGCCGCCGCCGTAAGAAGCTGTGACCGCCACCGCGGACCGGCCGCCGCTGACCCGCATCGTCTCGCTGGTCGCGGCGCTCGGCGCGAGCGCGGCGATGCTCGCCCTCGACCCCCGGCAGCCACCGCCCCCGCCCCGCACCGGCGAGGTGCCGCTGTCGGTCGCGTACGCCGGGGCGCGCGTGCTCGACACCCCGGGGACGCTGCCGGACGGTGCCGCGTACACCCCGCTGTTCTTCCTCGACGCCGGGCGCTCGGTCGGCACGGCGGTCAGCCCCGGCGGCGCCGACGTGCGGCTGCTGCTGCGCTCCGGCGACGTCCTGCGCGAGCTGCGCCGGCTGCCGCAGGACCAGGCGGGCGAGTTCGCCGGGTTCGCGAGCGACGGAGCCGAGCTGGTCTGGGTCGAGCTGACCAGCGATGCCGACGGGGCAGGCCGCAGCCGCATCTGGGCGGCCCGGCTGGACGGCGGCCCCGCGCGGGTGGTCACCGAGGACACCGGTGCCGTGATGCTGTTCGACAAGCAGGGCGATCTGGCTCTGCACGACGGCCGGGTGAGCTGGATGGCCGACAGCGGCCGCGAGGGTTACTCCACGCTGCGCACCGTGCCGCTGGCCGGGGGCACCCCCGAGGTCCGGGAACTGGCCGGCGGGTACGCCATCAGCGCCTGGCCGTGGCTGGTCAGCGAATCCGCCGCCGACGCGGGCGAGGTGACCGCGACCAACGTCGACTCCGGCCGCCGCTTCACCGTCGGCGTACGCCCCAACGAGCTGCTGACCTGCTCCCCGTCCTGGTGCCGGTCCATCGTGATCGGCAGCACCGAGGCGTCCACGGTCATCGAGCTGACCCGCCCGGAGGGGGCGGAACGGGTGCGCACCGTCAGCGGCGCGGTCGCCTCGGCCGTCGCCGACGTCGCGCTGCTGGACCGTTTCGAGATCTACACCCGCTCCAGCCCGGTGGTGACCGGCAGCCGCCTGCTGCTCTACGACCTGAGCACCCGCGAACTGGTCCAGGTCAGCGACAACGCGGGCCGGGTGGTCGCCCGCGGCGGCGTGCTGTGGTGGTCCACCGGCGACAACGAGACCCTCGTCTGGCACACCCTCGACCTGCGCGAACTCTGATCGCTACCGCAGGCCGTAGAGCGTGGCCAGGTCGATGAGCACGACCTCGCCGCGGTCCGCGGCGGAGCGCAGCTCCGAGGTGAAGCCCGCGCCGCTGTAGCAGGCCAGTCTGGTGCCTGAGGTCTCGTACCGCCCGCCCGCCGTGATCAGATCGCGGATGCGCCGCAGCCGGGTCAGGTGCGGCACGCCCATCACCTCGTTCCACTTCGCCTCGCCGACCGACAGCAGCGGCGGCTTCTGCGCACCGTCGGACACCCCGACGACCGCCACGTCCACCTCGTGCGCCGCCTTCGCGGCGGCGTCGTTGACCACTCCCGTGCCGACCCGGGCGGGCAGGCCGCCGAGCAGCTCGGCATCGTCGTGGTAGAGCGCCCACTCGCGGCAGACCTGCTCGAATCGGGGGCCGATCACGTTGCTCTCGAAGCGCCGCTTCGCCTGCTGCCAGACGCGGGTCGCGCTGCCCGGCCGTTCCAGCTGGCTCCAGACCGGGCGCATCACCGCGCCGTAGAAGCTGATCAGTGGTTCGGCGATGCGGTAGCTGCTGCGGTTGTCCCGGAAGGCGTCGGCGTCGCGGGCCATCAAGCCGGCGTCCTCCAGCACGTCCAGCGGGTGGGCCACGTCCGCCGCCTTGCGGCCCAGGTAGCTCGCGATGCCGCCGCGGGTGGCGTTGCCTTCGGCGACCGCGGCGAGCACGGAGTGGTAGAGGGCGGTGTCCCGCAGGTCGGGCTCCTCGGCCAGCAGGTAGCGCGCCTCGCGGAACAGCGGGCTCTCCGGGTTCAGCACGGTGCGGGTCACCCAGGCGTCGAAGTCGGCGGCGTCGGCGGGCGAGTCGTTGCGGGCCAGTTCGCGCCGGTAGGCGGGGGTGCCGCCGACGACCGCGTTGACCATGAGGGCAAGCCGGGGGTCGCTCAATCCCCAGAACTCGGCGGCGAGCCGGTGGTCGAGCGTACGCACCACCATCTCCAGCCCCGCCCGGCCGCGCAGCGGCGCGTTGCCGGCGAGCAGGCCGCCCATGAACGACATCGCCGAGCCGCAGAGCAGCAGCCGGGTGCGGGATTCGACCCGTTCCGTGCGCAGCGGCCCGTACGCCGCCTGGATGATCGACGGCAGGGAGGGATTCGCCTTGGCCAGGTAAGGGAATTCGTCCAGCACCACCGGCACCGGCCGCTCCCGCCCGAGGGCCAGCAGCGCGTCCACCGCTTCGTACCATGAGGTCAGCCGAATCGGCGTGGCCGGACGGGTGTGTTCGGTAAGCGCCTCGCCCAGCCGGTGCAGCGAGTCGGCGTCGGTCGCCTCGGTCGCCCCGAAGAAGAAGCCCCCGGCGGCCCGGCAGGCGGCGTCCAGCAGAAAGGTCTTGCCCTGGCGGCGCCGGCCGGACACCACGCCGAGGGTCGCTCCAGCCTGCTCATCGAGGACGAAGCGGCTCAGCGCGGCCCATTCGTGCGCCCGATCGAACATCGCCGTCGGCCTGGACAGCATCGGCGCGCTCCTAGATTTGTGGGACCACAGTTATGGTAACTGTACTCCCACAAACCTCGGCCTCACTCGCCGAAGGGGTCGGGGCGCAGCTCCAGGGTCTCGTGGAGCATGGTCTGGATGGTCTCGCGGACCTGGTCCGCGAGGTTGAAGACCACCGCGGGATCGTCGGCCCCGTCGGCGTACGGCTCCGTGTCGATGGGCTCGCCGAAGCGGATCAGCCACTTGCTCGGCAGCGGGATCAGGCCGAGCGGCCCGAGCCACGGGAACGTCGGGGTCACCGGGAAGTACGGCGCACCGATCAGCCTGGCCAGCGGCTTGATGTTGCCGAGCAGCGGGTAGATCTCCTCCGCCCCGACGATGGCCACCGGCACGATGGGCCGGCGGGTGCGCAGCGCCGCCGAGACGAACCCGCCCCGGCCGAAGCGCTGCAGCCGGTAACGGTCGGCGAAGCGCTTGCCGACGCCCTTGAACCCCTCCGGGAAGACGCCGACCAGCTCCTCCTGCAGCAGCAGGCGCTCCACGTCCGGGTTGCAGGCCAGCGTCGCGCCCGACTTGCGGGCCAGCTCCGACACGAACGGCATGCGGAACACGAAGTCCGCGCCGAGCAGCCGCAGGTGCCGGTGCGCCGGGTGCTCGTCGTGGCAGGCGACCGAGAGCATCAGCGCGTCCAGCGCGATGGTGCCCGAGTGGTTGCCGACGACCAGCGCGCCGCCCTCGGCGGGCAGGTTCTTGACGTCGATCACCTCGGTGCGGAACCAGCGGTGGTAGAGCTGGCGCAGCAGCGGCTGGAACACCTGGTCGGTCAGCTCCGCATCGAAGCCGAACTCGTCGATCTCGTACTGCCCGGACAGGCGGCGGCGCAGGAAGGCCAGCCCGGCGGCGACCCGCTCGTCGAACTCGTCGTCGATCTCGGGCGCGATCTCGGGCCTGGTCACCTGGTCACACCTCGCTGTTCGCGTACCGACCGGATCATGTCGAGCAGCCGCTGCTCGGCGGCGGCCACCCGGGCCGGGGTGATGACCGCGCCGGGTTCCTGGGCCCGGACGAAGTCGTCGAAGGCGGCGGCGGTCGAGCGGGGCGTGAAGCCATACTGCCGGACCAGCCGGGCGGTGTCGACCACCCGTCCGTGCACGAACAGGTCCACCTGGTCCAGGCTCAACCCGGCGACGCCGCGGCGGAACGAGGCGGCGGCGTGCATGGCCGGCTCGGGCACCGGCAGCTCCAGCCGGCCCGACCGGCGGACCGCCTGCGAGAGCGTCAGCGTGCCCCGCCCGGCCACGTTGAACGTGCCCTGGTGGTCCTCCAGCACCGAGCGGCGCAGGATCTCCAGCGCGTCGTCGACGTGGATGAACTGCAGCCGGGGATCGCGCCCCAGCACGGTCGGCACCATGGGCCGGGCCAGGAACTTGAGCAGCGCGGTGTCGGGCTGCGGCCCGATGAACGGGGCGAAGCGCAGCACCGTGGTGACCACGCCGGGACGGCGCCGGCGGAAGCCGCGCACGTACGACTCGATGTCCAGGATGTCCCGGCCGTAGCCGCCGCGCGGCACGTCCCGGGGCTCGGTTTCCTCGGTGAAGACCGCCGGGTCGCGGAACGACACCCCGTACGCCGCGGTGGACGAGCGCACCACCAGCCGGCGCAGCGACGGCATCTGCTGGCAGGCGGCCAGCAGCTGGAGCGTGCCGATGACGTTCTGGTCCTTCATCGCCGCGCGCCCGCCCGCGGCGGGGTCGGGCGAGGACATGATGGCCAGGTGCACCAGCGCCTCGGCACCGGTGCCGATCAGCGCGGCGGCGCCCTCGGTCAGATCGACCTTGCGCAGGGTGATGCCGCTGAGCAGCGGCGCGAGCTCGGCGGGCGGGTCCGTGCGGTCCACCCCGATCACCCGCTGGACCCGGGGGTCGGCGGCGATGCGGGCGGCGACGGTCGCGCCGAGGAACCGGCTGACGCCGGTGACGATGACGACCCGGGGTGCGCGTGCGCGGTCACCGGCAGAGCCGGCGGCTGCCGCGGTCATGACGCGCCTCCCCGGGGCGGCGAAGAATGGTCGAGAGGCACCGCGGACCCGGCGGGCGTCACACCCGCCGTAGGGTCCCGCAGTTCCACGCCCAGGTGGCCGGACAGCTCACGGCACCCGGGCGCGTGCCTCACTTGCCGAGACGGCGACGCTGGACGCGGGTCTTGCGCAGCAGCTTGCGGTGCTTCTTCTTCGCCATGCGCTTGCGGCGCTTCTTGACCACGGAGCCCATACGGCATCCCCTCGAAGTTGACGGTGGTGGAACCCGTTCAGGGTAGCCGAGCAGCCGTGGGCGCACTGCCAGGGGTCACCGTCCGAGTGAGGCGGACCGCCTCACTGCTCGGAGAAGGCCCCGCGCAGGTACTCCTGAACGGCCTGCTCAGGGACCCGGAACGACCGCCCGACCCGCACCGCCGAGAGCTCCCCGGAGTGCACGAGACGGTAGACGGTCATCTTCGAGACCCGCATGAGCGTCGCCACCTCGGCGACGGTGAGAAACCTGACCTCCGCCAGCCGGGCGTCCGGCCGTGCTGATCCGATCATGAGCAGCCCCACCTCCCTATGTGACGGGCGGGTTCCTGTGTATTGAGTACGTTACCGGGACGGTTGTGACCGATGCGAGGCTTTCGCCAAGATCAGGCCGCGGTACGCCTGATGTACGCGGCGCAGTCGCGCTCCAGCGCCCCCCACGCCACCCCGAAGACCTGCGGCGAGACCTCGGTCACGGACTTGCCGTCGTGGACGACGCGGTGGAAGAAGTCGACGAACTTCGCCTCGCCGAACCGGTCCGCCAGGTAGCGCACGGTGAGGCCGCTGACGCCGTAGCGCGCGACCACCTGCCACGCGGGGGCGTCCCTCGGGGGCAGCGCGCTCTCCACGTCGCCGTCCCACTGCTTCATCAGCCGCCGGATCTCGGTCAGCCGGAGATAGTCCCGGACCCGACGGCCGTTCAGGCCCGCGTACTCGGCCAGGCCCTCCTGCAGCCACCACAGCTTGTCGTCGTCGTCGCTCAGCCCGGCCAGCGACGCGGCGTGGGCGAGCTCGTGGCGCAGCACCCCGCCGGCCATGGCCGGTCCGCTGTCGCGCTCGTTGAGCACGATCTCCCAGCGCTCAGGGCCCACCCGTACCGCTCCGCCGCTGACGTGCTGGCCCGGCTTCCAGGAGAACCAGGTGCCCCAGGCCCCGTCCCCGGCGTGGTAGACGACGTAACGCGGCGGCAGCTTTCCGGGGCGGGCGAACCGGTCGGCGACCTTGGCCGCCTTCTCCGCCTCGGTCAGCAGCCGGGCGAGCCGGTCCTCGTGCTCCGGCGTGGTCGCGACGACGGTCCGCGGGCCTGCCACCGCGACCAGTTCGGCAACCTGCCACGGATGCGGCGACGGCTGCACCTGCACCGGCGCCCACTCGCGCAGCAGCGCGCGGCCGTCCGCGATCCGCCACCGGGTGGCCGCCCGCGCCGGTGCCGACGAGCAGATCGGGGTGACGAAGCACGGGGTGCTGCGCAGCTCGGTGATCCAGACCTGGCCGTCGGGCGCCGGCAGCGGGTGGGTCGGCTGCTCGGTCCACGCCGCGACCTGCATCGCCCGCAGCGACCGGAACTGCCGCCGCAGCCCGTCGCGCACCTTCACCTCCGCCGCCGGATCCACCACGGCGAGGTAACCCTGCTCGTCCCCCGACAGCAGCGCCTTCTGCTGCGCACCCAGCGCCGCGCCGATCCGGTCCTTGATCCACGCCTGCCGGTCCGGCAGCGACGCGCCGAACCCGGGGCTCGGCGCGGAGCCGTCCGGGGCGGTCCCACCGCCGGTGACCCGGTCCCGCAACCAGGGGAAGACCAGCACCGCCGTGCCGCCCGCGACCAGGCAGGCCACCACCAGCAGCACCGCGAGCAGCACGATGAGCCGCCCCCAGCGCCGCCGCGGCGGCGGCGCGACCGGCCAGGACGGGACCTGCTGCGGGTAGCCGGGCACCCCGGACACGACCGGCTGCGCACCCGTCCCGTGCGGCTGCACGACGGGCCACGCCCCGCTGCCGCGCTGCGGCTGCACGACAGGCCACGCCCCGCTGCCGTGCTGCGGATGGACCACCGGCCACGCGCCGCTGCCGTGCTGCGGATGGACCACCGGCCACGCGCCGCTGCCGTGCTGCGGATGGACCACCGGCCACGCGCCGCTGCCGTGCGGCGGCTGGGCAGCCGGCCAGGTACCCGTGCCCGGCGGCGGCGCGGCGGCGGGCGGGGATGCCGGGGGCAGCACGGTCGTGGCGTCCGATGCGGTCCGGTCGGGCAGCGGTGCGACGGTGATCGGTGCGGTCGGCGGCTCGTCGGGCGGGGGCGGGGCCGACTGGGCCGCCATGATCACCGCGGACGGGGTCGGATCCTCGTGGTCCAGCGGCAGATGCCGGTCGGGCAGCTCCGCGCCGCCCTCGGCCCACGGATCGACCGGGCCGGTCCCCGTGTCCTCGAACGGCTGCCAGCCTGCGGGCAGGGCCGGGCCGGCGGCGTCGTTCGCGTCCTCGGGGTGCACGGACGAGGACGCTACCAACGCGCGGCACCGCGCGACAGCCCCGCGAGCCGCACCCCGCTGGACCTGCTTCCGGGCTACTTCTTCGAGACCAGGGCGCGGGCGAAGAAGGTCAGGTTGGCCGGGCGCTCGGCGAGCCGACGCATCAGGTAGCCGTACCACTCGGTGCCGTAGGGCACGTAGACGCGCACGGTGTGCCCGGCGCGGGCGAGGCGGGCCTGCTCGTCGGGGCGGATGCCGTACAGCATCTGGAACTCGAACTCGGCCGGGGAGCGGTCGAACCACTTGGCCCGGTCCTGCGCGATCGCGATCAGGCGGGGGTCGTGGGTGGCCAGCATCGGGTAGCCCTCGCCCGCCATGAGGATGTTCATGCAGCGCACGTAGGACTTGTCGACCTCGAGCGGAGCCTGATAGGCGACGTGCTCGGGCTCCTTGTACGCGCCCTTGCACAGCCGCACCCGCGAACCGGCGGTGGCCAGCTCCCGGCAGTCGCTCTCGGTGCGGCGCAGGTACGCCTGCAGCACCGCGCCGGTGCCGGGGTGGTCGCGGCGCAGCCGGGCCAGGATGTCCAGCGTCGAGTCGGTGGTGGTGTGGTCCTCCATGTCGAGGGTGACCGTGGTGCCGATCGCCGCGGCGGCCTCGCAGATCTCGCGGGCGTTCTTCTCCGCGAGCTGCTCGTCGAAGGCCTGGCCGAGCGCGGAAAGCTTCAGGCTCACCTCGGCGGTGGCGACCGTCACCGTCCCGGTCTGCTCGCCGGGGACGGCACGGCCGGTCAGCCCGGCCCGGCCCAGCTCGGCCAGCAGCTCCAGGTACGCCTCCTTGGTGGCGTTGGCCTGGTCCGCGGTGAGCGTGTCCTCGCCCAGGTTGTCCAGCGTGATGGTGAGTCCGGCGTCCGCGAGCTGCCGGGTCGCGGTGAGCGCGTCCGCGGTGCCGGTGCCCGCGACGAAGCGCTTGACGACGTCTCGGCTGATCGGTGCGGTCTCGACGAGGTGTTCCACCTTCTGGGACCGGGCGGCGGCGAGGATCACGGAGCGAAGCATGAGGGCAGCGTAACGCGCCTGTGCCGGGCCTCTCCGGGGACACCGGTTCTTGTATACAAGAGCACTGTTCGATGTCTCGACTGTCCGGTAGTTGTCCGCGTCGGCTACAACATTCCACGTGACCGACAAGAACCCGCTCCGCTCCCCCGCCGTGATCATCGGCGGCGTGGTCGTGCTGGTCGCCGCCCTCGCCTGTGCCATGGACGATGACGACGACTGCGACAGCCAGCCCGCGCCGCGCCAGACCGTGTTCGCCGCCGGCAACTCCGGCATCCGCCTGGCCGAGCCGCCGACCTCCGCCGAGCCGCTGCCCGCCTCGGGCGGCTTCGGCACGCACCTGGCCTCCTGCGGAGGCTGAGCACAGGTGCGGCGTCATCAGATCGAACCCCGCCCGGACTGGCGCGAGACGGTCCGGGCTCAGGGCATGCTCTACTCCGACACCAAGCTCGACGACGGCGCGACCACGCCGTACTGGGACGAGTCGGCCTGCTACTCGTTCACGCTGGACGAGGTGCTGCGGCTGGAGGAGGCGACCGAGGAGCTGCACCGGATGTGCCTGGCCGCGGCCGCGCACGTGGTGGAGCGGGGACGGTTCGCCGAGTTCGGCATCCCGGAGTGGGCGCGGGCCGAGGTGAGCCGGGTGTGGCGGGAGCAGCCGCCGACCCTCTACGGCCGGTTCGATCTCTGGTACGACGGCAGCGGCCCGCCCAAGATGCTGGAGTACAACGCCGACACCCCCACCTCGCTGATCGAGGCGTCGATCATCCAGTGGTTCTGGCTCACCGACACCCGGCCGGGCCTGGACCAGTGGAACAGCCTGCACGAGCGGCTGATCGAGGGCTGGCGCGGGCTCGCGCCGCGGTTCGCCGACGGCCCGGTGCACTTCGCCTGGTCGAACCTGGAGGAGACGTTCGAGGACCTGATGACCGTCGGCTACCTGGCCGACACGGCGCACCAGGCCGGCCTCGACGTGCGGGTCACCCCGATGCTCGACATCGCGTGGGACGGGCGCCGCTTCCGCGACAGCGCGGGCGACCCGATCAACACGATCTTCAAGCTGTATCCCTGGGAGTGGATGGTCGCCGAGCCGTACGGGCGGCTCGCCCTGGATCCGGGCACCCCGACCACCTGGATCGAGCCCGCCTGGAAGCTGCTGCTGTCGAACAAGGCCCTGCTGGCCGTGCTCTGGGAGCTCTACCCCGGCCACGAGCTGCTGCTGCCGGCATACCTGGACGGCCCCCGGGACATGACCGAGTACGTGGCCAAGGCGCTGCTCGGCCGCGAGGGCGCCAATGTGCGGATCGTCACTGCGCAGGGCGAGCAGTTCACCGACGGTATCTACGGCGAGGGCGGGCACTGCTTCCAGGAATTCCGTGCCCTGCCGTCGTTTGACGGCAACCACGTGGTCCTCGGGTCCTGGATCATCGACGGCGAGGCGGCGGGCCTGGGGCTACGCGAGAGCACCAAGCTCATCACGGACGGTCACGCGCGCTTCATCCCCCACTATGTTGACACCCCACGCACGCCATAGTTGCACTACCTTTGTCGGGTGAACTTCGATGCGTACGCCCGAACGGCTGTTGATCTTGTCAACGCGCCGCTGGACGACCTGAGCCAGCTCCGCGCTGTCCTGCCGGGGCCGGACTGGATGTGCGAGGACGCCACCGAACGCGACCTGCAGGTGTTCCGCAAGGCCCAGCGGCGGCTGCGCGAGGTGTTCGAGCACGGCGCGAACGGCCGCGAGCGTGAGGCCGTCAACGAGCTCAACTCGCTGCTCGAAGCACATCCGGTGCACCCCCGCATCTCCGGCCACGAGTCGGGGAACTGGCACATCCACGTCACCAGCCGGGGCTCGGCGGTCAGCGCCGAGTACCTGGCCGGCGCCGTCTGGGGCCTGTCGGTGTGGCTGTGCGAGTACGGCAGCGCCCGGTTCGGCGTCTGCGCCGACGACCGCTGCGGCAACGTCTACCTGGACACCTCGTCGAACAACTGCCGTCGCTTCTGCTCGGAGCGGTGCGCCACCCGTTCCCACGTGGCGGCACACCGCGCCCGCAAGAAGGCCGCCATCTCCGAGCACGGTCCCGCCGCGGCCCGGCTCAAGCCCGAGGTCCCCCAGCAGGCCAGCCTGACCCCGGTCGGCTGACCGCACTCCCTTTCCTGACCGAAGCTCCCGCCCACCTGGGCGGGGGCTTCGCTCGTAACGGAGCGCCGGTCAGGCGCGGGCCGCGCTCGGCGCGGACAGGTGGGTCCGCGCGAACTCCAGCGCCTCGGCGAGGTCGGCCTCGCGAGCGGCCCGACTGCCCGCCTTGCGGGTGGCCACCTCCATCGCCACCGAGCCGGTGAACCCGCGCTCGGCCAGCGACTCCAGCAGCCGGGCGCACGGCTGGGTGCCCCGGCCGGGCACCAGGTGCTCGTCCCGGCCCTCGCCGGTGCCGTCGCCGAGGTGGATGTGGGCCAGGCCCTCGCCCATCGCGTCGGCCATCTCCATCGCGTCGGAGCGCGAGGCCGCGCAGTGCGACAGGTCCAGCGTGTAGGAGTCGTAGCCGGTCTCGGTCGGGTCCCAGCCCGGGTGGTAGGGCACCACCTGGCGCTTGCCCATGCGCACCGGATACATGTTCTCCACCGCGATGCGCACCCCGGTGTGCCGGTGCGCCAGCTTCGAGACGGTGTCGGTGAAGCCGCGCGCGTAGTCGCGCTGCCAGCTGAACGGCGGGTGCACCACCACGGTCGGGGCGCTCAGCGTGTCGGCCAGGATCACCGCGCGGCGCAGCCGCTCCTTCGGATCCGGGCTCCAGACCCGCTGGGTGACCAGCAGGCACGGCGCGTGGATCGACAGCACCGGGACGCCGTAGTGGCGGGACAGCCCGCGCAGCGCGCCCGCGTCCTGGCTGACCGCGTCGGTCCACACCATGACCTCGACACCGTCGTAGCCCAGCGACGCCGCCAGCTCGAAGGCTGCGGCGGTGGGCTCGGGGAACACGGACGAACTGGAAAGAAGCACCGGCACGGACACGCGTTCCAGGGTAGCCCCGGTCAGCCCGTAGTCAGCTGATCCAGGCGGGTGAGGATGACACCTTCCCGCAATGCCCACGGGCAGATCCGCAGCTCGTCGACCCCCAATCGCCGCATTGCGGCCTCCGCCACAACCGCGCCGGCGAGCAGCTGGTGGGACCGGCTCGCGCTCACTCCGTCCAGTTCGGCCAGCGCCGCCGACGGTATGCGCTGGATGAACCCGCGCACCTGGTGCAGCCCGCGGCGGGTGAGCGCGCGCGGCGCCCACAGCCCGTCGCCGCTGGGCGCGGCACCGGCCAGCCGGGCCAGCGAGCGGAACGTCTTCGAGGTCGCCGCCGCGAACTCGCACCCCTTCAGCTCGTCCAGCTCGCGGTGCATCAGCTGCTCGTCCACGTAGGACTCCAGCGCGGCCAGCTCGGCGGCGCCGGGCGGGTCCGCGGTCAGCCAGCGCCGGGTCAGCCGCCCGGCGCCCAGCGGCAGCGACACCGCCGCCGTCGGCGACTCGTCGATGCCCGCGGCCAGCTCCAGCGAGCCGCCGCCGATGTCCAGCACCATCAGCCGCCCCGCCGACCAGCCGAACCAGCGGCGCACCGCGAGGAAGGTCATCCGGGCCTCGTCCTCGCCGGAGAGCACCTTCAGGTCGACGCCCGTCTCCTCGTACACCCGGCGCAGCACCTGGGCCGAGTTGGTCGCGTCGCGGACCGCCGAGGTCGCGAACGCCATCAGCTCCTCCGCACCCAGCTCCTCGGCCGCGGCCTTGGCCTGCGCGCACGCCTTCACCAGCGCGTCCGCCCCGGCGATGGTCAGCTCCCCGGCCTCGCCGAGCTGCTCGGCCAGGCGCAGCCGCTCCTTGAGCGAGCGGGCGGGCCAGGGGTGCGCACCGCGGTGCGCGTCCACCACGAGGAGGTGGACTGTATTGGATCCGACATCGAGGACACCGAGCCGCATGCGCCTAACTTATCGGTGCCCGCCACCGCCGTAGGCTGGGACTCGTGGAGCACGAGGGAGAGACTTCGCTGGACTTCCCGCGGGAGTGGCTGGAGTTCGCCGACCCGGCGGATCCGAACCATCTGATCCGGGCCGACCTGACCTGGCTGCTGTCCCGCTGGACCTGTGTGTTCGGCAGCGCCTGCCGGGGCATCATCGCGGGCCGGGAGCAGGAGGGATGCTGCTCGCACGGCGCGTTCTTCACCGACGCCGACGACGTCAAGCGGGTCAAGGCCGCGGTCAAGCGGCTGGACAAGGCCGGCTGGCAGCACCACGTACGCGGCTTCGACAAATGGACCGAGCTGGACGAGCTGCACGACGAGAAGCCCGCCCGGCGCACCGCCACGCAGAAGGGCCCCGACGGCGAGGAGGGCCCGTGCGTGTTCCTCAACGACGCGGGCTTCCCGGGTGGAGGCGGCTGCGCGCTGCACGCCCAGGCCCTGCGCGACGGCAAGCACCCGCTGGAGTACAAGCCCGACGTGTGCTGGCAGCTGCCGATCCGGCGGGACCAGCAGTGGACCAAGCGCCCGGACGACACCAAGGTGCTGGTCTCCGCGATCGGCGAGTTCGACCGGCGCGGCTGGGGCGCGGGCGGCCACGACCTGCACTGGTGGTGCACCTCGTCGCCGGACGCGCACACCGGCGCGGAGGCGATGTACGTCAGCTACGCCCCGGAGCTGACCGCGCTGATCGGCGAGCAGGCGTACGCGAGGCTCGCCGAGCTGTGCGCCGAGCGGGAGAAGCGCGGCCTGGTCGCCGAGCACCCGGCCACCGTCGCCGCCCGCGAACGCACCCCGCTGAAGCTGCTTGCCCCGCGGGATAACCTCGAATCATCCCGCGCCGAGCGGGCCTGAGCAGAGCCAGCGTGAGCGAGGAGTCAGCGTGAGCGAGGAGCAGGTGCGCCGGGCCCCGGCGCTGCCGGACGTGCACGACGAGGAGCGCCTCGCCGCGCTGGACGACCTGCCCGGCGAGCCCGGCCCGGAGGGCTTCGCCGCGGCCGTCGACGAGATCGTGGCCGCGCACGCCGAGCTGCTGGCCCGGCTGGCGCAGTGAGCGAGGTCTACGTCCCGACGTACGCGGACGTGCTGGCGATCGCCGGGCGGCTCGGGGTCGCCGTCCGCGATCCGGGCCTGGTCGAGTCGGCGGTGGCCCGCCCGCGCAGCACCGCCTTCGGCACGGAGCTGTACCCGGACCTGTGGACCAAGGCGGCGGCGCTGCTCCAGTCGCTGACCCGCAACCATCCGTTCGTGGACGGCAACAAGCGCATCGGCTGGATCACGGCCACCGCCTTCCTCACCGTCAACGGCGCGGTCAGCCGCCGCCGGCTCGCCGCGCTCGACCAGGACGTCGCGTACGACCTGGTCATCGCGGTGTGCACGGGCGAGCTGCGGGAGATCGAGGAGATCGCCCAGGCGCTGCGCGAGCTGTACTGACCGGTCACGGCTCGAACTTGTAGCCCAGGCCGCGCACCGTGACCAGGTAACGCGGGGTGGACGGCTCCGGCTCGATCTTCGAACGCAGCCGCTTCACGTGCACGTCCAGCGTCTTGGTGTCGCCGACGTAGTCCGCGCCCCACACCCGGTCGATCAGCTGGCCGCGGGTCAGCACCCGGCCCGCGTTGCGCAGCAGCAGCTCCAGCAGCTCGAACTCCTTCAGCGGCAGCTGCACCGGGGCGCCGTCCACGGTCACCACGTGCCGCTCCACGTCCATGCGCACCGGCCCGGCCGCGAGCGTGCCGCCGGCCACCTCCACCACGTCGGTGGTCTGGCGGCGCAGCACCGCGCGGATCCGGGCGACCAGCTCCCGCGGGGAGTACGGCTTGGTCACGTAGTCGTCCGCGCCGATCTCCAGCCCGACCACCTTGTCGATCTCGCTGTCCCGCGCGGTGACCATGATGATCGGCACGTGCGAGCGCTGCCGCAGCTGCCGGCACACCTCGGTGCCGGACATCTCCGGCAGCATGAGGTCCAGCAGCACGATGTCGGCGCCCGTGCGGTCGAACTCGGTGAGCGCGGCGGTGCCGGTCGCCGCGACGGAGACCTCGAAGCCTTCCTTGCGCAGCATGTACGACAGCGCGTCCGAGAACGACTCCTCGTCCTCGACCACCAGTACGCGGGACATCAGGCCCACCTTTCGCAGTTGCCAGTCAGCCGGTCTGGGCCGGTCGTGCGGGGTTCGCGGCCGCCGCCGTGGGGTCCACGGCCGGTGTCGCGAGGTTCGGAGCGGGCACGCCGGGGGACGGCGACGCATCGATCTCAAAGGAGGCGGGTAGCGGAAGCATCGCCTCCGGGGGTCGGGCGGGTAGCCGTAGGGTGAACGTCGAGCCACCGCCGAGGCGGCTGCGCACGTCGACCCGTCCCCCGTGGTTGGTCGCGATGTGCTTGACGATGGCCAGGCCCAGCCCGGTGCCGCCGGTGGAGCGCGAGCGCGCCTGGTCGGCCCGGTAGAAGCGCTCGAAGACCCGGTCCAGGTCGCCGGGGCCGATGCCGATGCCCTGGTCGGACACGCTGATGTCGACCCGGTCACCCTCGGCCAGCGCGCTGACCACCACGGCCGACTGCTCGTGGGAGTAGGCCACCGCGTTCTCCACCAGGTTGCCCAGCGCCGTCGCGAACTGGTTGTCGTTGCCGTACACGGTCAACCCGCGGGTGCCCACGGTGACCAGCTCGATGTGCTTGGCGGCCGCGTTCGTGCGGGCCCGGTCCAGCGCCTCGGCGATCACCGCGTCCACCGAGACCGGCTCCGGGTCGGGCAGGCGCTCGGCGCCCTGCAGCCGGGACAGCTCCAGCAGCTCCGAGACGAGCCGGCCCAGCCGGGTGCTCTCCCGCTGGATCCGCTCGGCGAACCGGCGGCTGGCCGCCACGTCCTCGGCGGCCTGGGCCGCCGCGGCCTCCGGGTCGGGCTGCTCGCTCGCCGGTTCGGTCGCGTCCAGCAGCGCCTCGGCCAGCAGCTGCAGCGCGCCGATGGGCGTCTTCAGCTCGTGGCTGACGTTGGCCACGAAGTCACGCCGCACCCGCTCCACGCGGTGCGCGTCGGTCACGTCGACGGCCTCGATCGCCACCAGGCCGCCGCCCACCGCCACCGCGCGCAGGTGCACCCCCAGCGGGGAGTCGGCCAGCTCGCGACCCCGCGGCAGGTCCAGCTCCACCTCGCGCGGCACGCCCGTGTGGCGGACCTGGCCCGCCAGGGTACGCAGAATCGGATGAGCGCTGATCGCGCCGGGCACGCCGCTCGCGCGCAGCATGCCCATCGCGCGAGCCGCGCGGTTGGCCAGCACCACCTGGTCACCGCCGTCGAGCAGCACCACCCCGACGCGCAGCGCGTCCAGGCTCTTGCGGCCCAGCCCCGCCAGCGGGTCGTTGGACAGGGGCGCCCCGAGACCCGACGGGCCGAGCGCGTTGACCGCGGTCGCGGCCTGCCGGTGGGCGCGCCAGCGGGCGTAGAGCAGGCCCGCGATCAGGCCCAGCACGACGCCCACGGCGACGGCCAGCATGATCGTGCCGCCGCTGGGTGGCGCTGCCAGTGGGTTCACGATGCGATCGTAGGTCAGCCCGCTCCCCCAACGTTCCGCCACAATTCAGGTATAACGCTGCTAAAACCGGCATTGGTTGCACAGTGTTCACCGTCGCGCCTGCTCGCGTTCACCGATGTTCACCTTACGGCCGCCCACGCCGCCTACCGTGGTCGGCGACCCCCTCCACCGTTCTCAGGAAGTGATCAATGCGCGAGGAGTTCCGTGCCGACCTGCTCGAGGTCGGCCGCCTGCTGGTCTCCATGGCAGAGGCGGTCCGCACCGCGATGAGCGCGGCCACGACCGCCCTGCTCAGCGCCGACAAGGAGGGAGCCGAGCGGGTCATCGCCCGCGACGAGGAGATCAACGCCCTCTTCCGCTCCGTCGAGGACAAGGTCCTGCGGCTGCTCGCCCAGCAGGCCCCCGTCGCCTCCGACCTGCGCATGGTGATCACCTCCCTGCACATCGGCACCGACCTGGAGCGCATGGGCGACCTCGCCGAGCACGTCGCCAAGTCCGCCCTGCGCCGCCACCCCGCGGTCGCCGTGCCCGCGGAGCTGACCTCGATCTTCGGTCAGATGGCCAACGTGGCCGACCGCATCGCCGGCAAGATCACCCTGGTGCTCGCGTCCCGTGACATCGAGCGCGCCGCCGAGCTCGAACGCGACGACGACGCGATGGACGAGCTGGAGAAGGCCCTCTTCGCCAAGCTGCTCGACCAGAGCTGGACGCACGGCGTCGAGTCCGCCGTCGACACCGCGCTGCTGGCCCGCTTCTACGAGCGTTACGCCGACCACGCCGTGAACGCCGGCCGGCACGTCATCTACCTGGTCACCGGCGAGTCCTGACCGTCACGGCGTGTTCCGCGCGGCCGGCCCGGCGGGGTCACGACTGCCACCGCCGGGTCGGCACGACCCGCTTGTTCAGCCGGCCCAGATGGTCGGCGAACTCGCGCTGCGGTCCCGGCAGCCCGTGCACCAGCATCACCTCGGCCGCGGCGGCGCTGTTGACGATCGAGACCAGCCCCTTGCGGTCGGCGTGGGCGGACAGCCCGAACCTGGCGATCCGGGCCTTGACCTCGATCGTCTCGGTGTCCAGCAGGAACCGGGTCTCGTCGCCGTCCGCCAGCGCGAGCAGCGCCGCCCCGGGCGACTCCTCGTCCTGGTAGCCGGCGAGCAGCAGCGCGGCGGCCGGGTCGGGCAGGATCGACCGGGCCCACTGCACGGCCGGACCGGCCGTCAGCATCCCGGAGGTGGTGATCACGACGCCGCGCCGGAAGGACGCCATCAGCTCCCGGCGGCGATCGGGCAGGACCTCACGCACCTGGCCGCCGAAGATGCGCAGCGGGCTGTCGCCGCCCTCGCTCTGCTGCTCGTAAATGCGGGCGATCTGCCGGGCCATCCCGTCGACGAGCACCGGCACGTCCGGCAGGTTCCGCCGCAGGGTCAGCGCCACCTCCTGGGCCCGCCCCAGCGCGAACGCGGGCACCAGCACGCGTCCGCCCGCCGCCACCGTCTCCGCCACCGTCGCGAGGAAGTTCGCCACCTCGAAGGCACGGGGCGAGCCGCCTGGCCGGCAGTGGGTCGACTCGATGACCAGCAGGTCGGCTCCGCGGGCGGAATCCGCCAGCACGAGCCCAGGCACCGTCGCCTGGGCCTGGTCGGAGACGTCGCCGGTGACCACCACCCGGCTGCTCCCCGCGCGGACCACCACCCCCGCGGCGCCCAGGATGTGCCCCGCGGGGAACAGCTCCACGGTCACCCCGTCGTGCACCTCCACCTCGGTGCCGAACTCCGCGGTCCGGATGCCGCGCCGGGCCGCGCCCGCCTCGATATGGCCGTATGGCAGCGCGGCCGCCGCGCCGTCGGACGGCTCCGCCCGCCGGGCCCGCTCGAACACCTTCACCGAGTCGGCCCACATCATGGGCAGCAGCGCCGCGGTGTCCGGCGTGCAGATGACGGGCAGCGCCGGGTAGTCGGCCAGCAGCGCCGGTACGTAGCCGGCGTGGTCGTTGTGCGCGTGGGTCACCACCACCGCGTCGATCCGGCCGGCCCGCGCGACGGCGATCTCGGGCGGCCCCACCTCGCTCAGCAGCTGGCGCGAGCGGAGCCCGGCGTCGACGAGGATGCGTACGTCGCCGACCTCCACGAGCATGCACGACCCGCCGATGTCGGTGCCCCCGCCCAGCGGGACCAGCGAGATGTCCCTGCGCCGGGTCCGCGCCGGAGGCGGCGGCGCCGGGGCCCGCATCGCGTCGAGCACCGCGAGGAAGGCGCCGAGGTCGACACCCGCCGTCGCCAGCGCCCCGGCCAGCCGGGAGGTCACCTCCGCCGCGCCGCCGTCGACCCGCAGTTCCCGCTCGCGCGGGTCGCCGTCCGGCGGCGCGGGCCGCGCGGCACGCGCCAGCAGGTCCGCCGCGTGCAGCAGATCACCGCTGCGGCGGCGGGCCACCTCCAGCTCCGCGCGCAGGGACTCGACGACCGCGAGCGCCTCGTCGCGGTCGGTGAGCGCGGCCTCCAGCTCCTGCCGGGCCGCGTCACGTTCCCGCGTCGCCCACTCCAGGCGTCCCCGGTACAGGTCACGCCCGGCCTTCACCTCCGCGAGGTTGCGCGCGGCCCGCTCCGCCCGGCGCTCCTCGGCGGTCGGCGCGGGTTTCGGGTCCGGTCGCACCTGCGCCGGCACGAGCGCCCGGGGATCGGCGAGCCGCACCGCCGCCTGCTCCGCCACCACCGGATCGGGCCCGGTGAGGTCCCGCAGCAGCGCATGGCCGGACGCCAGGTCGGCCGCATACCGCTCCGCGAGCTCGGCGCGCATCGACTCGACCCGGGCGATCACCAGCAGCAGGTCCGCCCGGTTCGCCGCGACGAACCGGGTCCGGTCGACGTCGCGCCCCGCGTAGGCCGCCGTGGCCAGCACCCGGCCCGCCGCGTCCTCGGTCAGCGCGGCCAGCAGGCGGTGAGCGGACCGGCTCACCTCGCGGCCGTCCGCGTCGCCGCCGCCATCACCGGCTCGACGAGCAGGAGCCCGTCCTCGGCGCTGGCGACGAGCAGCCCGAGCGTACGCAGGACGTCCACCACGTCACCCAGACCGCGGTAGCCGAGCGCCTCCAGTCCGGATTGGCGCAGCACTGCCGCCGCCGAGTCCTCCGACTCCGCGTGCAGCCAGAGGTAGTCGGCGATCTCCTGCGGATCAGCCTGATCGCCGGCCAGCTCGCGCACCAGGAAGCGCCAGGCCTCGTGCAGCACCTCGTCGGCGCGCGCACCGGACGCGGCGACGAGGTCGTCGGCGCGCGCCGGATCCGACAGGTGCAGCCGCAGACCGCCGAGCGGGTCGACCCGGGCGTCGCCGTCCTGGTCGCGGGACAGATCCTCGGCGACCTTGTTCACGTTCATCGGCCAGCCGCCGGTCGTGGTGAGCAGCTCGTTGCGGGAGGCGTCGTCCTGGAACGGCAGGGGGGTCTCGGTGAGCCACAGCCGCAGGTCGGTCTCTTCGTAGCGGCGCAGCCCGGTGAGGCCGGACGAGGCGTCGGACTCGTCGGCGACGGTGGGCCACAACGCGGCCTGCCTGGGGGTGGTCACCAGAACGATGCCCAGCGTCCCGCCGGAGTGCGCGGCGATGAGCTCCCGGGCGGTACGCCAGGTGGTCCGGGCCACCTGCAGGGTCGCCGTCTTCAGATCGACGACCACGACGGCGTGCCCGCCGGCGGCGAGCATGGTGGCCTGCTGGCACTCGTGCGCGATGTTCGTCGGCGTGGCCTCGCGCAGCTGGCTGCGCCGGACCCCGGTGATCGCGTTCTGATGCTCGTCACGCATCGCCCGGATGCAGCGCTCCACGGTCAGCGCCGCCGATCCGGCGATCACCCGGACCTGGCTCCGCGGCGACAGCAGGTCCGCGATCTGCTGGGATGTCAGCGGACTGCGGGTGGGGCCGGAGCCGAACTGCGGGCGCAGCAGGCTCCCGTCGAAGCTCTGCGGCAGCGGCATCGAACTCGCCTGCTGCAGGAACTCGGCCACCTCCTCGCGCGAGCCGAGCAGGTCGAGGATGTTCGGCGTACGCAGGCGGTACCGGCCGTTGGCGTACGACAGCACGCCGAGGTCGACGCACTCGTCGAGCAGCGCCCGGAACTCCCCGGACCGGACGTTCTCCGCGGCGAATCCCTGCGGCCACCACGCCTCGCACTCGGTGCGCAGCGTGGCCGGCGACATCGCGAAACCCGCGCCGTTCGCGTGCGCCTCCAGAGCCACGCAGTAGGCGATGACCTTGTACCGCAGGTCCAGGTTCAGCGTCCAGTCGAACCGCTTGCGGAACGCCGTCCGCAGGCTGTCGTCGTCCCATACCGCCTCGACGTCGCCGTCGGTGACGTTCTGCGGCGGAGCGTCCGCGGTCAGCGGAACCCGCTGCAGGTTGCGCAGCAGCTGGGCGCCGAAGAGCTGGATCAGCGCCGGCTGGTTGTTGGCCAGGGCGAGCACCCGCGGCGCGTGGTCCTGGTCGCCGAAGCGGTAGCCGAGCGCGTGCAGCGGCTTGGTCAGCAGGTCGTAGGCCGCCTGCGGGGCGAGCGGGCCGACGCAGACCGGATCCCCGAAGTGGGCCAGCGGATGGTTCACGAGGCGCTCGAAGCGAGCCGTCTGGTGCAGGCCGGCGAAGACCACCTTCACCGACCGCGTGGTGCTCTCCATCAGCTCCTTGAACTGGGTGACGTTGGTGAACGGGCCCTCCGCCGCATCGGCGTCCAGGAAGAAGTCCGACTCGTCCAGCAGCAGCAGGAGCTGGCGGCCCGGTCGAGCCGCGATCCACGCGGCCACCTGGCTGATCAGCGCGAGAGCCAGCTCACCGGCGGGCGGCTCGCCCGAGACGATGCCCTTCTCCGCGAGGCTCGGCCACAGCGTCGACCACACCGCGTCGGCGGGCACGGCCTGGCCGACCTTGTAGATGGAGAGGTAGACGGCGTGCCGGGACACGTTGTCGTCGAACTCGCGCGCGGCGGCCCGCAGCAGCGCGGACTTGCCGAGCTGGCGTCCGCCGTAGACGATGCAGGACCCCATCATGTCCACGACCTTGTCGCGCTCCTCCGCCCGCCCGTAGAACATCTCCTGCGGGACGAGCCCGGCCACGTCGGGGGTGAACGGTGTGGCGGAGGTGAACGGCAGCGAGATGGCCATGGTGGTGTCGCGGCTGGGCTCCGGCTGGGCGACCAGGTAGGCGAACGCCGCCTCGTCGATCACGGCGGTGACCGGCAGCCGGCGCCCGCCGCCGCTGCCGCCGCGGAACTCGGTGGCCAGTTCCCGGCGTGCGTTCACGTCCAGGGTGCCGAAGTAGAGCACGAGGACGGAGTGGTCGGTCGGCTCGCCGCGCAGCAGCTCGATCAGCTCGGAGGCGGTCAGGCGCCACACCGCGAGCACTCGCAGCGTGTTCCCCGAGGGGCTGATCGCGCTGCCGAACGCCGGGATGAGGGCATTGCCCGCGGTCGCGCGCACGCCGGTGAGGTGCATCCAGTACGACCGGCCGGACGCCTGCCCGCGCCGGCCAGTCGGGGGCGTGTTGGCGCCCTCCACGACGAAGCCGAGCCGCTCCAGCACCGGCTTGACGTTGCCCAGTTTCGAATCCAGCGACTTCATCTGCGCCAGCGCCGTCCACTGCCCGATGCTGCTGGCAGCCCCCCTCACCCGGATCTGGGACACGTCGATCCCGGCGCCGTCCAGCGCCTTGGCCAGCGGCCCGGCGGCGGGATTGTGCCCGTCCTCGATCGCGCGCCGCAGCTCGGCCAGGATCGCGGTGATGGGGGCGTTGCCGGTGGAGCCCGCGAAGAGCGCGGGGAAGACCGGGTGGAACAGCCGCAGGTGGTCCACGTCGTCATGCGGTCCCGGCAGCTCGCGCCCGCTCCGCACGGTCTCCAGGTATTCGTTGGCGGTGGTCAGGTCGCCGTCGTCGATCCGGCTGGCGATCCGGGCGGCCGCGCCCGCGGGCACCTCGGCGTCGCGGAGCTGGTCACGGGCGGAGTCGATGGCCTTCCGCGCCTTGCCGGCCCGGTCCTCCTCGATCTGGAGGACGTCGGCCAGCATCGCGTCGAAGTCCCGCCGGGTTCCACGCGTCCCCGAGGTGTACTCCCGGATCTGCGAGGAGAGGTCGGCCCAGTCGTCGGCGCTCAGCCTGCCGTACCGGCGGTCGGTGTCGATTCGGGTGGCGGTTCCCCCGGCCAGCTGGTCGAGACGCTCGGCCGAGGCCACGACGGCCCGGTCCCGCGCGGCCGACAACCGTTGCGCCAGCTGCGGGTCGTCCGCCCGCAGCACGTCGATGAGGATCTGCGTGCCCACCTGGTCATGCCGTTCCGCGCGCTGCTCGAAGGCGCGGACCCAGCCCGGCTCGCCGTCGTTCAGCGCGTCCACGGCGGCCGCGATGTCGTGGACCGTGGCCGGGCGCAGCGGCTCCAGGGACGGCCCGATGGGCAGCTGCGGCGCCAGCGCCAGCTGGCCGTACACAAGCCGGTCCGCGGCCAGTTCGGCGCCGCGCAGGGCGGTCTTCCCGTCGAGCAGGTCCAGCGACTCGCTGAGCAGCGCGAGGCCCGCCGAGGTCGCCGCGTCCCTGGCCCGCTGGCCGCTGTGCGCGAACGTCGCGAGCTGGTCCAGCGCCTGCTCACGGATGGCGTTGACCCGGGACCGCAGTTCGGCCATCGGGTCGGCCATCCACGTGCCCGCGGCGGGACGGGTGAGGTTCTCTGTCGCCTCCACCCACTTGGTGAGCAGGTCGGTGACGTCCGCGGTCCATTCAAGGATCTTGCCGCGAGCCTTGGCCTCGATCCGCTGACGCCGCTTCACCGAGGAGGACCGGCGCGTATCCTGGTCCAGCGCCGCTTCGAGGGCCGACTTGGACCTCAGCTCACGCACCCGCTCCCGCACCGCGGCGAGGTCGTCGAGGCCGCGCGAGCCGCTGGCGACGATGGTGAGGGGTCCGCCGAGGAAGCCGCCCGCCGCCATCCAGAGCTGCCACAGCTCGGTCGCGGCCGCGTACCGGATGGTCCGGGACGGCCCCGAGAGCAGCATGTCCCGCGCCGCACCCGTCAGCGCCGCATGCTCCGCCTCGGCGCCGGCCGCCTCCGCCACCGCGTCGGTGCTGCGTGCGGTCAGGTAGGCGCCGCTGTAGATCGCGTTGAGCAGCGCCTCGGTCAGCTCCTCCACCGCCGCGCCGGCCTTGTTGATGCTGGGGATGACGTCGCGCAGCGGTCCGGCGGCGCCCGCCGTGGGCGACAGCAGGCCCGCCCGCACCGACGCGGCGTAGACCAGCATCTGCATGTCCGGCCGGTCGCCGAGCGCCTCGGCGTCGAGCTGCCGCGCGGTGTCCGCGAACGCCGCCGCGTTGGACCCGGCCGAGCTGCGCATCGCCATGGCGTGCGCGGCGAGCCGGTGCGCGGCCACCACGGCGGGGGGCGCCTCCTGCGCCTCCATCAGCCAGGAGGCCAGCACGAACCGCCCTTCGCCGAGGAGCCGCACGTGCAGTGACTCGGCGTCGGGCGGGGCTCCCGTATCGCCCGCGTCGTCGACCGCGCTCACCTCGTCGGCCGGGCCGCCCGCCGGCACGGGGACGGTCAGCTGGAGTCCGGCCAGGACCTCCTCGAGGCTCGCCGGTGCCGCCGGTGCCGCCGGTGCCGCCGGCAGGGCCGCCGTCTCCGCGGCGGGCCGTGGTGCGGGCACCTTTGTCGGCGTTCCGGCGGGTGACTGCACGCCGGGACCGGCCGGACCGGCGACGTGCGGCGTGCCGATGTCCGCCGCGCCGGTATTCGGCACTGCCACGTCCTCCGGCACCACCGCGTCCTCCGGCGCGGGTGTGTCCTCCGGCGCGGGTGCGTCGTCGGCCAGGCTGAGGCCGCCGGACGCCGCCAGCATGATGAGCAGGGACGCGGCCGGCAGGTCCCGCTGCACGGTGCGGGCGAGCTCGGTGACCCGCTGCGGGTCGCGGCCGCCGATCTCGATCGCCGTCAGCAGGGCGTCGAGCCCGGCCAGGACGGCCGGATCGGTGCCCGCGTCCACCGACGCCGCGAGTTCGGCCACCTGACGCGCCTCGCCGGCCATGTACTCCGGGGCGCGCAGCGAGATCAGCCGTCGGACCCGAGCCACGTGACCCAGGGAGTCCATCGCCGCGGACAGCTCGTCGAGCCGCAGCCGTGCCTCGTCGAGCGTCTGCGGCGCCGGCTCCTGCGTCACCACCGCCATCTTCTCGAAGAAGGCGTTCAGGTTGTCGACGAACCGGCCGACCCGGGCCAGGTCGCCCTCGGTGGGCAGGCGCCCCGCGTCGAGGGCCTCCACCAGGCCCGGCAGGACGTCGGCGCGGATCTCCCCCAGTGCGTCCGTCACGACGTCGCACAGCGCCGCGAGATCGCCCACGTCGTCGGGCGACACCTCCTGCCCGTGCATGCCGTTGCCCCAGGCCGCGGGCGCGCGCGCCACGTCCACACCGTCGTCCGGCGGCGCGGCCGTGATCTCGTCCGGCAGCGCGGACGCCGCAGCGGCAGCCTGGCCGTGCTGAAGCTCGGTCACGACGTCCACCAGGCGGCCGAGCGGTTCCGGGTGTGCGGGCAGCAGCGGATGCCGCTGCCGGAGCCGGGCCCAGGTGGCGCGTACCGCTGCCAGCGCGTCCGGACTCCAGCCCGCGGGCGGTTCGGCGACCAGCCAGCCCAGCGCGGCCACCGCGCCGACGTGCGCCGTAGCCACCATGACCGACCAGACCCCGGCCCGCACTGCGGGCGTGTACCCGAACGAACCCGCGTCCAGCAGCAGCGGAAGCATGTCGTGCGTGGAGAGGAAGGCCAGCGCGCTCGCGTCCGCGCGGAGCACCGCGGCCAGCTCCTCCTCGGTCAAGCAGCAGGTCCGAGCCGTGTTGACGACCCCGAAGCGAAGCGCGTCGGTGAGGATGAGCTCCGCGAGCCCTTCCGGAGCGCGCACCAGCCTGGTGCGCAGGGACTGGGCGAGCACGGAGGTGGAGGCGCCCGTGCGTACCTTCAGCTGCTGCTGGATCCAGGACAGCTCGGCGGCGGGCAGGCGGCGCAGCTCGTCGGCGAGCTCGGCCACCCCGATGCCCAGCGCGGCCGACTTGGCCAGCCGCATCGGGCGCAGTTCACGCACGTCGTGCTCATTCAGGGTCGGTGCTTCGGGGCTCGGCAGGAAGCGTGCTTCCGGGTCCACGTCCGCTCTGCTCACGATGACCTCCCGATCGCCGGCGCACGCCGCAGGCTCCGCCTACGCTGCGGAATCATCCCACGTGTGCGACACGTCACATGATCCACGACGGCGTACCGAAGCCACACAGGTCTTTGACGGACAGATCGCCTACAGACGAGGGAGCGGCACCCGCCGGTGTGGCGGATGCCGCTGTACGAAGTGGCCTGGTTACGAGCTACTTGAGGGTGGCGCCGGTGAGTCCGGCCTGGACCTGGCGGTGGAAGACCAGGTACACGGCGAGGATCGGGAGCATGGCGATGGTCATGCCGGCGAAGAGCCGCGCGAAGTCCGTCTCGTAGCGGGCGTTGGTGGCCAGCTCCAGCAGGCCCTGGGTGAGCAGGCGCTTGTCCTCGTCCTTCATGATCACCGTGGGCAGGATGAACTGGTTCCACTGGCCGATCACGTTGAAGATGCCGATGCCGATCAGGCCGGGCTTGGCCATCGGCATCATCACCTGGAAGAACAGCCGCACGTGCCCAGCCCCGTCGACCGACGCGGCCTCGGCGATGCTGCTGGGCAGGGTACGGAAGAACGCGTGCAGGAAGAAGATGGTGAACGGCAGCGAGTACGCGACGTACACCAGGATCAGGCCGAGGTGCGTGTTCAAGCCGATGACCTCGACGAGCCCGAGCGCCTTGGCGATCTTCTCGACGGTCAGGTAGAGCGGCAGGATGCCGAGGTAGATCGGCATGGTGAGGCCGGCGATGAACATCCAGTACACGGCCCGGTTGCCGCGGAACGGGTAGCGGGCGAGCACGTACGCGGCCATGGAGCCGAGCAGCATGGTGAGCGTGACGCCGCCGATCAGCACGATGATCGTGTTGATGAAGAACTCGCCGATGTGGCCCTTGGTCCAGGCGCGGCCGAAGGCGCCCCAGAGCCACTGCTCGGGCAGGCCGAGCGGGTCGTTGATGATCTCGGTGTCGGTCTTGAACGACTGGATGACGGCCCAGAGCAGCGGGATGGTGACCAGGGCGCCCCAGAGGAACAGGAAGCCGTGCGAGAAGACGTTGAAGACCCGGCCCTCGTCGCTGGACGGCTTGGCCTGGCCCGCAGCCCGGGGCGGCGCGGCGGGGGGCGCGGGCGTCGCGGGCGCTTCGGTGGTCGCGAGGTGAGACATGGCGTTGCCCCTCAGAACTCGAGCTTGTCGCGGCTGCGGGTGACCCGCAGCTGCACCGCGGCGAGCAGCAGGGTCAGGATGGCGATGGAGACGCCCATGGCGCAGGCGAACGCGAAGGAGTCGAACCGCGACGGCCGGAAGGCGTTCGACATCATGTACGAGCTCATCACCTGGCTGGCGTCGTTCGGCCCGCCGCCGCCGGGGCCGGGCGTCATGCCGACCACGAGGGCGTAGAAGTCGAGCGCGGCGATGCCGAGGTAGACCCAGGCGACGGAGACGTGCTCACGCAGCAGGGGCAGGGTGACCCGGAAGAACGTCTGCACGCGGGTGGCGCCGTCGAGCGTCGCCGCCTCGAAGATGTCCTTGGGGATCGACTGCATCGCCGCGGAGAAGAGGACGAGGTAGAAGCCGACGCCGCCCCAGATCGCGATCAGGATCAGGCAGACCAGGACGACGGGCGCCTCGAAGGTGAAGTTGCCGATGGTGATCGGCGGGAACACCGACTCGCCCTCGGCCAGGAACATCAGCGGCTTGTCCTTCTCGACGAGGCCCATCGCCATCAGCAGCGAGTTGATGAGGCCGCCGTCGTTGCTCTGGAACACCCGGCGCCAGATGACGGCGACGATGGCGATCGAGAGCACCTGCGGGAAGAAGAAGATGAACTTGTACACCGAGGAGCCGCGTACGCCGCGCACGCCCGCCTTGTCGCCGCGCCCGCCGACGTTGAGCATGAAGGCGAAGAACAGGGCCAGCAGGATCGTGACGACCGGGAAGACCGTGAGCACCACGACGTTGTGGCCGAGCGCCTTCAGGAAGACCTCGTCTTCGAAGAGCTCCACGTAGTTGCCGAAGCCGACGTACGAGAAGTCGGGGCTGAAGCCCGAGAAGTCGGTGACGGAGTAGTACGCCGTCTGAGCGTACGGCCAGAGCACGTACACCGCGTACAGCAGGATCGGGGCGAAGAGGAACCCTGTGATGAAGCGGGCTCTGCCGAACGACATGGCGGTAGTCCTTAACCGGCGACTTCGGAGGGAGGGGTGGGGCCGGAGGTCCGGCCCCACCCGTTCACGCTGGTCCGCCGCTGGCGGCGGCCCGGACGTCAGATCAGGAGGCCTTCTGCTTCACGATCTTGTCGTCCTTCGCCACCTCGTCGGCGGCCTTCTGCACGGCGTCCATGAACTTCTCGGCGCTGCTCTTGCCCGCGGCCAGGTCGGTCGCGGCCGCGAACACCGCGTTCTGCAGCGGGGTGTACCAGCCGCCGTAACGCCAGTTGATGACCTCGGTGGCCGCGGCGGCGACCTTGGAGGCCGACGTCAGGGCGCTGGAGATGGTGAGGCCGTCGGCCGCACCCTTCACCACGGGCAGCGACTTGGTGAGCTCGGCGAACTTGCGGGCCTGCTCCTTGCCCAGCATCATGCGCAGGAACTCGAGGCCACCGGCCTGGTTCTTGGCCTTGGTGGGGACGACGAAGCCCTCACCGGGGGCCGCGTGCACGGCGCCGTACTTGGCCTTGTCCGAGCTGGACAGGTCCCACGGCGGCGCGACGGCGAGCTTGACCGACGCCGGCAGGGTCTTGGCCATCTCGCCCTCGAGCCAGGAGCCGCACCAGATGAACAGCGCCTTGCCGTCGAGCACGGCCTGCTGCGTGGTGGTGTGGTCGAGACCGGCGGCGCCGGCCTGGATCCAGCCCTTGCTCGCCATCTCGGCGATGCGCTCGGCCGCGACCTTGACCGCGTCCTGCTTCCACGCGTTCGGCTCCAGGTTGTCGATCTTGAGGATCGCCTCCTTGCCGCCGACCTTGTAGATCCACTCCGAGATCACGTTGTGGATGTACCAGGGGTGGATGCCCTGGAAGGTGTACGCCGCGATGCCCTTGGCCTTGGCGGCCTCGGCCAGCGTGGTGAACTCCTCCCACGTCTTCGGCACGGTCCAGCCGTTCTTGGCGAACAGCGCCTCGTCGTACCAGTGGCCGTAGATGGAGTACGCGTAGTTCAGCGTGTACATCTTGCCGTTGAAGGTGCCCTCCTCAACGACGCCGGCGACCAGGGTGTCCTTCACCTTGACGGCCGGGTCGTCGAAGGACTCCGCCTCCAGCAGCTGGGTCAGGTCGGTCAGCTGGCCGCCCTGCACCACCGGGCCGACCGGGATGGTCTCCGGCGACGAGTTGTTCAGCACGTCCGGCGGGTTGCCGCCGTAGAAGCGCGGCTGGTAGTCGGTGAGGATGGTCTTCGAGAACTTCAGCTCGACCTTGCTGCCCGGGAACTTCTTCTCGTAGGCGGCCACGTCGAACTTGGCGTAGTCCTCGCCGAAGCCGCCGTTGAAGAACGCGACCTCGAGCGGCTGCTTGTCGCCCACGCCGAACGGGTTCTGCGGGGTCTTCTCACCGGTGGTGCCGCTCTCGCCGTCCTCGCTGGCGCAGGCGGCCAGCGCGCTCATGGCGGGGGCGGCGAGCAGACCGGCGGCAGCGGCCCGGCGCAGCAGGGTGCGGCGGTTCAGCTCCGACGGGCTGTCGGGAGTTACGGTCATGACAATCTCCTCGTACGAGATATCGCGGCGCGTCGGGCCCATCCGGCGCGTCGCTGCACTTGGATCTGGTGTTGCGCCCCGGTGGATCCGGGAGACGTCACGCCCGGGGGCGTGACCAGATGCCGCAGCGTTGCGTCGCTTGACGTCGCCGCGTCAACCGGCGCCAATGCGCCGGAATCTGTGGGACGGCGCAGGGCCGTCAGGGTGATGAGCACTCACACCACCTCCCGGAGGCGGTGCCCGGCGACCGCCTGGGCGGTGCGCTGGAAGGCCGCGTGCGCACGCTCGTGGGTGCGCTGCGCGACGGCGATGTAGAGCAGGTCCAGCACGACCAGCTGCGGGTGCCGGGCCGAGAGCGAGTCCGGCCGGAAGGTGGTGGCCTGCGTCGCCGTGGTCAGCACGACGTCGGCGACGTCGGCCAGCGGCGAGCGGGGGAAGCTGGTCAGCGCGACCGTGGTCGCACCGCGGCTGCCGGCCTCGGCGACCATCTCGATGGTCTCCCGGGTCTGGCCGGAGTGGCTGATGCCGAGCGCCACGTCGCCGGCGCGCAGCAGCGCGGCGCTGGCCAGCCCGTTGTGCACGTCCGGCCAGGACCAGGCGGCGATCCCGATGCGGTGCAGGGAGAACTGCATCTCGGCGCCGACCAGCGCGGAGCCCGAGGCGCCGTAGATGTCGACCCGCTCGGCGGCGGCGATCGCGTCGGCGGCCCGCTCGACCTCGGCCAGGTCGGTCATCGCGGCGGTGTCCTGCATGGCACGGGTGTCGGCGGCCATGATCTGGCCGAGCACGCGCTCCAGCGGGTCGCCGGGCTCGATCTCGCGTCCGATGTCGACGACCCAGCCCGCGGAGCGGGCGGCGCGGCCGGTCTCGCCCGCGATGGCCAGCCGCAGGTCGGCGTACCCCTCGAAGCCGACCGCCCGGCAGAACCGGGTGATGGTGGCGGGCGAGGTGTGGGAGCGCTCGGCCAGCTCGACGATGGTGGCCCGGGAAGCCCCGGCGGGGTCGGTCAGCACCTGCTCGGCGACGCGCCGCAGGGCGCCGGTGAACTCCGGGAGTTTGGCGCGGAGACGGGCGAGCACGCTGTCCGTGCCTGCCGTCGGGAACGCGCCTTTTTCCACGGTCGTCAACCTCTTTTAGGAAGGAGTGTTAACTGTATGTGGAAAGAATTCTTACTTAATTTGGCGCTGTGTCAACAGTCACGTTGGCCGTTTTCAAACCGTTACTTTGCGACATCGGTCGATGGGATTAGGTCCCCATCAGCCATTCGGCGGAGCCGATGTCACCCGGTTATCAAGGATCGCCCGCTCAGCAACGGAGCGGCGGCGAATGCGTTGGGGCGTCAGGCCAGCGCCGGTTCGGCCGTCGCTTGTGGTGCGACGTCGACGCGGCGGATCTGCGCCGCCCGCGCCTCGCGCCGCCGGGCCGCCAGGAGGTGCCCGACCGCCCCCACCAGACCCAGCGCGCCGCACAGCAGCCAGTGCCAGGCATCGAGGTGTTGCAGGCTCCAGCCGCCCAGCGAGGGCGCCACGAAGCCGGCCGCCGGGAACACCAGGAAGAAGACGCCCTGATACCGGCCGCGCAGCGCGGTCGGCGCCAGCTCGGCGATGATCGATGCGTTCGGCGGCGCGGCGAGCATCTGCCCGACCGTCCACACCGACGCCGCGGCCAGGTAGATCCAGAGCTTGTCGGCCAGGAAGACCGTGCTGTAGCCGACGGCGAGCAGCACGAACGCCGCCGCTAGCACGACCGCGTGGCGGCGCGCCCCGATCAGCCGGGGCACGAACAGCTGCCCCACCACGATCATCGCGCCGCCCAGCGAGACGACCATCCCGTACGCCGACGGCCGCAGCCCGTCGCCCTCCATGGCCAGCTGCAGGATCGACTGCCCCTGCATGGTGAGCAGGGCCAGGATGAAGGTCAGCCCGACGAAGGTCAGGAACACCCGGTCACGCAGCACCACCCCGAGCCCGCCCGGCCCCGGGCGGTCGGCGGCGTGCGGCGCGCGGGCCCGGTTGATCGGGAAGAGCCTGCGCGGCCCGGCGTCCGGGGTGCGCTCGCGGCGCAGCGTCTCCGGCACCAGCCGCCAGACCAGCAGCGCCGTCACCGCCGTCATGCTCGCGTCGATGAGGAACAGCGCCAGGAAGCTGAACTCGGCGATCACCCCGGCCAGCGCCGCGGCCACCGCGCCGCCCATGTTGAACGCCCAGAACTGCAGGTTGAACGCGCGCGAGCGGTCCTGCTCAGGCAGCACGTCGACCACCGCCGCGACGGTCGCCGGGCCGGGCAGCGAGTGGGCCAGGCCGGTGGCCGCCGCGAGCACCGCGATCAGCCAGATCGGCCGGGCCAGGCCCAGGCCGACCATCAGCACCGCCGCCGTGCAGGTGCCCGCGAGGTAGGTCGCCTTGCGGCCCCAGCGGTCGGCCAGCACGCCGCCGAGCAGGGTGCCGCCCGCGCCGCCCGCGCCGTACGCCCCGGTCACCAGGCCGGCTACCGCCAGCGTGGTGCCCCGGGCGGTGGTCAGGTACGTCGGGAGGAGCAGCAGGCCGAACGCGCCCACCCGGTTCACCAGCATCGCCGAGAACAGCATCCAGAAGGTGCGGGGCAGCCCGCCCACGGTCTGGCGTACGAACCTCATCGCCGTCCTCACATCGCCTGCAGCGCCGCCGCCCGCCGCTCGCGGGCCGGCCCCGACCAGAGTTGTCCCAGGGCCGCGACGACGGCGATGGCGCCGCAGCCCAACCAGAGCACCTCGTCGCCGAGATGCTGCTGCACGTATCCGCCCAGCACCGGTGCGGCGAACCCGGCCACCGACCAGGACAGCGACATCACGCCCTGGTAGCGCCCACGCATGCTCGCCGGGGACAGCGCCGCGCTCAGCGTCGAGTTCGAGGGGGAGTTCAGCATCTCGCCCACGGTCCACACCAGCACCGTCACCGCGTAGAACGCGGCCGTGTCGGCGAACGCGGTCAGCGCGAAGCCGAACCCGATGATCACCGACGCCGCGGCGAGCACCTTCGAGCGGTCGTACGACCTGATCAGCTTGGGAATGAACAGCTGCCCGCCCACGATCAGCACCCCGTTGAGCGCGATGACCAGGCCGTACTGCTGCGCCGAGATGCCGTCACGCGTCATCGCGATCGGCAGCGTCGACAGGTGCTGCATGAACACGAACGCGATCAGCACGTTCAGCGCGACGAACCCGAGGAACACCCGGTCGCCCAGCACCGCGCCCAGGCCCACCCGCTCCACCGGCGCGTGCGGGGCGGCGGCGGGCCGCTCCCGTCGCGGCTCGCGGACCTTGAGCAGGATGAGCAGGAACGGCGCCAGCGCGCTCGCCGCGTCGAGCAGGAAGATCAGCCTCGGGTCCGCCGAGGCGACCAGGCCCGCCAGCATCGCCGCGACGGCGAAGCCCACGTTGACGGCCCAGTAGTTCAGGGTGAACGCGCGCAACCGGTCGCGCTCGGGCACCACGTCCACCATCAGCGCCTGGAACGCGGGCCGGGCGCTCTCCGCGACCACGCCGAACAGGAACGTCAAGGGCGCGATCACCCAGAAGCCCCGCGCGAACGCCAGCGACGCCAGCAGCGCCACCGCGCCTAGGTGCGCAACCAGCAGCGTGGGCCGCCGCCCGATCCGGTCCGCGGCCACTCCGCCGACCAGGGTGCCGACCGCGCCGCCCGCCGCCCACAGACCGAGCACCAGACCCGACTGCGACGGGCTGAACCCCTGCACCGTGGTCAGGTAGATCGTCAGGTAGATGACGACGAACCCGCCCGCCCGGTTGATCAGCGTGCCGGCCCACAGGTACCAGAAGGTCGCCGGGAGCCCGCCCGCCGTCTCCCGCACCCAGCCCCGGAGCCCCTGGCCTGCGGGAGAGTCAGGCTGCGGCGGGGGCAAGGTTCGCTCCCTCGGTGACGGCGGGCTTGGGCTCCTGCAGGGCGCGGGCGCGGCGCTCGCGGACCGGTCCGCTGAACAGCTGACCGGCGGCGACCACCACGCCGAGCGCGGCCAGCACCAGCCACAGCGTGGCGGGCGGGGCGTGCTCCAGCAGCAGGCCGCCGAAGACCGGGGCGAAGAAGTTCGCCGCGGTGAAGCCCATCGAGGCCACGCCCTGGTAGCGGCCGCGCATCTCGGGCCGGGACAGGTCGGCGATCAGGGTGCCGTTGACGGGCGCGTTGAGCATCTCGCCCGCGGTCCACACCACCACGGTCAGCATCAGCAGCGGCACGGTGCCCGCGATCGCGACCGCGCCCATGCCCAGGCCGACCAGCAGCGCCGCCAGCGCCAGCACCCGGCTGCGGTCGCGCCCGGCGAGCAGCCTCGGCACGAACAGCTGGAAGGCCACGATCATGATGCCGTTGACCGCGATCACCGTGCCGTAGTCGGCGGCGTCCATTCCCCGCTGGTGCATCGCGATCGGGATCAGCTTGCAGGCCTCGATGATGATCCACAGGCCCAGGTTGAGCAGCACGAACAGCATGAACACCCGGTCGCGCAGCACCGTGCCGATGCTGCCCTCGACCGGCGCCCGGCCCGGCACCGCGCTGCGCACCGGCTGCGTCTCCGGGACCCGCCAGAACACGATCGCCGCCATCACCAGCTGCGCTCCCGCGTTGAGCAGGAAGACGGTCAGGTGCGGGGTCCGCGAGAGGACGCCGGCCAGCACCGCGGCGCACGAGAAGCCCAGGTTGATCGCCCAGTAGTTGAGGTTCATGCCGCGCAGCCGCATGCTCGGGCCGAGCACGTCGACCATGGTCGCGGAGAAGGCGGGGCGGCCCAGGCCGTTCCAGAAGCCGTACACGGTGGCCAGCGCCGCGACCGCGAGCGGCTGGAACACGAAGCCGAGCACGATCGCCGTGGCGGCCAGCGCGAGGTTGGACACCAGCAGCGTCGACCGGCGGCCCCAGCGGTCGGCCAGCACGCCACCGGCCAGCGAGCCCAGCGCCATGCCGCCGCCGAACAGGCCCAGCACCAGACCGGCGAAGGCCGGGGAGAAGCCGTACTCGACGACCATGTGGATCTCGAGGTACAGCATGACGAACGCGCCGGTGCGGTTGATCAGAGTGCCGGTCCACAGGTACCAGAAGGTCTTCGGTAGTCCACCCGCCGTCTGCGCCAGCCAGCCCCGCACGCCGCACCCCTGTAATGATTCGAAACCCCGTGGTGCCTTACAACCTAGGGCTCGGGTACGACCGAAGTCACCTCGAATATCAAGTGGTGGTCATCACGTGGGGCTGGTCACAGGGCCTTGACGGCCATCGGGGAGGATGGTCGGCATGGTTGGAACACTGGTGCTGCTGCGGCACGGCTACAGCGAATGGAACGCCAAGAACCTCTTCACCGGCTGGGTCGACGTCGACCTCAACGCCCAGGGAGAGGCCGAGGCGCGCCGCGGCGGCGAGCTGCTCAAGGAAAGCGGGCTGCTGCCCGACGTGGTGCACACCAGCGTGCTGCGTCGCGCCATCCGCACCTCCGAGATCGCGCTCAACGCCGCGGACCGGTCCTGGATCCCGGTCGCCCGCAGCTGGCGGCTCAACGAGCGCCACTACGGCGCCCTGCAGGGCAAGGACAAGAAGCAGACCCTGGAGGCGTACGGCGAGGAGCAGTTCATGCTGTGGCGCCGCTCGTACGACACCCCGCCCCCGCCGATCGCCGACGACGACGAGTTCTCGCAGGTGGGCGACGCACGCTACGCGCAGCTGCCGGACGAGCTGAAGCCGCGCACGGAGTGCCTCAAGGACGTCGTCGCGCGGATGCTGCCGTACTGGTACGACGCGATCCTCCCGGACCTGCACGCGGGCCGGAACGTGCTCGTGGTCGCGCACGGCAACTCGCTGCGCGCGCTGGTCAAGCACCTGGACGGGATCTCGGACGAGGCGATCGCCAAGCTGAACATCCCGACCGGCATCCCGCTGCGCTACGACCTGGACGCGAACCTGCGCCCGATCACCCCCGGCGGCACCTACCTCGACCCGGAGGCCGCCGCCGAAGCCGCCGCCGCCGTCGCCAACCAGGGCCGCTGACCGCTCGCCCAGCCGTCCCGACCGCCGCTTGATCATCCGACTTGCCTGGCACATGGGCCTTCGCGGGCTCAGGATACGCACAGGTGCCAGGCAAGTCGGGCGATCTTCAAGGCCGCGACGGGGCCCGGACATGCCGGTGGCCGGCGGCGACGCTCACCCCCGTTAGCGTCGCCGGCCGGCCGACCGGTCTCAGGTGGCGGCCGTCCCCCAACGGCGATGTGCCACCCATCCCCGGCGCATCACTCGGCGCCACAACCGATAAATGATCAGCTGGGCCATCCCCCGGGTTCCATCGAGCGATGCGCTTGAAGAAGACGCTACGCCGCTGGTCAAGTGGCCGTCCAGTCATTTGCGAATCTCGTTCGTAACTTTAAGTCACTGGCGGCACTACAGTCCGCTACCGTCTCCCAGCTTCCGGATCAGCTCGATCCGCGTCCGCACGCCGAGCTTGCGGTAGATGCTCGCCAGGTGGGTCTCCACGGTGCGCTCGCCCAGCACCAGCGCGCTCGCGATCTCCTTGGCGGGCGTCCCGCGCAGCGCCCAGACCAGCACCTCGCGCTCGCGGGCGGTCAGCCCGGCGGGATTGGCCGGGCCGGGCCCCGCCTTCGGCCCGGTCCAGCCGCGCAGCGCGGCGTCGGCGGCCTCGGCCGCGGCCGGGTCGACCGCCTGCCCTGCCGCCAGCGCCCGCGCCGCCGCCGCGGCGTCAGGAGCGCCGCGCAGCGTGGCCAGCTCCGCCGCGGCACGCAGGCCGTACCAGCGCACCAGGGCCGCGGCGCGTAGGTCGGCCAGTGCCGCGAGCCGCTCCAGCAGCGCGGCCGCCCGGCTCTGCTGACCGCGCCGCACCGCGTCCGCCGCCGCCAGGTCGTACGCCCGCGCCAGCAGCTCCTCGTCGCCCAGCGCGACGGCCTCGCGCACCACCTGGTCCAGCTCGCCGCCCACGGCGAGCAGCGCCTCGGCCACCGCGCGCGGGTCGCCGCCGGTGCGGGCCAGGTCCAGCGCGCGCCGAGCCAGCTCGGGCCGGCCCGTCTCGTACGCGAGCCGGGACATCAGCCGGGCGGCCGCCGAGTGCTGGTCGGGGGGCAGGCCGGTGGCGGGCAGCGTCGCGCTGGCGTCGCGGAGCGCGTCCAGCCGGACCGGGTCCGGCGGCGGCGCGGCGTCCCCGGCCAGCGCGCCGAGGGTCGGCCGGGGCCCCAGCCCCAACGCGGCGGCGGCGACCAGGCCGTGGTCTCCGGCGCGCAGGCCGAGCCGGAGCGCGCCGGTCAGCGAGGCCCGGCCCGCGGCCCTGGCCCCGGCGCCGGTCGCGCCGCGCAGCCGGGCCGTGCCCGCCGCGGCGAGCAGCCGGCCGGACTGCTCCGGCGCCCAGCCCGCCCGGCCCGCGAACAGCGCCGCCTGGGCGAAGTATCCGGCGGCCAGGTCGTACGCGGCGTCCTCCAGCGCGACCGCGGCGGCGGTGGCCGCTGCGGCGACGGCCGCGTCCAGCCGCTCCCGGCCGCCCAGCGCGGCCGCCTCGGCGGTGTGGTACGCCAGCTCCTGCACGGTGGCCGCACGGAGGCCGCCCAGCGCGCCGAGCCGGGCCAGCACCGCCGCGACGCGTTCGTGCAGCTCGGCACGCTGCCGGGGGCCGAGGGTGTCGTAGCAGACCTCCCGGCCGAGCGCCCGCACGAACGCGTAGACGTGCGGGCCCTGCTCGCGGATCAATCCCGCGGTGACGCCGTCCTCCAGGCCGCCGAGCACGTCCCCGCCGGGGCATACCCCCTCCAGGATGGCCAGGTCGAACTCCCGGCCGATGACCGCGGCCGCGCCCACCACGGCGCGGCTTTCCGGGCTCAGCGACAGCATCGACACCCGGGCCGGGTCGGCCAGCTCGTCCGGCCAGCGCAGCGGCACCCGGTGCAGCCCGTCCGCGTCGGTGTCCACCTGGTCCAGGATCGCGTCCAGCACTGTCGGGTCCGCGTCGGTGCGCCGTAGCAGCTGCTCCACGAGCCGGGGCGCGACGGGCCGTCCCGCTCGCTGCCGCAGCAGCTCAGCGGCCTGTTGATGGTCCACGACCGCCTCCTGTCTCCGGGTCGGTACGCAGCAGTCCTCGCGGCAAAGTTACGTACTCACCGCGATGTGCGCAGTCCCCCAGGCGACCTAGCGTGTTCTCACCACCGCCCCCGTGCGACATCCCAGCGAAAGGGAGTCTGCAATGTCCCAGTTCCGCGATCTCATCGCCAGGATGGCGATCGACCCGGAGTTCGCCCGGCATGCGCGGGCGCACCCGGACACCGTCGCCACCCAGTACGGTCTCACGCCCGATGAGACCGAGCAGCTTCGAGGTCTGGCCGACGCCTCCGCCTCGGCCGGCCCGACCTCGCTGGGCGCGCGGCTGTCCAAGTCCGGCTTCGGCTCGGGGGGCCTGGCCGGCCTGATCTCGCAGGTGGCGGACCCGCTCGGCGTACTGCCCGAGGGCGCCCCCGACCCGGCGGACCTGCTGCCCAGTGGCGAGCCGCCGACTCCGCCGCTGGACCCGGCCGGCGTGCTGCCGGACGGCCAGGACGGGCCGACCCTGCCGCTGGACCTGACGCCGCTCGACCCGGGCGGCCTCCTGCCCGGCGGCGACGACGAGCCCGACCCGGCGCCGCACACCGGCATCGACCTTATCCAGATCCCGGAGCTGCACCTGGCGCCGGATCTGCCGGACCCGGGCGGCCTCCACATCATCGACCCGCCCTTCGACTTCCCGGACCTGCCGCCGGTGGACCCGGACCCGGACCCGCCGCTGCCGCCGTTCCCGCCGTTCGACCCGCCGTTCGACCTGCCCGACCTGCCGATCTTCGAGGTGCCGGACCTGCCCGACCCGGGCGACCCCGGCGAGCCTGCCGAACCGGCGGAGCCCGCCGAGCCCGCGGAACCGGCCGACCCGGCCCCGGCGCCCGAGCCCGAGTCGGCGGCCGAGCCCGCGCCAGCGCCGCCGGCCGCCGACCCGATCGTGGCCCCGGTGCTGACCACCCCGGAGGGCGAGCAGTCCGGCCCGGTCGTGGTGGTCGTGCAGTCCGGCGAGGCCGTCGGCCCCGCTCCGGACGGCGCTCCGGCCCAGGCCGGCGAGGCCGCCGCAGGCGAGAGCGGGGACGGCCTCGGCGGCACCGAGCTGCTCATCGGCGGAGCCGGCCTGGCCGCGGGCGCGGTCGCGGGCGGCGTCGCCGGTGCGGTCGCGGGCAAGGCCCTGAAGTCCAACGAGAACCAGGCGGGCGGCCCCGCCACCGCCTGACCTCCCTGAACCTGCCGGGCAGCCGGGGGTGTGCACCCCCGTCGCATCCCCGCTGCCCGGCAGCCTCCGTATCGGATCAGCTCACCCGGCCCGTGTCGCCCCCGACCGGCCGGTCCGCGCGGGACACCGCCGGCGGGCGACTCGCGCACCGACGGCCGTCCCCCAGTGCAAGGAGCCAGCGCGATGTCCCAGTTCCCCGATCTGGTCGCCCGGATGGCGGCCGACCCCGACTTCGCCCGCCGGGTACGCGCCGACGTGGCCGGCACGGCCGCCGCGTACGGCCTCACCCCCGGCGAGACGGAGCAGCTGCGCGGCCTGACCGACGCCGCGGTGGGCGCCGGTCCGACCGCGCTCAACCCGCGCCTGTCCCGCTCCGGCATCGGCACCGGCGGCCTGGCCGGGCTGATCAGCCCGGTCGAGGTGCCCGACCTCGACATCCCCGACCACCACGACGTGCCCAGCGGTGAGGGACCGGGCGACGGGCCGGGCGGCGCCGAGGAGATCGGCCCTAAGCAGGACGACCCGGCGCCCACCCCGCCCCAGCTGGAGCGCTTCGACCCCGATGGACCTTCCGGCCCGGACGACGGACCGGGCACGGTCCCGGGCGGCGGCGGCCCCGGCGACGGGGCCGGCACGCCCGGCGGCTCGGACGACCCGTCCGGGCCCGCGCTGCAGATCGGTCCCAAGCAGGACGACCCCGCGCCCCCGCCCCAGCTGGACGTCTTCGACCCAGACGGGCCCACCGGCCCGGACGACGGCCCCGGCACGGTCCCGGGCGGCGGCGGCCCCGGCGACGGGACCGGCACGCCCGGCGGCTCGGACGACCCGTCCGGGCCCGCGCTGCAGATCGGTCCCAAGCAGGACGACCCCGCACCCCCGCCCCAGCTGCTCCTCGATCTCGGACCGCTCGGCCCCGACGCGCCGGGCGAGGGCCCGGAGGACGGTGCGGGAATCATCGTGCAGAACGGGCTCATCGTGCAGGGTGGCCTGACCGGCTTCGGCGCTCCGGACGCGATCCCCGCGCCGCCCGGCGGCGGCCTGGCCGAGCCGATGAGCCTGGAGCTGCCCGGCGGCCTGCCCGCACTGCCCGACGGCGACGGCCTGCCGAACCTCCCGCACCTCCCCGGCCTGCCGCTGCCCACACCCGAGGACGGCGCGGCGCCCGCGGTGCAGCCGGTGTCCCTCGGACTCGGCCCGTTCACCGACGCCGACGACGACGGCGTGCCGCAGTTCATCGACGTGAACGACCACGACCCCGGCGTCGGGATGCCTCCCGGCCTGCAGGACGACGACGGTGACGGCCTGCTGAACGGCGCCGACCCGGACTGGACCCCGCCCGGCTCGACCGAGCCCCCGCTGTTCATCCCGCCGAACCTGCTCGACAACCTGCCGGACATCCCGTTCGAGATCGACCCGCCGGACGGCGGCGAGGCGGACGGCGGCTCGGGCGGCCTGGGCGACCTGTGGGGATTCGGCGACAACGACGGCGACGGCATCCCGAACTTCATCGACAACCAGGACGACAACCCGGACACCACCGACGAGCCGTTCGGCGACAACGACGGCGACGGCGACCCCAACATCAGCGACCCGACGCCGAACCCGCCGCCCCCGGTCTTCCACCCGGGACTCCTCGACCACATCCCCGACCTGGACATCTTCCTGCCCACCCCGGGCGACGGCGGCGAGAGCGGCGACGGCGGCACCGGCACTCCGGGCGACTCCGGCACCCCCGGCGGCAGTGGCACTCCCGGCGGCGAGACGGGCGAGACGGGCACCCCCGGCGGGGAGACGGGCGGCACCGATACCCCTGGTGGCGAGACCGGCGGCGGCGAGACGCCCGGCGGCGAGACCGGCGGCACGGGCACTCCCGGCGGGGAGGGCGGCGGGACTCCAGGCGGGGAGACCGGCGGCACGGGCACGCCCGGCGGCGGCACCGGGACCCCGGGCGGCTCGACCGGCGGCGGCTCCGGCCTGCCGGGTCCGGTCGGTGGCCTCACGCCGGGCGACACGGCTCCCGCCGGTCCGGTCGTGGTGCAGGTCGTGCCGTCGCCGCCGAGCGACGGGACCGGCGGGGCAGGTGCCGCGTCACCCGCGCCCGCCGGTGACGGCGCCGCGCCGGCCGCCGCCGACGCGGCCGGTGCGGACGGCATAGGTGTACGGGAACTGCTCATCGGTGGCGCGGGCCTGGCCGCCGGCGCGGTGGCGGGCGGTGTCGCCGGTGCCGTGGCCGGCCGGTCGCTCGGCGGCGGGTCCGATGAGGACACGGTCGTGGGCGGTGCCGCCCCGGCGTGAGTGAATGCGGTCGGACGGCTGGCGGCGTCGGCGTGAGCCCTCCCGCCGGCCGCCCGTCCTACGTCGCTCGATACGGCTGATCGGATCACGGTCGTAAAGCAGTCAGCTGAGAGCATGCGGCCGATCGGCCGCCTATGATTCGGCTCGCCGCATGGCCACCCACCCCTGGAAAGGCCGAACGATGTTGTGCCACGCCTGCCACGTGCACCTGCGGCGGGACTACCCGTACTGCCTGCACTGCGGCACGCTGCGCAAAGGCGCCAAAGTGGACACCTTCGCGGCGCCGGAGCTGCGCTGGGCCGATGCCGAGGGCGAGCGGGTGTTCCCGCTCGTCAACCCCGTCACCACGATCGGCCGCGCCACGGACAACGACATCGTGGTGAACGACGCGAGCGTCTCCCGCCAGCACGCCCGGGTGGTGCGCACCGCGGACGGCTTCCACCTGGAGGACCTGAACTCGTTCAACGGCGTCACGGTGGCCGGGCGGGTCATCCACGGTGACCAGGCGCCGCTGTCCGACGAGTCCGAGCTGCACATCGGCGACGTGCCGATGCGGTTCGCGCAGCCGCGCTCGGCGGCGATCGGCTCGAAGACGATGGTGCGCGGGGTGGAGCACAGCGTCCTGCTGCCGGCCGCGCAGCCCGACCAGGCGCCGACGGCGACGGGGCCGCTCAGCGCCCGCCCGCGGCGGCGCAGCGGCTGGGCGCTCAAGCAGGTGCCCGGCATGCGCGGCGACCAGGAATGGGTGCTGCGCAACACCCGCACGGGGCAGTACCTCCAGCTCGACGAGCGGGACGTGTTCCTGTGGCACCAGCTCGACGGCGAGAACACCGTGCGGGACCTGCTGTTCGCGTACGCGCAGAAGTACGGCGAGCTGGCCCTGCCGCGGATCGAGCGCACCCTGCGCACGTTCGCGGCGCTGGAGCTGGTGCGCGGCCTGCACGGCCAGCGGGAGACGGAGAAGCCGCCGCTGCTGAAGCGGATCGGCCGAGCGGTCCTGCGCACGCTGCTGCGCACCGAGGTGTCGGTCGGCGGCCTGGACGGCCTGTTCAGCCGGATGTACCGGGGCTTCGGCTGGCGCTTCTTCACCCGTACCGGCGTATTCCTGCTCTGGGTGCTGATCCTCGGCGGGATCTACGCGATGGCCGTCGCGAGTGGACACCAGAACCTGTTCGACATCAACGGCGCCGGGGTGGCCGGTGCCGTCTCCATCGCGGTCGGCTACCTGGTGGCGCTGGTCATCCACGAGTCCGCGCACGCGCTGGCGGTGAAGTCCTACGGCCGCACCGTCACCCGGGGCGGGTTCATGCTGATGCTGGGCATGCCGTTCGCGTTCGTGGACACGTCGGACATGTGGTTCGGCACGCGCTGGTCGCGCATCGTGGTGACGCTGTCCGGGCCGCTGTCCACCGCCGGCGTCGCCGGGATCTGCGCGGCCGTCGCGGCGTACGTGCCGCAGCCGCAGGTCTCCGGCATCGCGTACCAGCTGGCCTTCGGCCTCTACCTGAACACGCTCTACAACCTCAACCCGCTGATGCCGCTGGACGGCTACCAGGCGCTCGCGGACGGGCTGCGGCTGCCGCGCCTGCGCGAGGAGGCGTCGGCGTACTTCACCAAGGGCATCTGGTCGGATCTCAAGAACGGGCGGCGGCCCGGGATCAAGCAGATCGGCATGGCGGCGTACGGCTTCACGGCCGTCGTCGGCACCGGCCTGTTCGTGCTGCTGGGCTTCCTGGCCTGGCGCGACCGCCTGGGCGGGCTCGTCGACGAGTACCTGCCGCCCGGCATCGACGTGCTGGTCATCACGCTGGCCATCGGCCTGATCATGTTCCCGATCTGGTACCGGCTGGCGCGCAGGATCATCACGTTCATCAAATCGAGGCGTACGGCCCCGGCGGCGGAGGTGACCGCGTGAGTCAGCAGGAATGGACCGTTCCCGGCTACACGGAGATCCGTGAGCTGGGGCGCGGCGCCTCGGGCACGGTCGTGCTGGCCCAGCACGAGGCGACCGGGGTGCAGGTCGCCATCAAGTACCTCGCGGCGCACCTGCGCGAGGACGAGTCGTTCATCCGGGCGTTCCGGGCCGAGGCCAGGGTCATGGCCGAGGTGGAGTCACCGCAGGTCGCGAAGCTGTACGAGTACATCGAGGCGCCCGGCGGCGCGGCGATCGTGATGGAGCTGGTCGACGGCGTCGCGCTGCGCGCGATCCTGCGCGAGCAGGGCCCCACCGAGCCCGAGGCGGCGCTGGTGGTGCTCAAGGGCTCGCTGCTCGGCCTGGCCGCCGCGCACGGGCGCGGGGTCGTGCACCGCGACTACAAGCCGGAGAACGTGCTGGTCAACGGCGAGGGCCAGAGCAAGCTCGCCGACTTCGGCATCGCCGCCCGCAGCGGCCGCCAGGGCCCGCTGGCCGGCACGCCGTCGTACATGGCGCCGGAGCAGTGGTCCGGCGCAGCCGCCAACCCGTCGACCGACATCTACGCCGCGACCGCGACGTTCTTCGAGTGCCTGGCCGGGCAGCCGCCGTTCCGCGCCCCCGGCGATCTGATCGCGCTGCGGATGATGCACGAGCAGGCGCCCGTGCCGGTCGAGCTGGTGCCCGAGGCCGTGCGCGGCCTGGTGCGCCGGGGACTGGCCAAGGACCCGAAGCAACGGCCCAAGGACGCCACCACGTTCCTGCGCGAGCTGGACGCGGTCGCGGGCGCCGGATACGGCCCCGGCTGGGAGGAGGAGGGCCGGGAGAAGCTGGCCCGCCGCGCCCTGCTGCTGGCGCTGCTGTTCCCGCTGGCCGCGGCGGTCTCCGCCAACGCGACGGCGGTGGGCACGACCATCCTCGGCCTGTCCCGCAAGGCCTTCACGGTGATCGCCGCGACCACCATCACGCTGGTGCTGGTGCTCGGCGGGATCGGCGCCGCGGCGCTGCTGTCGGACTCGTCCCCGCTCCCGCCGCCGCCCAGCCCGGCCGCGGTCGAGTCGCCGAGCCCGGACGCGTCGCCGTCGCTGTCGCCGTCGCCGAGCCCGTCGGCCTCGCCGAGCGAGTCGCCGTCGCCCAGCCCGTCCCCGTCGGACGAGCCGGAGCCGAGCCCCAGCAAGAAGCCCTCCCCCAAGCCGTCGCCGTCGCCCTCCCCGAGCCAACCCAATGCGGTGCTGCGTCTCTATCTGAGCGAGTTCTGCTGGTACAGCAAACCAGCTTGCAGCCCGGACACGTTCTCTTCGGCGACTGACGGTGTCACGCGCGCCACGGTGACGGTGACCACGAGAGGAACCACGCCCTACACCCTGACATTTACCTACACGCAGATCAGCCAGCGCGGCGGTGCGGTCGGCGAGCCAGTCGTGATCAAGCACGAAGTGAACACCGGCCTTGCGACAAATACGATCACCAAGATGCCGCAGCTCAGCTCGCTCTATTACGACTGTGCTGGTTCGTATCGGATCAGGCTTACTGTGACAGCAAGCCTTTCGGGCGCTACAGGACAACCGTTGACAGTCGTCGACAGCTGCTTGGGCTGAGGAGCACATCTTGAACACCACCATCGGGGGCAAGTACACGGTGCTGGGCGAGGGGCGTCCAGGGCGCCTCGGCACCTGGTACACGGTGTCCACTGCGGACAGCAAGCGGCGGGGCGCGCTGTGCCTGCAGGACCAGCGCCTCGCCGACCCGGCCGCGGCCAAGCGCCTCGCCGAGGCGGTGCGGGGCGTCAACGGGCTGCGGCTGCCCGGCCTGCTCAACGTCATCGACCAGGTGGTCGACGACGGCCGCACCTGGCTGATCACCAACGCCGCGCCGTCCCCCACGGTCGAGCAGGCCCTGACCGGCGGGGCGGCACTCGCCCCCGCCGTCGCGGCCCTGATCGCCACCGACACCGCGCAGACCCTCCTGCAGCTGCACCAGGCGCAGCAGGCGCACGGCGACGTCACCCCGGAGACCGTGGTGCTGAGCGCCTCCGGCGCGGCCCTGCTGGCCGAGCCCGGCTGGAGCCACGCCGCCGCGGGCACCGCGGCGGGTCCCGGCCACGACGCGGCCGGCTGGGCCCGGCTGCTGGTCCGGCTCGCCGACGCGTGCGCCGACGCCGACACGTCTCAGCTGCTGCGCCAGGCCGCGCAGCAGGTGGAGGCGGTCGGCGGCAGCGCGGGCCTGACCGCGGCGCTGACCGGCCTGAGCGCCGGCACCCAGCGCATCCCCGGCTTCGGCGACCGCTCCGGCGTGAAGGCCATCGCCGCGCAGACGGCACCGGCCGCCGCGCGCCCCGTTTCCGCCCCGCCCGCCTCCGTGCCCCCGGTCGCCGCCGCGCCGACGGCTCCGCAGCCGCCGGTCGCACCACCGGTGCCGACCGCGCCGCAGGCGCCCGCCGCGCCGCAGGCCCCGACCGCGCCGGTCGCGCCTTCGGCCCCGGGATACGGCGCACCCACGTTCGCGACGCCGGGTGCCGCGTTCGCGCCGTCCGGGCCGCCGGGACCGCCGCCTGCCGAGGAGACGGTGCAGCTTGCCGGAGGCTCGCACTCCGGCCCGGTGTCCGGGCTGCCCGCCCAGGCGCCGCCACCCGGGCAGCGCCCGGCCCCGCCGGCCGTGGTCACGCCGGACGGGGCGACCCGGATGGGCGGGCGCGCCGCCGAGGAGCAGCGCCGGTCCGCCTCGTACCAGCAGGGCCGGGTCACCCCGCCGGGACCGCAGCAGGACGTGAACCTGCGCTTCGGCCAGGGGGTGCCCGCGGCGCCCCCGGCCTGGCAGATCGCCGCCGCGCAGGCCGCGCCGCCGCCGCGCAAGAAGTCGGTCTCAAAGCGGATCATGGCGTTCCTCAGTGCGCTGACCACGGTGGTGCTGCTGGTGATCGCCGGTTATGTGGCGTGGGGCTGGTGGCAGGAGCGCAACAACGCGGTCAAGGTGCTCAAGATCGCGGTGACCGCCGTGCAGCCGCCCGCCACCACCTGCGACGTCCAGGTCGACGTGGTCGGCACGATCCAGACGGACGGCAGCGCGGGCCTGATCACCTACGAGTGGCTGCGCAGCGACGGCCAGAGCTCCGGCGCGCTGGAGCAGGCCGTCAAGAAGGGCGAGACCTCGACTCAGGTGCACCTGTACTGGCGCTTCCAGGGCCAGGGCACGCTCGATGCCACGGCCACCCTGCGCATCCTGAAGCCGCAGGTCCTCGAAGCCGCCACGAAGTTCACCTACTCCTGCAAGTGAAGATCGCCGTCGCCGGTCAGGATGTGAGGCGTAAGCCCGCATCCTGACCGGAGGAACGCTCATGCGCGTCACGCTCGTCCAGGGCGACATCACCCGCCAGGAAGCCGACGTGATCGTCAACGCGGCCAACTCGTCGCTGCTCGGCGGCGGTGGCGTGGACGGCGCCATCCACCGCCGGGGCGGCCCGGAGATCCTCGCCGAGTGCCGGGCGCTGCGCGCCTCCCGCTACGGCCGCGGCCTGCCCACCGGCCAGGCGGTCGCCACCACTGCCGGCAACCTGCCCGCGCGCTGGGTGGTGCACACCGTCGGGCCGGTCTACAGCACCGGCGAGGACCGTGCGGAGCTGCTGCGCGACTGCTACCGCAACGCGCTGCGGGTCGCGGAGGAGCTGGGCGCGCGCACGATCGCCTTCCCGCTCATCTCCTCCGGGGTGTACCGGTGGCCGGTCGACGACGCCGTACGCCAGGCCCTGCACGTCCTCGACACGGCGGAGACGCCGATCGAGGAGGCCGTGCTCGTCCTCTTCGACGAACCCACCCACCGCACGGCACTCGCGGTGCGCGCGGCGGACGCCTAGCGGTCGGCCGCCCTCCGGACGCCGATGGTCACGCTGGTCGGGGGATGATCGCGAGTTCGTGTCACAACGCGCGGTTGGACCACACCTTGTGACACGAACTCGCGATCATCAGGGCACCACGGGGCCGTGCTCCCCTCGGCGCCCGTCACCACAAAACATCGCCGAGCGTCGCCGTGAAAGCGTCGCTGACCTGCTGGTCGCGTACGGCGACCCGCAGCCAGTCGGGGCCGAGACCGGGGAAGGTGTCGGCGCGGCGGACCGCGTACCCGTGCTCGCGCAGCCGCTCGCGCACCCCCGCCCCGTCCGGCACCTGGATCAGCACGAACGAGCTGGCGGGCGTCCCCGCCACGTGCACCCCCGGCAGGCCGCGCAGCGCGGCGAGCAGGTGCTCCCGGCGTACCGCCAGCTCATGGGCTATCTGCTCCTCCGCCGCGACCGCGTGCGGCGCGGCGCAGGCCGCGGCGGCGGCGAGCGCGGGCGTGGACACCGGCCACAGCGGCTGCACCGCGGCCAGCCGGGCGACCAGCTCGGGCGCGGCGAGCAGGTAGCCGACGCGCAGCCCCGCCAGCGCCCAGGTCTTGGTGAGGCTGCGGATCACGACCAGGCCGGGCAGGTCGCGCCGGGACGCGAGGGAGTGCGGCTCGCCGGGGATCGTGTCGGCGAAGGCCTCGTCCACCACCAGCACCCGGCCGGGCCGGGCCAGACTCGCCACCGTGTCGGCGGGGTGCGCCACCGACGTCGGGTTGGTGGGGTTGCCGAGCACCACCAGGTCGGCGTCCTCCGGGACGGCGGCCGGGTCCAGCAGGAACGGCTCGGGCAGCAGCACCCGGCCGACCCGGTGCCCCGCGGCCAGCAGCGCCGCCTCGGGCTCGGTGAACTGCGGGTGCACCACGACCGGGCGGCGGGCGTCGCGCAGCGCCTGGGCGAGCAGCGTGAACGCCTGGGCGGCCCCGGCGGTGAGCAGGACCTCGGCCGGGTCGCGGTGGTGCCGGGCGGCGAGCGCGGCCCGTGCCGCCGTGCCGTCGGGGTACGCGTCGAGCCTGGTCAGCGAGTCGCGGACGGGTTCGGCGAGCCAGCCGGGCAGCGGCGCCTGGCGTACGTTCACTGCGAGGTCGACCAGCCCCGGCCCGACGGCGACGTCGCCGTGATACCCGAGGTCGTAAGCGGTCATCGCCGCCCCCGGTCAAGAAGGTGCCCTTCCGCTACGGAATGCGCGCCGAGCCGCGGTTCGTCTCGCCGGCGCGAGCCGGGAAAGGCGCCCTTCCTTACCCAGATGGCGAGGGCGGCGGCGGTGAGGCCGACGGCGGCGGAGAGGGTGCTCGCGCGGCGGATGTCGCGGGCGCGGGGGCGGGGGCCGTCGCCGAGTTCGGGGCGGGTCTCGGAGCGGCCGAAGTAGACGTTCTCGCCGCCGAGGCGGACGCCGAGCGCGCCCGCGAACGCTGACTCGCACTGCCCCGAGTTGGGGCTCGGATGCGCGTCGCCGTCGCGGCGCCAGATCCGGGCCGTACGCCGGGGCGAGCCTGCCACCAGCGGGGACGTCGCGGCGGCCAGGACCGCGGTGAGCCGGGAGGGCAGCAGGTTCGCGGCGTCGTCCAGGCGCGCCGACGCGGTGCCGAAGCGGGCGTAGCGCGGCGAGCGGTGCCCGACCATCGCGTCGAGCGTGTTGGTTGCGCGGTAGCCGACCAGGCCCGGCAGCCCGGCGAGCGCACCCCAGACCAGCGGCGCGACCTCGGCGTCGGAGGAGTTCTCGGCGATGGACTCGACGGTGGCGCGGGCCAGCCCGGCCTCGTCCAGCGCGGACGGGTCGCGGCCGCACAGGTGCGGCAGCCGGGTGCGCGCGGCGGCCAGGTCGCCGCGTTCCAGCGCCCCGGCCAGGATGCCGCCCTCGCGGCGCAGGCTGCGCCCGCCCAGCACGGCCCAGGTGCCGGCCGCCGTCAGCGCCGTACGCAGCACCGGCCGGTGCCGGGTGGCCCGGTGGGCCAGCACCGCCGCGGCGACCGGCACGCCGACCGCGAGCGCGGTGAACACGGCACCGGCGCGGCGCGAGTCGGCGTAGGTGTACCGCTCGACGACCTGGGCGAAGTTGCCGAACCCGGCCACCGGGTGCAGCCGCCGCGGGTCGCCGAACGCGGCGTCCAGCGCCACCCCGGCCAGCAGCCCGAGCGCGTCGGCCCGGCGGGCGGCGCGGCGGTCAGGCCGCCCGCGGGTCACGGCCCGGCTCCGGGAGCACGTCGGTGCCGGTGTCGAGCACCGCGCCGCCGCCGGACGGCGTCGCCGCCGCGGCCAGGCCCTCGGGGCGGGTCGTGGGCTCCTCGGCCTCGTCGTCCATCAGGTGCCGGAACGCCCGCAGGTTGTCGGTGGGCTCGCCGCGGCTGATCCGCCAGCGCCACTCGCGCTTGATCGCGGTGGCGAAGCCGAGTTCGAGCAGCGTGTCGAAGGACTCGTCGGCGGCGGCGAGCACGGCGCCGAGCAGGGAGTCCAGCTCACGCGGGGTGACCGCGTCCAGGGGGAGGCGCCCGGTCAGGTAGACGTCGCCGACGGCGTCGATGGTGAACGCCACGCCGTAGAGCTTCGCGTTGCGGCGCAGCAGCCAGGCCCAGACGGCCTCGCGGTTCTCGTCGGGCTGGCGCACCACGAACGCCTCGACGCGCAGCGCGTGCTCGCCGACGATGAGGTTCACGTTCGTCTTGAGCTTGTGCGTGCCGGGCAGGGTCACCACGTACGAGTGGGGGCCGGTGCGGTCCAGGGGCAGCTCGGCACAGGCCTGCTCGATCAGCGCACAGGTCTGCTCGACCGTCGTCATCGGGCTCCTCGCGGGTTCACCACCGGGCGCAGCCGGCCAGCTCCAGCTGCCGGCGGGACCGGTGCTCGGTCATCGCCTCACCATAGACGCCGAGCAACCGGGCGGTCGTGTGGTCCCAGGAGAAGTCGTACGCGTGCGCCACCGCGCCCGCCGCCAGCTCGGCGCGGCGGCCGGGCTCGGCGAGCAGCCGGTCCAGCACCCGCGCCCAGTCGGCCGGGGCGTGCCCGTCCACGAGCACCCCGCTGACCTCGTCGCGGACCGCGGTGACCAGGCCGCCGACCGCGGCGGCCACCACCGGCGTGCCGCAGGCCTGGGCCTCCAGCGCGACCAGCCCGAACGACTCGTTGTGCGAGGGCACGGCGACCAGGTCGGCGGCCCGGTACACGTCGGCCAGCCGGTCCCCGGCCTGCGGCGGCAGGAAGCGCACCCGGTCGCGTACGCCGAGCGCCGCGGCCAGCTCGATGAGCGAGGTGGGGCGGTCCAGCCCGGAGCCGCTCGGCCCGCCCACGATCAGCGCGATCGCGTCGGGGTCGGACAGCTCGGCCAGCGCCCGGACGAGCACGTCGGGGGCCTTCAGCGGCTGGATGCGGCCGACGAAAGCGATGATCTTGGCGCGTGGCGGCAGGCCGAGCCGGGCGCGGGCGGCCGCCCGGTCGGCGGGCCGGAAGCGGTCCAGGTCGACGCCGGGGGCGACCACGGCCACCCGGTCCAGCGGCGCGCCGTACAGGTCGATCAGCTCGCGGGCCTCGGTCGGCGTGTTCGCGATGAGCCGGTCGGACTGCTCGACGACCTGCTCCTCGCCCACCACGCGGCCCATCGGCTCGGCCCGGTCGCCGACGGCCAGCCGCCCGTTCTTGACCTTGGCGAGGGTGTGCGCGGTGTGCACCAGCGGCACCCCCCAGCGGTCCTTGGCCAGCCAGCCGACCTGGCCGGAGAGCCAGTAGTGGGACGCCAGCAGGTCGTAGAAGCCCGGCGGGCGGGACGCCTCGACGCCGAGCACCCCGTGCGTGAACGCGCACAGCTGGGCGGGCAGATCCTCCTTGGCCAGGCCCTCGAACGGCCCCGCGCTGATGTGCCGGACGAGCACCCCGGGCGCCAGCTCGGCCCGCGGGGGCAGGTCCCGGCCCGTGGTCCGGGTGAAGATCTCGATCTCCACGCCCGCCTTGGCCAGGCGTTTGGACACCTCGACGATGTACACGTTCATGCCGCCCGCGTCCCCCGTGCCCGGCTGGTGCAGCGGGGACGTGTGCACGGAGAGCGTGGCGATACGCCGGGGCAGCTCGCGGGGGAGGGTACGAGAGCTCACAGGTCGATCAACAGCCGGAAGGCCGGGACTCTTCCCGAGCGGGGCGTGACGAGCGTCGCAGCCCACGTTCCGGGACGTCACGGCGCTTAGGATGCAGCTCATGTCTGACCAGAAGATCGCGGTCGTCTCCGGCGCGTCCAGCGGCATCGGCGCCGCCACCGCCCGGCACCTGGCCGCCGCCGGTTACCACGTGCACGCGCTGGCCCGCCGCACGGACCGGGTCGAGGCGCTCGCCAAGGAGATCAACGGCACTGCCGTGACCTGCGACGTCACCGACGACTACGCCGTCGCGCAGTACGCGGCCACCGTCGACCGGGTCGATCTGCTGGTGAACAACGCGGGCGGCGCGATCGGCGCGGACCCGGTCGCCAGCGCGAGCGTCGCCGACTGGCAGGCCATGTACGACGTCAACGTGCTGGGCACCCTCCGCCTCACCAAGGCCCTGCTGCCCGCCCTGATCGCCTCCGGCGCGGGCACCGTGGTCACGGTCAGCTCCACCGCCGGCCTGATCGTCTACGAGGGCGGCGGCGGCTACGCCGCGGCCAAGCACGCCCAGACCGCCCTGGTCGAGACCCTCCGCCTCGAACTCTGCGGCGACCCCGTCCGCGTCGTCGAGATCGACCCCGGCATGGTCAAGACCGACGAGTTCGCCCTCAACCGCTTCGCCGGCGACCCCACCCGCGCCGCCGCCGTCTACGCCGGCGTCGAGCACCCCCTCACCGCCGACGACATCGCCTCCTGCATCACCTGGTGCGCCACCCTCCCCCACCACGTCAACATCGACCGCCTCGTCGTCCGCCCGTTGGCCCAAGCCGCCCAACACAAGGTCCACCGGGTCCTCCCCTAGTGCGTTGATCATGAACTTATGGACGTGCTCGACGGCGTGTCCCCACCCTGGCGCCGTGATCAACTCCGGAAGGTAGGCACGTGAAGCCGCAGGGGGAGATCACCAGGGGGACCACGAATCCGAACCGGCTGCGGCGGGTGGATCGGTGGATCGCGTGGTGGTGCGGGGGTGCGCTGGCCGAGGCGGCGGATCCGCTGGTGGTGGATCTGGGGTACGGGGCCACGCCGATCACTGCGGTGGAGCTGCGCGCGCGGCTGGCGCGGGTACGCCCGGACGTCAGGGTGACCGGGTTGGAGATCGATCCGGCGCGGGTCGCGGCGGCGCAGGTCGCGGCGGATCCGCCGGGGCTGACGTTCGCGCGGGGCGGGTTTGAGCTGGCCGGGCTGCGGCCGGTGGTGGTCCGGGCGTTCAACGTGCTGCGGCAGTACGACGAGAGCGCCGTGGCCGCCGCGTGGACCACGATGACGGCACATCTGGCGCCGGGCGGCTGGCTGGTCGAGGGCACCTGTGACGAGCTGGGCCGTCTCGGCAGCTGGGCTGCGCTGCCGACGGGCGCGGACACGCCGGTCTCGCTGACGCTGGCGGCGAAGCTGGCCACCCTGGAGTCCCCGGCCACGTTCGCCGAGCGGCTGCCCAAGGCGCTGATCCACCGCAACGTGCCGGGCGAGCCGGTGTACGACCTGCTGCACGCCCTGGACGAAGCCTGGCGGCACGCCGCGCCGCTGGCCGTGTTCGGGCCGCGGCAGCGGTGGCTGGAGGCGGTGTCGCGGCTGCGCGCGGCGGGCCGGCCGGTGCTGGACGGTCCCGCCCGCTGGCGGCTGGGTGAGGTGACCGTGCCCTGGCCGGGCACCGCCACCTGATCCCTGCCGGTGCCGCCGGTCGTTACGTCCGATATGAACCTGAATGCAGAGTTCTTTGCGCTGTCGGCGTACGGCGGCCAGCTCAGCGCCCTGCGCCTGGGGCCGATGGTGCTGCTCGGCATCGCCCTGCTGCTGCTGGGCGTGGGCCTGCTGGTGCTGGCCGTCGTGCTGGTCCGGCGGTCGGCCGAGTGAACCGCACCGACCTCGTGCGCCTGCTGCTGCTCTTCACCGTCTGCGGCGGCCTCGGCTGGCTCGCGGGCGGCCTGCGCCGCCACCGCTGATCGCGGCACGGTTAAGAAGATGCCCTTCCTCTACGGAAAACGATAAGAAGGTGCCCTTCCTTTCAGAGCTCGCAGTTGACGAGGACGGGTTCGGGGCGGAGGGTGACGCCGAAGTGGTCGTGCACGCCGTCGCGGATCTCCTCGGCCAGGGCGAGCAGGTCGTGCGTGGTGCCGCCGCCGGGGTGGGTGAGGGCGAGGGTGTGCTTCGAGGAGATCGCCACGGGACCGCGCGTGTAGCCCTTGGTGAAGCCGGCCCGCTCGATCAGCCAGGCGGCGCTGACCTTCATGACGCCGTCCGCGCCGGGCCAGGCCGGCGGGTCGGTGTCGGTGCGGCGGCGCAGTTCGGTGTACGCCGCGGCGCTGAGCACCGGATTCGTGAAGAACGAGCCGACCGAGCGGGTGTCGGGGTCGGTCGGGTCGAGCACCATGCCCTTGCCCCGGCGCAGCCCGAGCACCGCCTCGCGGGCGTCGGCCAGCGGCACCCGCCCGCCCTCGGCCACGCCGAGCGCGCGGGCCAGCTCCGCGTACGCCACCGGGCCGGACTTGCCGTCGCGGCGCAGCCGGAACACCACGTCGAGCACCACCCAGCGGTCGGTGTACTTGAAGACGCTGTGCCGGTACTCGAACCGGCACTCCTCCGGGGTGAACGTGCGCACCTCGCCCTCGGTGCGGTCGTACACCGTCACCGACTCGACGACCTGCGACACGTCCTGCCCGTACGCGCCCACGTTCTGGATCGGCGTGGCGCCGCAGGTGCCCGGGATGCCGGACATGCACTCGACGCCGGAGAAGCCCTCGGCGACCGTACGCAGGACGAAGTCGTCCCACGGGTGCCCCGCGGCGGCGCGCACCGACACGTCGTCGCCGTCCTCGGCGATCACGTCGAAGCCGGAGGAGCGGATGAGCAGCACGGTGCCCGGGAACCCGGCGTCGCCGACGACGACGTTGCTGCCCCCGGACAGCAGCAGCAGCGGCTCGCCGGTGCGGGTCGCGTCCTGTACGCAGGCCGTGATCTCGTCCGCGGACCCGGCGGTGACCAGCCGTCCGGCCGGGCCACCCAGCCCTAGGGTGGTCAGGTCGGCGAGTGCGGGGCGGGCGAGGCTATTGTCAGACACGTCACCACACTAGTGCCGCCACAGTTCCCGAACGACCAGGTGGGGAAGACCCGATGAGGACGAGGCCATGAGAGCGCACGGCACCAAGGAACTATGGCTCGACGCGCTGCGCGCCGACGCGGCCGCCTTCCGCGCCGTCGCCGGCGAGGCCGATCTGACGGCGGTCGTGCCCACCTGTCCGGACTGGACCGTGCTCAACCTGGTCCACCATCTCGGCGGGGTGTACCGCTGGGTCCGCGGCCACGCCAGCCGCGGCGTCACCAGCGCGCCCGACCCGGGGTCCCGGCGGCACGACTACCCGGGCGCCGAGGAGACCCTCGACTGGTTCGACGAGGAGGCCAAGGGCCTGATCGAGCTGCTCGACGCGCTCGACCCGAACATGCCCGCCTGGAACTGGGCGCCGCAGGCCAAGATCGCTTTGTTCTGGCACCGCCGGATGGCGCACGAGACCGCCGTGCACCGCTGGGACATCCAGATGTCGCAGGGCATGGCCGAGCCGCTGAACGACCACCTCGCCGCCGACGGGGTGACCGAGGTGCTGGACAGCTGGCTGCCCGCGGGCCGCCGCAAGGGCCCCACCGACCGGTACGGCGTCGTACACCTGACCGCGCCGGAGGAGGGCCAGGAGTGGTTCATCCGGCTGCGCGGCGAGGGCATCGCGCTGCTCGACACGGACACCCTGCTCGACGCCGACGGCCCGGACACCCGGGTGCACGCGTCCGGCCAGGCCAGTGACCTGATGCTCGCGCTGTGGGGCCGGATCGGCTTCGACTCGCTCGAGGTGAGCGGCGACGAGTCGCTGCTGGCCTCGCTGCGTACGGGCTGAGCGGGGGCCGCGATGCCCCGACCGACACTGGAACAGGTCGCGCAGCGGGCGGGCGTGTCCCGGGCCACCGTCTCGCGCGTGGTCAACGACTCCCCCACGGTCGCCGAGTCGATCCGCGCCGCCGTGCGCCGCGCCATCGACGAGCTGGGGTACGTGCCCAACCAGGCCGCGCGCAGCCTGGTCACCCAGCGCACCGACTCGTTCGCGCTGATCCTGCCGGAGAGCCCGTCCCGGGTGTTCTCCGACGACCAGTTCTTCCCCGGCATCATCCGGGGCGTCAGCCAGGAGCTGGACTCCGCGGACAAGCAGCTGGTGCTGATGGTGGCCGGCTCGCAGGCCAGCCACGACCGGATCGAGCGCTACGCGCTGGCCCGGCACATCGACGGCGTGCTGATCGCCTCCATGCACGGCGCCGACCCGCTGCCCGGCACGCTGGCCCGGATGGGCATCCCCGTGCTCTGCGGCGGCCGCCCGCTCAGCCAGGTACGCGTGCCGTACGTCGAGGTCGACAACGTCACCGGGGCGCGCACGGCCGTACGCCACCTGCTGGAGACCGGCCGCAGCCGGATCGCCACCATCGCCGGCCCGCAGGACATGGTGGCCGGCATCGACCGGCTCACCGGCTACCGGGAGGAGCTGCGCGGCTCGGACCGGCGCTCCATCGTCGCGGTCGGCGACTTCACCCGCGACTCGGGCGCGGTCGCCATGCGCCAGCTCCTGGAGGACGACCCCGACCTCGACGCCGTCTTCGTCGCCTCCGACCTGATGGCCCACGGCGCCCTCCAGGCCCTTCAGGCCGCCGGCCGCCGCGTCCCCGACGACGTGGCCGTGATCGGCTTCGACGACATCGCCCTGGCCCGCTACACCGAGCCGCCGCTGAGCACCGTCCGCCAGCCCATCGTCGGCCAGGGCCGCGAGATGGCCCGCCAGCTGCTGCGCCTGGCCGCCGGCGAGGACATCGCCGACAGCGTCATCCTCCCCACCGAACTCGTCATCCGCGGCACCACCTAAGCAAGGGCACCCCCACCGCGCGACATTCCCCGGCGGCCGTCCGCGACGGCCCAGCGCAGTTTCGGGGAAAGTGCGGGTATTGCGCTCCGCTTTCATGCACTTTCCCCGAAACTGTGGCCCGAGCTGACGGCCCGGCTCGGTCAGGGGGCGGGTAGGGCGAGGGTGGCGAGGACCGGGAAGTGATCGCTGGCGGTCACCTGGTCGACGACCCGGAAGTCGGTGAAGGCGACCGACGGCGAGCCGAACACCCAGTCCACCCGGTTGGTGGGCCGGTCGGTGGGCGAGGTCCAGGCGTCGCCGTGACCGGTCACGTCCTGCGCCGAGGTCCAGCCCGCGCCGGTGAACGAGCGCGTCTCCGGCCAGGTCGGCCAGAAGTTGAAGTCGCCCGCGACCACCGTCGGCCGGGCCGGGTCGGTCTGGGCGAGCAGCGTGTCGATCTGTGCCAGGCGGGTGGGCGTGTTCGGCTTGCGGTGCGTCAGGTGCGCGGTGACCACGTCCAGGGATCTCCCGAAGGCCAGGTGGACCGTCGCCTTCAGGTAGGAGCGGTGCATCGGCCCCTGACCGTAGGGCAGCAGGCCCGTGCGTACGTCGCTGACCGGCAGCCGGGTCAGCAGCAGGTTACCGAACTGCCCGTCGGCCGCGGGCGACCACCAGAACGGCATACGCAGCTCACGGGACAGGTACTCGGCCACGTCCACCCCGCCGCCGATGGCCCAGCCGCGGCTGACCTCCTGCAGCACCACCACGTCCGGATCCAGGATCCGGATGACCTTGGCGATCCGGTGCGGATCCGCCTGGCCGGTCGCGTCATCCCGGCCATACTTGACGTTCCAGCTCAGCACGGTGACACCGGTCGGGCTCGTGGTCACCGTCCCGTCGTCGGGCCGGGTCAGGTGCATCAGCAGCGGTACGGCCAGCGCCAGCGCGACGGCCCCGGCGACCGGAGCCGGGCGGGCCGCCAGCCGGCGCAGGTCCACGCGCCAGCCGCCGGGATGATCCGGACGGCGGCCCATCCCGGCGAGCCCGACGAGCACGGCGAGCGCGATCAGCAGCCACCTGTTGTCGAAGGGCAGCGGCATGTCGTAGTGCACCTGGAACAGCAGCACGGGCAGGACCCAGACCAGCCCGTACGCCCATACCCCCCGATCGCCCGGCGAGGCCAGCGCCCGCGCGACCGCCACCGCCGCGGAGAGCTGGGCGAGCACGAGGCCGAGCAGCACCACCGGCCCGCTGCCCCACCAGGCCAGGGCGAGGCCGCCGGCCAGCCCGGCCAGCGCCGCCGAGCCCGCGATCCAGTGATCCGGCTCCGGGACCGCGTTCGTGCCCCCGGCCAGCGTCAGCCGGCGCACCAGCTCGACCGCGACCACGAGGGTGCCGATCAGCACGATCAGGCACAGCTGCAACGCGACGCCCGACTGCGACGCGGCGAAGGCCGGGTTGCCCAGCGTCGTCATCCACAGCGCGAGGTATCCGCCCAGCGCCCAGACGCGGCCGCCGGCCGTGCCGGCCGGAGCGGGCCGAGCTGCCGAGACGCGCACCGCGAGCACGAGGGCCACGACCGCGGCGATCGTGCTGAAGGGCCGGATCCATGCCATTCCGCCTGCCCAGATCCCTCCTCCCCAGAGCGGATCCCAGGTCACCGTGGCCGACCGTACGGCGAGGTCGAGTGCTCCCCCGGCCAGCAGGCCCACCGCGGCGGTCACCGGACCGCCCGCCTGCCGCACCGCGAAAGCCAGGGTGACCAGGCCGGCCACGGCGCCCGCGGCGGTCAGCGCCAGGTTGTGCCCGAACAGGTTCCCCGCGATCCACAGCGCCCCGGTGACGCACACGCCCGGCACGAGGTGCGACGGCAGCGCGGCGGCCCGGCGGCGGAGCCACACCAGCAGCAGCCCCGGCAGGGCGAAGATCGCCAGCGCGATCAGCGCCGCGTTCACGATGCCGACCGGCCCGGCCACCTGGTCGAGCAGCGGCCCGCTCGCCCGCAGCAGCTGCACCGTCAGCGCGAACAGCAGCGCGACCAGCATGATCGCATGCCAGCCGACCAGCTGCGGCGGCGAGGAACGGCCGGCCCGGGGCGACGTGCTGTCCGCCGGGGCGGCCACCGACGCGGGCTCACCGCCGGCCGGGGCAGGCGTGGCGGCCTGACCACCGGCCGGGGCAGGCGTGGCGGCCTGACCACCGGCCGGGGCAGGAGCGGACGCCTGATCATCCTTAGGGGCGGGCGTGGTCTGGCCGCCCGTGGGTGCGGGCGAGGGGTGGGTCGACACGTGGGGCTACCTCATTTGATCGGCAGGTCGAGGGAACGGCGCGCCAGCAGGGTGCCGCCCGCGACCGCGGCCGGCATGATCAGGACCGCGCCGAGCGGGATCAGGAAGCAGCAGAACACCGCGACGCCGAACCCCAGCGCCAGCGGCCGGTGCTTGCGCAACGCCACCCGCCGATCGGGCAGCCGCAGGCCGCGCCGGTTGAACGCGACCGCGACGAGTTCCAGCGACAGGAACCAGCCGCCCACGAAAGCGCCGATCACCGGGATCACCGTCTGCCCGACCACCGGAATGAAGCCGCCCGCGAACAGCGGGATCGCGATCATCGCCGACACCAGCAGCAGCCGCAGCGCGTCGAAGACGCTGCGCCGCAGCTCCTTGTACCAGGGCAGGTCGACGGCGTCGGGCACGCCGCCGAAGTCCTCCTCGACGGCCTCGCCGATCGCCTCGTAGAACGGGTCGCCGATGAGCAGCGTCACGGCCGTGTACGACACCACGGCAAGCAGCCCGCTCGCGCCGACGATCGCGACACCGGCGAGCAGCCGCGCCGAGGAGCGCAGGTCCTCGGACCAGTCGTCGGCGAACCACGTCGCCGCCGCCGACACGTCGTCGAGGAAGTAGAACAGCGCCCAGAACAGGCCGATGAAGAGCAGCAGGCTGAGCACCGCCGGGATGAGCCCGAGCATGATCAGCTTGGGGCTGCGCACGTAGCGGCGGACGCCCCGCCCGAGCAGCCGTACGCCGAGGAAGAACTCTGAGATCGCGTGACCTGCCACGACCCGGCAGCCTAGCCGCCCGGTCAACCGTTCAAGAAGGCCGAGATCCGTTCCCGCAGGTCGGCGCGCTCGTGCCAGAGCACGGCGGGGCGGTTGTAGATGTGCAGCCGCACGTCCGGCAGCACCGCGGCGAGCTGCTCGGCTACCGAGGACGGGTGCAGGTCGTCGCCGATGCAGCCGATGACCAGCACCTGCGCGCTGACGTCGCGCAGCAGGCCGACGTCGGGCACCGGCACCTGGTCGGGCAGGGTCAGCAGGCCGCTGCTCAGGCCGGTGTTCATCAGCGTGTTGAGGCGCTGGCGCACGTACGCCCAGCCGGACGCGCCGTTGCGGGCCGACGGCGGGATCTCCTCGACCACGGCGTTGGCCACGGTCGGCAGGTCACCGCTGTTGATCGCCTCCAGCAGGTTGACCAGCCGCCGCCGGGCCGCCTCGGGCCGCGGCCGGTCCAGCACCGCGGGCAGGAACATGACGACCTTCTCGAACCGGTCGGGCGTCTCGGCCAGCAGCCGGCACAGCGCCCCGGCGCCCAGGCTGACCCCGAGCGCCCGGGTCGCCCCGGTCATGTCGGAGATGGCGCGCAGGTCACGGGCCAGGTCGCCGTAGTCCCACGCACCGCGCGGGGAGCTGGACTCGCCGTGCCCCCGAAACTGGAAGAACACCCGCTTGCCCGCCACCGCGCTGCCCAGCGGGCGGGTCTCCGCGATGCCGTGGCCCAGGCCGTGCGCGAACACGGTCACCGGCGTGCCGACACCCGTGATGAGCCGCTCCAGCTGTACGCCGTGCGCGGTGTCCACGATCTCCGTGGGCAGCGCGGGCGGCGCGGGGCGGCCGGTGTTGGGGGCGGAGTTGCGCGGCTTGCCGAGGCGTCGGGGGAAACCGTCCGGCGGGGGCGGCCAGCGCAGGTCGTTGATCACGAGGTCACCAGTGTCCCTCGGCGACCTCGCGCAGGCCGCGGCGCACGTCGAGCAGGTAGTAGGCGGCCAGGCCACCGCCGGCCATCGCGATGAACTCGCTGTACCACCTGGCGAGCCAGACGAACAGCATCGCGACGAGCAGCACGATGAGCCAGCCGGCCTTCGGCATGGTGCCGATCGCCGGGAACGCGTCCTTGCGGCGCAGCAGGCAGTCCACGAACGCCCACAGCAGCAGCGCGATGAACCCGTACCAGAAGACGAGCTGGATCACGTAGACGATCTCGAAGACCATGGGAGACAGCTTAGAACCTCACGACCCCGGCATCCCAGCGCTGACGATGCCGGATACGTTCGTCGCGGCGTACCGACCTCGATCGGCACGCCGCGACGGGACGGATCACTTGGCCGCGCGCGGCGGCTTCTTCGCGGCGGGCTTGGCCGCCGGCGGCACGACGTCCGCCTTGGCCTCGGCCGTCGGCGCCGCGGCCGGCTCGGCCTGCGGGGCGGCGGGCTCGGTGCCGGCCTGCTGCTCGGTGAACGCCTGCTCGCCCCGGGCGACGAGCGAGTCGTAGAACTTCGACGCCTTCTCGGCGGCCGTCTGCGTGCCGGACACGATCGAGTCGCGGATGCCCGCGGCGTCGACCTTCGCGGTCAGCTCGGCGGCCTTGCTGGTGGCGAAGGCGCCGTACTCGTTGGCCTTGGCCTTCCACTGCGGCACGTCGGTCGCGGTGGCCTGGTCGGCCAGCTCCGACGCCTTCACCCGCAGCTTGTCGGCCAGCTCGGGCAGCTTGCGCAGCTGCTCGTACGCCAGGTCGCCGACGCCCGCGGCGGCGTAGAACGCGCTCGGGTACGTGCGGCTGTCGGTCTTGCTCGACGTCTGGGTCATGGTCACTGTTCCTCCTGTGCCTGCTTGCGCACGGCCTTCTTGGCCGCCTTCTTCACCGCGGGCTTCGTCGCCTCGGTCTCGGCCGGCGCGGCCGCGTCGGCTTCGGCTGCCGCCTCGGCGCGTGCGTTCTCGCGAACGAACGTTTCGTAGATCTGCGTGAGGGACTGTTTCTGCGCGACCGTCAGCAGCGGGTCGGCCGCGATCGCGGTCGGCACGCCCTGGTGGTCGTCAGAGCCGAGCAGCCCGGCCTTGAGGTACATGGCCGGGGTGGAGACCCGCAGCGCCGCGGCCAGCTGGGCCAGCACCTCGGCGGACGGCTTGCGCAGCCCGCGCTCGATCTGGCTGAGGTACGGGTTGCTGATGTTGGCCTGCTCGGCCAGCTGCCGCAGGGAGATGCGGGCGTTCTCCCGCAGGTCCTTGATGAAGGCGCCGATATCGGGACTCTGCACGCTCATCAAGTTACCCACGACTGCTAACAGTTGCAAGCATAGTGCTAACAATCAGCTAGCGATCCGCGCCACGCCGCAATTCACCCCTTAGCGCTGCATCCCGCCACAACTCACCGCCCCCGCGCGACGGTTGCCACCGGGATCGGCGGCGAAGATCGCCGTCTCGTGTCAGAACCTGCGGTGCAAGCCCACATTCCGACACGAAACAGCGATCTAGCTCGGCACAACGATATTGATCATGAAGTTAAGGCCGCGACACGCCGCCGAACACGCACTTAAGTTCATGATCGACGCAGCGCAGCGCAGCGCAGCGCAGCGGGCGGGGCGGGGCCGGGCGGGGCCGGGCGGGGCCGGGCGGGGGTGGGTTACCAGAGGGGGTGGAGGGCGCCTACCTTGCGGCCGCCGCCGAGGAGGGTGGGGTGGGCGAGGGTGGGGGCGTCCACCTCGACGCCGAGGCGGCGCAGGGCGGTGATCATGATGGGGCCGCGGGCTCGGGCGGCGCCGTCGTCGATCTTCACGGCGACCGCGCCCCTGCCGGGGACGGCGGCGGCCCACACGCCCTCGGCGCCGACCTTGCTGACCAGGCCGGGGACGGCGCGCATGAGCTGGGCGTCCTCCCGGTTGGTGCCGCTGACGAGTTCGGGGTACGCGCGCATGGCGTCGGCGACCGAGCGCTCCAGCGAGCCGGGCACCCCCTCGGCGATGCGGCGGAACGCGGTGGCCAGGCCGGTGAGCGACATGGCGAGCACCGGCGCGCCGCAGCCGTCGACGCCCATCGCCGCGGCCGACTCCCCCGCGAACTCCTCGATGGTCTCGTTGAGGCGCTGCTGGAGCGGGTGGTCGGGCTGGAAGTAGTCCTCGACGGCCCAGCCGGCGGCGCGGCAGGTGAGCAGCATGCCGGAGTGCTTGCCGGAGCAGTTCATGTAGACGCGCAGCGGGGTGCCGCCGGTGGCGATCTTCGCGTTGTCGTCGAGTGGCAGGTCGGGCGGGCAGCGCAGGGCGGCCTCGCTGAGCCCTCCGCTGCGCAGCAGCGCGCGTACCCGGGAGATGTGGAAGTCCTCGCCCCAGTGGCTGGCGGTGACCAGGGCCAGGTCGGCGGGGTCGGCCAGGCGCAGCCCGGCGCGCAGCATGCCGATGGCCTGCATGGGCTTGTTGGAGGAGCGGGGGAAGATCGGCCCGGTGACGTCACCCGCCGACGCGACGGGAGCGCCCGCCGCGTCCAGGACGATCACCGAGCCGCGGTGACCGCCCTCGACGAACCCGCTGCGTTCCACCTCGACGAGCGGCACGCCGCCCTCGTAAACCTTGCCCATGGTAAGGAACGCTACCGGGGTTTCACATTTCAGCGCGCGGGGATCCCCAGGAGGTTGCGTGCCTCACCCGGGGTGAGCGGCGGGCGCTGCGCGAGCCGGGCGAACGCGGACGCGCGGGCGACGAGCTGGGCGTTGGACTCGACCGGCTGGCCCTTGGCGTAGGTGACCGTGTCCTCCATGCCGACGCGCAGGTGGCCGCCCGCGCCGAGCGAGGTCAGCAGCACCGGCAGGGTGGCCCGGCCGATGCCGGTGGCCGAGAACGTGGTGCCCTCGGGCAGCTCGCGCAGGGCCTGCTGGCAGGCGACGAGCGCGGCGGCGGTGCCGGGCATGCCGCCCGGCACGTTCATGACGAAGTCGACGTGCACGTGGCCGCCGGCGGGCAGGCCGTACTTGTCGAGCAGGCGCTGCAGCGACCACAGCTGGCCGAGGTCGAAGATCTCGTACTCGGGCACGACGCCGCGCTCCTGCATCCGGGTGTGCAGGTCGACGATGAACTCCCAGCGGTTCATGAACACGTCGTCGCCGAAGTTGACGGTGCCCATGGTGCAGCTGGCCATGTCCGGGCCGGCGTCGAGCACGGCCAGCCGGGCCGACTCGGGGTCGTGCACGGAGCCGCCGGACGACAGCTGCACGATCAGGTCGGTGCTGGACCGCAGCGCCGCGACGGTCTCCCGCAGCCGGATCGGGTCCAGGCTGGGCTGGGCGTGCTCGTCGCGGATGTGCACGTGGATCACGCTCGCCCCGACGGCCTCGCACTCCTTGGCGGTGGCGACCAGCTCGTCCAGGGTCACCGGCAGGGCCGGGACGTCAGCCTTGGCGGATTCCGCGCCGGTGGGCGCGACGGTGATCAGAGTGCCGTTCGTCATGGGCGCATCCTGTCATATTTTCAGTCAGGGTCGATAGCGGCCGTGGATTCTCCCGCAGTGAGGGGGGTGTCGCCGGAAATATTGCGTTTGAGGACGGCCAGGGCGATCGGCCCGAGCTCCGCGTGGCGGGCCGCGGTGCCGACGAATCCGACGGTACGGCCGCCGGCCGTGATCTCGGTGCCACGCGCCGGGAGCTCGTCCGTGGCGATGCCGTCCAGGTGCAGCAGGCGCAGCGCGCGCGGCGGCCGGCCCAGGTGGTGCACCCGGGCCACTGTCTCCTGGCCCCGGTAGCAGCCCTTCTCCAGGTGCACCGCGGCGGCGGTCAGCTCGACCTCGGACGGCAGCGTGCGGTGGTCGGTGTCGACGCCGACCCGCGCCTGCTTCGCCGCCGCGCGCAGCGCCTCGTACGCCCACAGCCCGGCCGGGGGCAGCTCCAGCGCGGCCAGGGTCTGCTCGGCGCTCTCGCGCGGCAGCACCAGGTCCAGCACGGGCACGTCACCGAGCGCGTGCCGCCGCACGAACCCGCCGCCGGGCAGCGGGCTGACCGCGTAGATCGTGGTGGGCCGGGGCGGCACGGCGCCGGTGTGGAACTTCGGCTCCGGCACCGGCAGCACGTCCGGCTCGGCGGGCACGGCCACGCCGAGTCGTCCTGCGGCGGCGAGCGCACCCGGTCCGACGAGGCTGTATACCGCGTACTCGGCAGGCTTGATCTCGACCTGGGTGAAGAAACGCATCTTGGTCAGGAAGCCGACCACGGCGTCGCTCGTGCCCGGCTCGACGTCGACCCACAGGGTGCCGTCCAGCTCGGTCACCCACAGCTCGTGCTCGATGTGCCCGTGCGGCGAGAGCACCAGCGTGCGGGTGCCCTGGCCGTCCGCCAGGTCGGTGAGGTGCTGGGTGGTGAGGTTGTGCAGGAAGCTCAGCCGCTCGGGGCCGGTCAGCGCGAGCACCCCGCGGTGCGAGCGGTCCACCAGCCCGGCCGCGGTGAGCAGGGTGCGCTGCTCGCGCAGCGGGTCGCCGTGGTGCGCCGCGACCGGCGCGTCCGGGGAATCGGGGTCGAAGTGACCGACCAGCACCGGCGTACCCATCACGCACATCCTCCGCACAGTCCGAACAGCGCCACGTGCCCGATGTCCATCCGGAAGCCGCGTGTGGTCAGCAGCCGCTCGGCGAGCGGGGCCAGCTCGCTCTGCTCCAGTTCGGTGACCGTGTCGCAGCTGCGGCACACCAGGTGCACGTGCTGCACGACGGCCGCGTCGTGGTACGTCGGCGCGCCGTGCGACAGGTGCACGTGGGTCACCAGCCCGAGCTCCTCCAGCAGCTCCAGGGTCCGGTAGACGGTCGTGATGTTCACCCCCGAGGCGACCTCGCACACCGCCGCGTGCACCTGCTCGGGCGTGGCGTGGACGAGCTGGCGCACCGCGTCGAGCACCAGTTGCCGCTGGGGGGTGAGCCGCAGACCGCGATCGCGCAGCAGATCGGCCAGCTCGGCGGAGCCTTGTTCGGGCATCGTCCGATCATAGTTCGCCCCCCGATCCCCCTCCGAAGTAAGGAAGGGCACCTTCTTATCGTTATCCGTAGTAGAAGGTGCCCTTCCTAACCCCCTGGTGGGGACGCGTAGCATTCCGGCCGTGGTGCAGCCTGTTCTCGTGGTCCAGGGCCGTGGCGTGGTGCCGGCCGACACTCCCGTGCTCCGTGCCGACGACCTCGGCGTGCTGCGCGGCGACGGGGTCTTCGAGACCATGCACGTACGCCCCGACGGCCGCGGCGGCACCGCCCCGTGGCTGCTGGACGAGCACCTGGCCCGGATGGCCCGCTCGGCCGCGCGCATGGAGCTGGCGCTGCCCGCCGAGGACGCGCTGCGCGAGCTGGCCGCGCTGGCCTGCGCGCAGTGGCCCGCGCACGTCGAGGGCGCGCTGCGCCTGGTGTGCACGCGCGGCGCGGAGGCGGCCGCGGCCACCGGCGGCCCGGTGACCTGCTTCGCCACCGTCAACCCGATCGGCGCCGCGACGCTGGCCGCGCGCCGCGACGGCATCTCGGTCGCCACCATCTCGCTCGGCTACCCGGCGGGCGCGCGCACCGCCGCGCCGTGGCTGCTCGGCGGGGTGAAGTCGCTGTCGTACGCGATCAACATGGCCTCGCAGCGCTGGGTGCTGGCGCAGGGCGTGGACGACGCGCTGTGGGTCTCCGAGGACGGCTACGCCCTGGAGGGCCCGACCTCCACCCTGGTCTGGCGGACCGGCGACGTGCTGAACACGGTGCCCGTGGAGTCCACCGGCATCCTGCCCGGCACCACCGCCCGCCACCTGCTCGACAACGCGGCCGACCTGGGCCTGAGCGCCGCCGAGCGCATGGTCACCCCGGCCGGGCTGGCCGCGGCCGACGGGGTGTGGCTGCTGTCCAGCGTGCGCGGCGTGGCCGAGCTGCGCGCCATCGACGGCACGGCGCTGCCCGCCTCGCCGCACACGGAGAAGCTGCGCGGCTACCTCGGCTTCACCAACCTGGGTTACTGAACGATCCCTCAGGTGACGTAGCCTGCGGAGCATGACCACGCAGGCGTATCTCATCGACGCGGTCCGCACCCCGTTCGGCCGCCACAAGGGCGGGCTGTCCGGCGTACGCACCGACGACCTCGCCGCCGCCCCGCTCGTCGCGCTGCTCAAGAGGCACCCCGAGCTGGATCTGGCGCAGATCGAGGACGTCATCCTCGGCGACGCCAACGGCGCCGGCGAGGACAACCGCAACGTGGGCCGGATGGCTGCGCTGCTGGCCGGGCTGCCGGTGACGGTGCCCGGGGTGACCGTGAACCGGCTGTGCGCCTCCGGCGCCGAGTCGATCGTGCAGGCCGCGCGCGGTGTGCGCGCCGGGGACCTGGACCTGGTCGTCGCGGGCGGTGTGGAGAGCATGAGCCGCGCCCCGTTCGTCATGGCCAAGCCCGACGTCGCGTTCCCCGGCGAGGCGAAGCTGTGGAACACGCAGCTCGGCTGGCGCATGGTCAACCCGCTGTTCCCGGACGACTGGACGGTGCCGCTCGGCGTCGCCGCGCAGCAGGTCGCGGCCGAGTTCGGCATCGGCCGGGAGGCGCAGGACGCCTGGGCGCTGCGCTCGCACCAGCGGGCCGCCGCCGCATGGGCGCAGGGCCGCTTCGACGACAGGGTGGTCGAGGTCGCCGGGGTGACCCGGGACGAGTCGGTGCGCGCCGACACCAGCGCCGCCGCCCTGGCCAAGCTGCGCCCGGCGTTCACCCCCGACGGCGCGGTGACCGCGGGCAACTCCTCCCCCGTCAACGACGGCGCCGCCACGGCCCTGATCGGCTCCGCCGCCGCCGTCGAGCGGCTCGGCGTACGGCCGCTGGGCCGGATCGTAGCGAGCACCGTGGCGGGCGTGTCGCCGGAGCGTTTCTCCACCGGCCCGGTGCCCGCGATCCGGGCGCTGCTGGCCAAGGCCGGGCTGGGCTTCGGCGACATCGCCGCGTGGGAGATCAACGAGGCGTTCGCCGCGATGGTGCTCAGCTGCCTGCACGAGCTGCCCGAGATCGACCCCGAGCTGGTCAACGTCGACGGCGGCGCCATCGCGTACGGCCACCCGCTGGGCGCGTCCGCGCCGCGCGTGATCGTGGACCTGTGCCACACGCTGCGTGCCCGCGGCGGCGGCTACGGCGTTGCGGCGGCGTGCATCGGCGTCGGGCAGGGGCAGGCGGTGCTGGTGCATGTCGAGTAATCCGTTCGACCTGCTGCCGCCGGAGCAGCGGGCCCGGTTCGAGCAGCTGGCCCGCGAGTTCGCGGAGTCGGGGCAGGAGCCGGCCGTGCCCCGCGAGGCGTCGACCGTGGTGCTGATCCGGCCGGACCGCACCGTGTTCCTGATCCGGCGGATGCGGGCGATGGCGTTCGGCGGCATGTGGGCGTTCCCCGGCGGCTCGCTGGAGCCCGGGGAGACCCCGGCCGACGCCGCCGTGCGCGAGATCGAGGAGGAGACCGGGGTGACGCTGCTGCCCGCCGCGCTCACCCCGTGGGACCGCTGGCTGACGCCCGTCTTCGAGCCGCGCCGCTTCGACACGTGGTTCTTCCTGGCGGCCATGCCGGACGGCCAGGACGCGGCGCTGCCCGAGTTCGAGGCCGACCGGGCCCGCTGGGTCACCCCCGAGCAGGCCGTGGCCGAGCACGCCGCCGGCGAGCTGCCGATGCTGCCGCCCACCCTGGTCACGCTGCGCGCCCTGACGGCGTACCCCACGGTCTCGGACATGCTCACCGCGCCCCGAGACGTCTCCACCCCCTACATGCCCACCCTCTGACCTATGCGCGAAGCTCCCGCCCTGCTGTCAGCGCAGAGCGGGAGCTTCGACGATGTGACCGGGGCTCAGCCGAAGCGGCCGGTGATGTAGTCCTCGGTGCGCTTGTCGCCGGGGTTGGTGAAGATGCGGCCGGTGTCGTTGAACTCGACCAGGCGGCCGTGGCGCACGCCGGCCTCGTCCAGCTCCGCGGTGAAGAACGCGGTGTGGTGGCTGACGCGGGCCGCCTGCTGCATGTTGTGGGTGACGATCACGATGGTGTACGTCCCGGCGAGATCGTGCATCAGATCCTCGATCTTGCCGGTGGCGATCGGGTCGAGCGCGGAACACGGCTCGTCCATCAGGATCACCTCGGGCTTGACCGCGATCGCGCGCGCGATGCAGAGCCGCTGCTGCTGGCCGCCGGACAGGGCCAGGCCGCTGGACTTCAGCTTGCCCTTGACCTCGTCCCACAGGGCCGCGCCGCGCAGCGCCTGCTCGACGCGGTCGTCCATGTTGTCCTTGATCCCGTTGATCTTCAGGCCGTAGGCCACGTTCTCGTAGATCGACTTCGGGAACGGGTTCGGCTTCTGGAACACCATGCCGATCCGGCGGCGCACCTGGATCGGGTCCACGTCGGCGGCGTAGAGGTCCTGCCCGTGGAAGGTGACCTTGCCGGCCACGCGGGCGCCGTTGACCAGGTCGTTCATGCGGTTCAGCGAGCGCAGCACGGTGCTCTTGCCGCAGCCCGACGGGCCGATCAGCGCCGTGATCTGGTGCTCCCGGATCGCCATCGTGGTGCCGCGGACGGCCTCGTAGTTGCCGTAGAAGACGCTGACGTTCTCCAGCTGCATCACCGGCTGTGCGGAAACGGCGGGCATGGCGGGCGCGGCTCCCGGGAGGAGGGTGGACAGGTTGAAGTCGGTGCTCATGGTCATCCTCAACGTTCCTTGATGGCGAAGCGGCTGGAGATCAGGCGGGCGGCGACGGTGAACACCAGGACGATCACCATCAGCGTGAGCGCCGCGCCCCAGGCACGTCCCTGCGCGGCCGGGAAGAACTCGCCCGCGTTCTTGAAGATCTGCGCGGCGAGCGTCGTGTTGTCGCCGGACAGGCTCCAGTTGCTGACGAACGTGGTGCCCGCGACCAGCACCACCGGCGCGGTCTCGCCCGCGGCACGGGCGATCGCCAGCATGATGCCGCTGACGATGCCCGAGATGGCGGCGGGCAGCACCACGGAGACCGTGGTCTTCCAGCGCCGGGCGCCGAGCGCGGCGCTGGCCTGGCGCAGCTCGTCCGGGACGAGCCGGAGCATCTCCTCGGTGCTGCGGATGATGATCGGCAGCATGAGGCAGCCGAGCGCGAGGGCCGCCGCGAACCCGGACTGCTCCTTGACCAGCAGCACGTACGACACGTAGACGAACAGGCCCATGACCACCGACGGGACGCCGGTCATCACGTCGGCCATGGTCCGGATGAGCCGGGCCAGCGCGTTCTGCTTGCCGTACTCGTTGAGGTAGATCGCGCCGAGCACGCCGAGCGGGATCGACATGGCGGCCGCGGCGCCGGTGATGATCAGGGTGCCGGCCACCGCGGGGCCCATGCCGCCACCGGCCCGGCGGGCCGAGTTGGGGATGTCCTCGATGAGGAAGTCCCAGCTCATCACACCGGCACCGGCCTCGATCACCTTGTAGATGACCAGGCCCAGCGGCACCAGGGCGACCAGCAGGGCGAACACCATGAGGCCCTTGGAGACGCCGTCGACCACGCGGCGGCGCAGCGGCAGCGCGGAGCGCCGCAGGTCCGCCGGGGCGGGCGCGGACGCGGCCGGACGGGCGGCGGTGGTGGCGGTCATGCCGCGGCTCCCTTCATCCGGATCTCCGCGCGCCGCACGACGACCCGGGCCAGGAGGTTGATCAGGACGGTGATGATGAACAGGACCACGCCCATGCCGATCAGGGCCGCCCGGAAGTCACCGGTGGACTCGCCCCACTGGTCGACGATGATGGCCGGCAGCGCGTACCCGCTCTCGAACAGGTTCGCGGTGATCTGCACGGAGCTGCCGATGACCAGGGCGACCGCGATGGTCTCGCCCATCGCCCGGCCGAGACCGAGGATGACCGCGCCGACCACGCCGCCGAAGCTGTGCGGGAGCACCGCGCCCTTGATCATCTCCCAGCGGGTGGCGCCCAGCGCCCAGGCCGCCTGCTTGTCGGAGTCGGGGACGGTCGCGAAGACCTCCCGCGAGATGGACGTGATGATCGGGATGATCATGACGGCGAGGATGAGCCCCGCGGTCATGAAGGTCCGGCCGCTGCTGCGCGGCTCGCCGAACAGCGAGCCCAGCCCCGGCACCCCGCCCACGACGTCGTGGATCCCCTGGTAGACCGGCACGATGGCCGGCGCCAGGACCAGGATGCCCCACAGGCCGAAGACCACCGAGGGCACCGCGGCCAGCATGTCGATCAGCGTCACGATGGTGGCGCGCAGCTTCGGCGGGGCGAGCTCGGTCAGGAACAGCGCGATGCCGATCGACACCGGGACGGCCACCACCACGGCGATCGCCGACACCACCAGCGTGCCGTACAGGAAGGCGAGCGTGCCGTAGACGGGGCCGCGCGGGCCGTCGCCGTCCGGGTCGTTCGGGATCCATTCCGTGCTGGTGAAGAAGTCGGCGGAGAACGCGGGGAAGGCCTCGTTCACGGTCGTGACGAGGATCAGCGCCAGAATGATCAGCACCGCGAGGCCCGCGAACACGCAGACGGCCCAGAAGAGCCGATCGGCGTGGCGGCCGCGGTCCTTCCGGGTCAGCTGAGCGGATTTGTCAAGCACAGTCATCTCTACTCCGAGGGGTGGCCTGCTGAGGCCGGTGCGGCGGATCCGGGTGGACCCGCCGCACCGGTCGTGCTCAGGTCAGATCAGCTTCAGCTGATCTTGTCCAGCTGGGCGAGCGCCTTGGTCTGCAGCTCGGCCGGCAGCGGCGCGTAGTGCAGCTCCGCGGCCAGGTCCTTCGTGTCCTTCAGCAGGTAGGTCACGAACGCCTTGACCAGTTCCTTCTGCTTGGCGTCGGGGTAGGTGGTCTTCACCAGCAGGTAGGTCGGCGCGGTGATCGGGTAGCTGTCGGCGCCGGCCGCGTTCAGCGGGTTGAAGGTCAGGTCGTCCTTGATCTCGGCACCGGCGAGCGCGGCGGTGGCGGCCTCCAGCGTCGGCTTGACGAACTTGCCGTCCTTGTTCTTGATCGCGGCGAAGGTCAGCTTGCCGTCGGTGGCGTCGGCCAGGTCGACGTAGCCGATGCCGCCGTCGGCGGCCTGGATCAGCTGGGCCACACCGGTGTTCTTCTGGCCGCCCTGGGTGTCGGCGGGCCACGCCACGGTGTCGCCGCTGCCGAGCTTCCAGGTGGTCGGCGCGGCGGCGGCCAGGTACTTCGTGAAGTTGTTGGTGGTGCCCGAGCCGTCGGCCCGGTGCGCCACGGAGATGGCGGTGGCGGGCAGGGTCACGCCCGGGTTGTCGGCGGCGATCTCCGGCGCGTTCCAGGTCTTGATCTCCCGCTGGAAGATCTTGGCCAGGGTGTCCGCGCTCAGCTGGAGGTTGTCCACGCCCTTGAGGTTGTACGAGATGGTGATCGGCGCGGCCACGGTCGGCACGTAGAGGAAGGTGCCCGCCGGAACGCCGTCGGTGTCCTTGACCGTGCTGTCGGAACCGGCGAAGTCGGTCAGGCCGGAGCCGAACTCCTTCTTACCCGTGCCCGAGCCCACCGAGTTGTAGGTGACCTTCAGGTTCGGGGCCTCGTCCTTCAGGGAGGTGATGACCTCCTGGTAGTACGTGTTCGGGAAGCTCGCGCCGGAAGCCTTGAGCTCACCGGACAGAGCGGCCAGCCCGGAGCCGGCGCCGGCCGACGGGTCGGTCGCCGGGTCCTCCTTCGAGGAGCAGCCGGCCAGAGCGAGCGCGGCGATAGCAACGCCCGCAAGCGCGCGCCGAGAGAGCACGTTACGGTTCACTTCAGGGGTGCCTTCCTAGTCAGGGATACGGCCGTCGCCGGCCTGACCCCGACATTGCACGCCCCAGGTGGACGGCTCTCCCGTCTCAGGTGAACTCAGGGTGAACAGGCAAAACAGCAGCGGTGACGGACCGCGCAGCAAGGCGTGGCCGGGAAGTGAACGCGCTCATACCGCACCGGCCAGGTCGGCCAGGGACAACGCGCCGGTGCCGGGTGCCGTCGCGACCAGCCCCAGCCGCCCGTCGCGCAGGTCCCAGGCCAGCACCCGGCGCCGCAGACCCGGCGGCACGCCCTGCCCGCCGGTGCAGCTCAGCAGCAGCCGCCGCCGGTCCAGCCAGCCCAGCAGGCGCACCTCCCCGGCCGCCGCCTCGTCGACGGCCAGCACCCGGCGCAGCGCGCCCGTGGCCGGCTCCAGCACGGCCACGGCGGCTCCGGCCATCAGGCCGTGCGGTATGCAGCGGCGGGCGACCAGACCCCCCGCGCCCGCGACCGTGAACCCGGTGCCCAGGAACGGACCCAGGTACGGGGCGCCGTCGCCGGCGATCACGAAGCTGCGCCTCCGGCGGGTGGCCAGGTCGGTCCGGCGCAGCACGGCCGGCCCGCCGGAGGCGTCCCCCGACAGCACCTCGAACAGCGACTCCGGCCGCTCCGGGCCCGGCGCACGGCGTACGGCCGCGACGTCGCGCGCGTCCAGCGGGACGGGCAGCAGGCGGCCGGTGGCCACGTCCATCAGCGCGTCCACCCCGAGCAGCAGCAGGCCCGGGGCCACCCAGCTCATGGCCAGCGGCCCGCGCGGGTAGGACCGGGCCCGCCCGGTCGCCAGGTCGACCACCCGCACCCCGGCGGTCTCGGTGAACGCGGCGTACGACCCGTCCGGCGACAGCGAGCCCTCCTCGAGGCGGGCGCCCACCCGCTCCTCCACCGAGTCGACCCGGCACCAGCTCCCGTCGCGCCCGAGCGCCAGCACGTACGCCGACCGGTCCGGCACCAGCAGCGCCAGCGCCTGCCCGACCGGCCGCTCGCTCAGCGCGGGCAGCGACTCCGGCGCCACGGGCGGCACGAGTTCGCGCGGCAGCCGGTCGACCAGCGCGCGGGGTGCCCTGGCCTGCTCCCCCGCGTCCGGCAGGCGCTCCACCCCGGGTAGGTCGATCACGAAGCTCGGCGACGCGGACCGCGGGGACGGGAACGGCCGTACGCTCAGCTCGCCCTGCTCGCCCCGCCGGGACCACTCGCGGATCCCGGTCGCGACCAGGGCGGCTCCGGCGATCCCGCCGGCCAGCAGCAGGCGGCGCCGCACCAGCGCCCGGCCCCGCGTCCACAGCGCGGCGGCCTCGTCCGCCGGGTCGGCGGCGAGGTCGTCCCACCGCTCCGCCGGGGCCCGGTCCAGGTCGAGCCGCACCCGGTGGCGCGGCGCGGCGTCGCGCACCTCGCGCTCGAAGAGCCGGTGCAGGTAGCGGTCGGCGGCGGCGCCGGGCTCGGCGTGATACTCCTCGTCGGCGGCGCGCAGCCGGGTCCAGCGCAGCGCGACCAAGACGAGCAGCTCCCGGGCCAGCGCCTCGGCCGACGCGTCGTCGCCGTGCAGCTGCCGCGCGGCGTGCGCCAGCGGCGGCAGCCGCCGGGTGGCGTACTCGACGAAATCGGCGGGCACGGGCGGCGGCGCGGCGGTGGCCATGCCTAGATGGTGATGGATCTCACAGCGGTGCGGAAGGGGCCGCTTCAGCTTCGCTGGAACAGCACGTCGGTCGACCAGCGGGCGAAGCCGAGCCGCTGGTACAGCGCGGTGGCCGCGGTGTTGGACTCGTCGACGTACAGCATCACCTGGTCCAGCCCGCGGGCCCGCAGGTGCCGCAGCCCGGCCGCGGTCAGCGCCCGGCCCAGGCCGGTGCCGTGCGCCGACGGGTCCACGCCGAGCACGTACACCTCGCCGATGGGGTCGTGGTGGTGGGTGCGGCCGCCCGCCTCGGCGTCGCGGCGCAGCTCGCCGTGCACCTTGGTCCAGTGGAACCCGGCCAGCGCGCCGCCGCGCTCGGCGAGCAGGAAGCCGTCCGGGTCGAACCACGGCTCGGCCATCCGCACCCGCAGGTCGCGCAGCGTCCACCGGCCCTGCTCGGGATGGTCGGCGAAGGCGCGCGCGTTCAGCGCCAGCCACGGCTCGTCGTCCACGCCCGGCCGGAACGGCCGCAGCGCCACCCCGTCCGGCAGCTCGGGCTGGGGCACCTCGGCGAACAGGGAACGGCGCATCTGCCACAGCACCCGCGCCCGCCGGAAGCCCAGTGACAGGGCCAGTGCACTGGCGGAGGGGTGGTCGCCGTGCGCCCACAGCCGCAGCCGCCCCGCCGGGTCCGCCTCGGCCGCCGCCGCGATGGCCGCGGTGACCAGGGCGCGGCCCAGGCCGTGGCGGCGGCGCAGCGGGTGCACGACCAGCTCCGCGGACGGTCCGTCCACCGCGTCGGTGGTGTCCACGTGCGCGTAGCCGGCCAGCTCGCCGTCGGGCGTGCGGACCACCAGGTGCACCGCGGGGGCGTCACCACCATGCCGCAGGTGCAGCACGGTGTGTTCGGACAGGGGGTACGCCCCGTCGGTGTCCCCGGCCGCGCGCGCCAGCTCGGCGACGGCGGCGACCTCGTCCGGTGTCAGCCGGTCGCGCCGCTCGGCATGCCCGATCATGGCGCCAGCGTAGCCGCCTGCGATTAAAACGGATCGCGCTCGCAAGGCGGGCGGACGCGCGTCACATACGGGAACGGCTCGTGCCCGCGGCGGTGAGTCGCGGGCACGAGCCGAGCAGAGATCGTGCGGATCAGCGGGACGGCAGCTCGGCGAGCAGTTCGGCGGCCTCGGCCAGCTCCCGGTCGGCCAGCTGCTGGCGCGAGGACGGCACCACGAACTTGTAGCCGACCTGGCGCACGGTGCCGATCATCGCCTCGTACTCCGAGCCGAGCTTGGCGCGCAGCCGCCGCACGTGCACGTCGACGGTGCGGGTGCCGCCGAAGTAGTCGTAGCCCCACACCTCGCGCAGCAGCTGGTCGCGGGTGAACACCCGGCCGGGGTGCTGCGCCAGGAACTTCAGCAGCTCGAACTCCTTGTAGGTGAGGTCGAGCGGGCGTCCCTTGAGCTTCGCCGCGTAGGTGTCCGGGTCGATGGTCAGCTCGCCACCGCGGATCAGGCCCCCGGCGGCGGCGGTCGCCGAGGTCAGCCGGCCGACGGCCAGGCGCAGCCGGGCCTCGACCTCGGCGGGTCCCGCCCCGGCCAGGACCACGTCGTCCACGCCCCAGTCGGCGTTGACGGCGACCAGCCCGGCCTCGGTGACCACCGCGATCAGCGGCACGCCGATCCCGGTGGCGTGCAGCATGCGGCAGGTGGCGCGGGCATCGGAGAGCTCGGAGCGCGCGTCGACCAGCACGGCGTCCGGACTGGGGGCCGACACCAGGTTGCGCACGTCGCGGGGTGCGGTGCGCACGGTGTGCGGCAGCAGGTCGAGTGCGGGGAGCACGGCCGACGGCTCACCGGCGCGTGCGGTGACCAGGAGCAGGATTTCCACGGATCGCCTCCGTCCTCGCGGCTGGGCCGCGCGAGCAGCACATGGGGGCGTGGCTGGCCTCACGTCGGTCCCGGCGTCGCTGACGGGCGGGTAAAGCTGAAGCATAGTCGAGACCAATAGAAATACCAGCACCTCATACATTTGTCACTCATCACGGCTGCGCATTGCCGAATGTTTCGAGCAGCTTTCGCGCTTGTCGCAAGCAACGCCGGTCAGCTCGCCCCATTCAGCCACCGGTGAGGTGCGCTCTTGGGGGGTGAGGTGGCACGATCGTTGCGTGCTCGGTTCCCCTCCCGATGACAGCGTCCGTAATCGCAGGTCACCCGGCCCCCAGTTCGACGGGCCGCACCGGCCCGGCCCCGGCCCGGCCGGCCGTGGTCCTGCGCCCGTTCCCGTGCCCGCGTCCCGCGGCGCGGCCGAACCCAACCCGCGCTCCCGCCGGGAGGACACGGTCAGCGTGAAGGAGCGCGGCCGCCGTGGCCGCGCCGCCGAGCCAGAGGACGACGACGAGGACCTCCTCGACGACGGCGCCGAGCTGGAGTTCGTGCCGGTGCGGCGGCTGCTGTCGCTGGCCGTCGCCGGGTTCGCGCTGCTGCTCGGCGTCGGGCTGGTGATGGGCGCGCAGACCGCGGGCGTGGGCGCCGGGCGGCTGCCGTACGCCGCCGTGATCTTCGGAGCGCAGCTGCTCTACGTCTTCGCGACCACCATGGCGATGAACCCGCCGGCGGTGAAGGTCGTCGCCACGGTCGGCGTGCTGGCCGCGCTCGCCGCCGACGTCGCCGCGATCTACCCCGACGTCGCCACGATCGCGCCGCTGGGCGCGGTCGCCGCCGCCGGCCTGGTCGCGGGCATCGTCGGCCAGATGATCCGGCCCGAGGGACGGGTGCAGGTCTCCGAGTCGCTCGCCTCGACCGTCGTGATCGTGCTGGGCGTGGTCTCGTTCGCCACATTGATTGTTTTGACTCGCATCCCGGTGGGCACCCAAGCCATCGTGGTGTGTCTCATCGCCAGCGCGATCGCCCTGGGCGTCGCGCGGCTCACCGACGTCGTGGCGCCGTACCCGCGCCTGGCCGACCAGGTCCCCCGGGGCTCGGCCGGCATCGTGCTCGGCGCCATGCTGGGCACCGCCGCGGCCGCCGTCATCGGCCGCTACCTGGTGGCGTTCACGCCGCACGAGGCCGCCCTGGTCGGCATGGCCGCCGCGGGCGCCGCGGTGCTGGCCGACCTGACGATCGGCTTCGCCGAGGCGGGCCGCGAGCTGGCCGGCGAGGCGCCGACCATGTGGCTGGCCCGGCACATGCAGGGCCCGCTGGCGGGCTTCGCGCTCGCCGCGCCGGTCGCGTACGTGATCAGCGTGGCCTTCCTGGTGCCCGCATGAGGAAGTTCCTCATGATCACCGCGGTGCTGCTGGTCGTCCTCGGGATCCTGCTCGCCGTGGCGGACCGGGTCGGCGTGCACTACGGCGAGCGGGAGATCGCGGAGCGGGTCGCCGCGCGGATGCAGAGCCAGGGCATCACGTCCACGCCGCCCGAGGTCGCGATCAGGGGCGTCCCGTTCCTCACCCAGGTCGCCGCGGGCCGGTACGACGAGATCGAGCTGACCATGCGCGACCTGAAGGGCGGCGACCTGCCCCTGCCGCTGCTCACCGTCTCCGCGTTCGACGTCGAGGCGCCGCTCAAGGAGCTGATGAACGACACGGCGCGGCCGGTGGCGGCCCGGGTCGAAGGCGTCGCCACGGTGTCCTACGCCGACCTCGTCAAGGCCAGCGGCCTGTCCGGCATCACGCTGACGTCCGCGGGCGACCGGATCGTCGAGGTCAGCGGCAACGTGCCGCTGATCGGCAGGGTCAGCGGCAAGGCCGAGGTGACCGTCGTGGACGGCGGCCGGGTGCGGCTGCGGGTGACCGAGCTGCGCGGCGTGGCCGGCTCGATCCGGCAGTCGATCATCGACGCGTACAAGGACCGGCTCGCGGTGACGCTGCGCCCGCCCAACCTGCCGTTCGAGCTCAAGCTGAGCAACGTCACCACCGAGCAGACCGGCCTCCAGGTGGCATTCGCCGCCACCGATGTGCAGCTCGCCTGACCAGCGCGGAATCGGATCACCATCCGGGCGGCCGATCCCGGATGGTGGACGACACATTCCCGAAATGAGGACCGTGCTGGTAGGGTCACCAACTATGAGTCCGCTGCTTACCAAGCGGCGCGCGGTCGACCTGTGCCGCGTGGCCACGTGCCTGTGTTGCCCCGTCCTCTGACGGCGGCACGATAACGCGCACCCGATCGCGCTTTGTGATCGTCTAGCAGCCTTAACCTGACTCGCACCCAGCCGCTCACCGCTGAGCCGGCCATCCCCGCCAGTCAGCTGCCGCCGTCGCCATGTACCCGGTGAACCCCCTGTGGACCCGTACGCGGCGGCGTTTTTGTTTCTCCCGCTCGTGCTCCCCGTGGCGTCACCACACCCAGACGTTTACGACACCAGACATATCCCAAGGGAGATCATCCATGAGTCGCGACTCCGCACTCGTCTCGGCCGACTGGGCCGAAAAGAACATCGGCGCACCCGGCGTGGTGTTCGTCGAGGTCGACGAGGACACCACCGCGTACGACGGCGGCCACATCGCCGGTGCGGTCAAGCTGGACTGGCGCCAGGACCTGCAGGACCCGGTCCGCCGTGACTTCGTGAACAAGGAGCAGTTCGAGGCGCTCCTGTCCTCGCGCGGCATCGGCAACGACGACACCGTGGTGCTGTACGGCGGCAACAACAACTGGTTCGCCGCCTACGCCTACTGGTACTTCAAGCTCTACGGCCACGGCGACATCAAGCTGCTCGACGGCGGCCGCAAGAAGTGGGAGCTCGACGCCCGCCCGCTGTCCAAGGACGCGGTCTCCCGCCCCGCGACGCAGTACGTCGCCAAGGACCAGGACCTGTCCATTCGCGCCTTCCGCGACGACGCCGTCAAGGCGATCGGCGTGCAGAACCTGGTCGACGTGCGCTCCCCGGACGAGTACGCCGGCCGCCTGCTCGCCCCCGCGCACCTGCCGCAGGAGCAGGCGCAGCGGGCGGGCCACATCCCCACCGCGATCAGCGTGCCGTGGTCCAAGGCCGCGAACGAGGACGGCACCTTCAAGTCCGACGCCGAGCTGACCGAGCTCTACGCCGCGGCCGGCATCGACGACAGCAAGGACACCATCGCGTACTGCCGCATCGGCGAGCGCTCCTCGCACACCTGGTTCGTGCTGCAGGAGATCCTCGGCAAGAAGAACGTGAAGAACTACGACGGATCCTGGACCGAGTACGGCTCGCTGGTCGGCGTGCCGGTGGCACTGGGCGACGAGCCCGGGAAGGCGTGATCAACATGACCGCACAGACCGCTTCGACTGTCGCGGCCGGCTGCGCCGCACCCGACCAGGCCGCCCCGCTGCCGCTCAGCGTCGACCTGGAGAAGGAGACCGTGATCACCGGCATCGTGCAGGCGGCGGGCGGTGACCCGGTCGCCGGGGCGTACGTCCGCCTGCTCGACCGCACGGGCGAGTTCACCGCCGAGGTCGTGACCTCGCCGGCGGGCCAGTTCCGCTTCTTCGCCGCGCCGGGCACCTGGCAGCTGCGCGCCCTGTCCCGCTTCGGCAACGGCGACGCGACCGTCACCGCCGACCGCGGCGTCAACGAGGTCTCCCTCGCCGTCGCCTAGCCTGCCTTCAAGGCAAGGAAGGGCACCTTCTTAACGCTATGCGTTGTAGAAGGTGCCCTTCTTAACGTCTGGGGCTGGGCTGGAAGTCTTGATCGCCGTCTCGTGTCAGAAGGTGCGGTCCAGCCTCACTTTGTGACACGAGACCGCGATCATCGCGGCGGGGTTGGTGGAGTGTGCGGCTGGCTTGGCCGGGTGGATGGCGAGGCGGGTTTCCTCGACCGTGGTGGCCGCGTGGATGGCGTGGCGGCTTCCCGCGGCCGTCGCTGCCCGGTGCGGTGAACGGCGCTGCGGGGGCGTGACACCATGAAGCGCGTGACGATCGACGCGCCAGCTCCCGAGACGGCCCCGCAGCCCGAGCCGCAGACGCCGCCCGGCCGACGCAGGCTGTGGACGGCCCTCGTCGCGGCCTGGGCGCTGCTGCTGGTGGTGCTCGCGATCTGGTCGGCCCGCAACGATCCGCCGTCGCTGCGCGACCAGACCACGCTCACGGACGCCAAGGCCACCGTCGAGCAGGCGATGGGCACGGTCACCGCCCGCATCCCGGCCGGCTGGACGGTCCAGGACGGCGGGTACGCCGAGCGCGACTGCCGCCTCAGCGCGGCCCGCGACGGCGTCAACGCGACCCGTACGCTCACGCTCAGCGGCCCCGTCGGGGCCGAGCCGGGCACGGTCCAGGACATCGCCGCCGGGCTCCCCGACGCCCAGACCCGGCCCGCCGACGGCCCGAAGGAGGCGTTCTACTGGGACGCCGGCAACTACGTGGCGGTGCGCGGCGAGGTCAGCGGCGAAGGCACGGTCACCGTCGAGTTCATCACCGGCTGCCGCGTGCCCTGACCCGGACCCGCGCTCAGCCCTGGACCCGCGCTCAGCCCCAGGCCGCGCTCAACTGCGGACCGGCCGAGCCGTCCGCCGGTCGGCACCGCCCACCCGCGCGATGATCGCGAGTTCGTGTCACAAAGTGTGGTCTGGCCGCACTTTGTGACACGAACCAGCGATCATGTACCCGCGCAGCGGCCACCCGACCCAGAGGCGTTAGGAAGGGCACCTTCTACAACGCATAGCGTTAAGAAGGTGCCCTTCCTTCAGTAGACGAGGGCTTGGGCGCCGTCGATGAGGGTCTCTTCCACGAAGACGGCGGCGCCGGCGATGCGTACGCCGGCGATGACGTCATCGGGGGTGATGTCCCGGCGGGCGGCGCACTGGGTGCACAGGGTGACCGTGCCCCCGGCCAGGACCGCGGCCAGCAGGTCGGGCAGCGGGGCGGAGTGCGGCAGCTCGAACTCGGCGGCCCGGCCGGGCAGTGCGAACCAGCTCGACTCGCCGGTGAGCCACAGCGACACCTCGGCCCCGGCCGCCACGGCGGTGGCGGCGACGGTGAAGGCCTGCGCGCACCGCTCCGGCGCGTCGGCCCCGGCGGTCGTCTTGACGATCAGTTTGCGTGCCACGTCCGACAGCCTACGCACGGCGTGCGGGGGCGTACTCATAGGATCTACTCGTGGTCACCGAGATCGGGTTCGTCAGCCTGCTGGTCGCGGGCTTCGGTGCGCTCGCCGGTGGCCTGGCCTACCTGGCCGTGAAGATCTCCCGGGGACGCTGGTGAGCCGTCGTCCCGGGGCAGCCGCCTGACGAAGAGGGTTGAAACGGTGAGTACAGAAGAGAACCCGCTGCAGCCGCCGCCCTGGCTCAACGCGCCGCCGGTCGACCCGTACCCGTACGAGGAGACCCACGACCTGCGCCAGGGTCCGGACCTGCACGCCGACCTGCTGGACCTGCTGCCGTTCATCGGCGTGTGGCGGGGCCGGGGCCGGGGCGGCTACCCGACCATCGAGGACTTCGACTACGCGCAGGAGATCCGGATCAGCCACGACGGCCGGCCGTTCCTGCACTACGAGTCGCGGGCCTGGATCCTGGACGAGGAGGCCAAGCCGGTGCGGCCGGGCGGCCGCGAGGTCGGCTGGTGGCGCCCGGCGGGCAAGGACAAGGACGAGATCGAGGCGATCCTGACCACGCCGACCGGCATCATGGAGCTGTACCTCGGCAAGATCGAGGCGAACCCGCCGCGCATCGAGATGGTCACCGACTTCGTGGCACGCACGTCCACCGCCAAGGAGGTCACCGCCGGGCACCGGCTCTACGGCATCGTCGAGGGAGCGCTGCTGTACGCGCAGGACATGGCGGCGATGGGGGAGAGCCTGACCCCGCACCTGAGCGCGCGCCTGATCCGGGTCGGCGGCTGATCCCAGCCGCACTTAACCGGTGTAGTTTCAGCTCCGTGACTGATCAGATTCGTTGGGGCGTTCTCGCCACGGGCGGGATCGCCGCACGCTTCGCGCGCGAGCTGGCACTGGTGCCGGACGCCGAGCTGGTGGCGGTGGGTTCGCGGACGGCGTCGTCCGCCGAGGCCTTCGCCACCGAGCACGGCGCGGCGCGCAGCCACGGCTCGTGGGAGGCGCTGGCCGCCGACCCGGACGTGGACCTCATCTACATCGCCACCCCGCACTCCCACCACCACGCGGCGGCCTCGCTGTGCCTGCGGGCCGGCAAGCCGCTGCTGGTGGAGAAGGCCTTCACGCTGGACCTTGCGCAGGCCCAGGACCTCGTCACCGTCGCCCGGGAACGGCAGCTGTTCCTGATGGAGGCCTTCTGGACGCGTACGCTGCCCGCGGTCCTCAAGGCGCAGCAGCTCATCGCGGACGGCGCGATCGGCGAGGTGGTCGCGGTGCAGGCGGCGTTCGGCATCTCGCTCGACCCCGACCCCGCCCACCGGCTGCGCAACCCGCAGCTGGGCGGCGGCGCGCTGCTTGACCTCGGCGTGTACCCCATCGGCTTCGCGCAGCTGCTGCTCGGCGAGCCGAACCAGATCCGCGCCTGGGCGCAGCTGTTCCCCGAGGGCACCGACGCCCGCACCAGCATCGCGCTGGGCTTCCCGTCCGGCGCCGTCGCGTCCCTCTACTGCGGCACCGGCGGCGACCTGCGTACCGCCACGGTCGTCGGCTCCACCGGAAAGATCGACTTCCCGTGGGGCTTCCACGCCGCCGAGCGCTTCGTCCTCCACCGCGACGGCGCCGACCCCCAGGAGTTCCAGGACGCCCCCTCGGGTCTCCACTTCGAAGCCGCCGAGGCCGGCAAGTGCTGGCGCGAGGGCAAGCTGGAGTCCGACCTGGTCCCCCTGTCCTCAACCCTGTCCGTGATGCGCACCATGGACGCGATCCGCGCCCAGATCGGCGTCAGCTACTGACCCCGCCATACAGCGACGATCTTGCGCGAACTGTGGGGATGACACGCCCGTTTGGGACGAAGTCCTAACAGTTCGCGCAAGATCGTCGCGATCTTGACGTCGCCGCCGACGCCGGGGCGGGGGCGGGGGCGGGGGCGGGGTTAGAAGATGGGGCGGACCAGGACGTAGGCGATGATGGCGGCCAGGGCGGCGCCGGGGAAGGTGAGGATCCAGGCCATCACGATGTTGCCCGCGACGCCCCAGCGGACCGCGGAGAACTTCTTGGTGGCGCCGACACCCATGATCGCCGAGGTGATCGTGTGCGTCGTGGAGATCGGCAGGCCGTAGCTGGCCGCGGTGAAGAGCACGCCGCTGGCGACGGTCTCGGCCGCGAAACCGGCCATCGGGTCCAGGTGGATCACCCGGCGGCCCAGCGTGCGGATGATCCGCCAGCCGCCCGCGTACGTGCCCAGCGCCAGCACGGTCGCGCTGGTCCAGAACACCCACTCCGGGATGTGCTCGTTCGAGTCCTGGAAGCCACCGGTGTAGAGGGCCAGCACGATGATGCCCATGGTCTTCGCGGCGTCCTGCATGCCGTGGCCGACCGACATGGCGACCGCCGACGCCGACTGCATGATCCGGAAGAACCGGTTGAGCGGGGTCGGGTGGAGCAGGCGGGCCGACTTCTTCTTGGCGGTGGCCTTGGCCAGCAGGTACACGGCCCACAGCAGGGCCAGCATGAGCACCGCGCCGAGGATGAAGCCGGTGGCCGGGGACGCGATCATCGGGATGACGACCTTGTCCACGATGCCGCCCCACAGCACCTCGCCCTGCACGCCGAACGCGATCGCGGCGAGCATCGCGCCCACCAGGCCGCCGATCAGGGCGTGCGAGCTGGACGACGGGATGCCGAAATACCAGGTCAGCAGGTTCCAGGCGATGGCGCCGACCACACCGGCGAAGACGATGCCGAGGCCGGCCAGCCCTTCCGGCGGGGTGATGATGCCGCTGCCGACGGTCTTGGCCACCTGGGCGCCGAAGTGGGCGCCCACGAAGTTGCCGAGCGCGGCGATGCCCAGCGCGATCCGCGGGGTGAGGGCCCGGGTGGACACGCTGGTGGCGATGGCGTTCGCGGCGTCGTGGAAGCCGTTGGTGTAGTCGAACACCATGGCCGCGATGATGACCGCGAGCACCGGGATCAGGAGTGCGTTATCCACGCCCGGCACCTCCGCCGCGGCAACCGGCGATGAGGCCGCGCATCAGGACTCCTTGACCGCGATGGTCTCGATGGTGTTCGCCACGTGCTCGAAGGCGTCGCAGGCGGCCTCCAGCTCGTCGGCGACCTCCTTCATCTTCAGCACGGTCAGCGCGTCGTACTCGCCACTGAACAGGCGTACCAGGAGCATGCGGTAGGTGCGGTCGCCGTCGTTCTCCAGGCGGTTGCACTCGACCCAGTAGTCCTTGAGGCCCTTCATCTGCTTGAGCCGCGGCATGGCCAGCGCGGTGACCTTCGCCTGCTGGTCCAGCACGTCGATCATCTCGATCATCTCCCGGGGCAGCGCCGGGAGCTTGGTCAGCCCGTACAGGTAGACCAGGTTGCCGACGGCCTCCAGGTGGTCCATGACGTCGTCGAGACCGGAGCCGAGGCGGTAGATGTCCTCGCGGTCGAACGGGGTGATGAACGTGGAGTTGATCTTGTTGTAGAGCTCGTGCGTGATCTTGTCACTGTCGTGCTCGACCTCGGCCAGCCGCTCGCTGACCGACTGCACGTCGGCACCGGGCAGCGCCAGCTCGGAGAGCAGCTCGGTGCCCCGCACGAGGTTCTGCGCGGCACGGGAGAACATCTCGTAGAAGGCACCCTCTTGGGGGCGGAGCGAAAACTTCACCGCAAGCACCTTTGGTCTGGTGGTGTCATCCGGACGGTTGGGTCGGGGGAATGCTAGACACTGTTACCGGTAGTTCGTGACCCGGTCACCCAGCGCCACCTGGTCTTCATGGCTCGTTCACCTGGTGTTCACCTTCCCCGCCTTGCCCGTTTCATCCTTCGACAGGCGTTTTCGCTCCGTCTGGGGGTCGAAACCGGGCGGCGGGTAGCGCAGATTCAGGCTCCGGAAGGCATCGAGCATGAGGTGCGCCACCGCCCAGTCGCGGTACCACTTCCGGTCCGCCGGCACCACATACCAGGGGGCGTGATCAGTCCCACAGCGGCTGAGCACGTCCTGATATGCCTGCTGGTACGCGGTCCAGTGGGCGCGGTTCTCCACATCGGCCGGGTCGTACTTCCAGTACTTGGTGGGGTCGTCCAGGCGCTGGCGCAGCCGCTCGCGCTGCTCCCCGAACGAGATGTGCAGCATGATCTTGACCAGGGTGAACCCGCTGTCAGCCAGCTCCCGCTCGAATGTGTTGATGGTCTCGAAGCGCCCCTGCCACACCTTCGGCGGCACCAGCTCGCGCACCCGCGCCACCAGCACGTCCTCGTAGTGCGAGCGGTTGAGGATGCCGACATACCCCGGCAGCGGCAGCGCCCGCCGGATCCGCCACAGGAAGTCGTGCCTGCGCTCCTCGGCCGTCGGCGGCCCGAACGCCTTGATCCGCAGCCCCTGCGGATTCATCGCCCGCGCCAGCCGCTTGACCGTCCCGTCCTTGCCCCCGCAGTCCATCGCCTGCAGCACCAGCAGCACCCGCCGCTGATCCCCGGGATCAGACTTCGCGTTCGCGAACAGCATCTCCTGCTGCTGCGCCAGCTCCGCCCCCAGCACGCCCAGCTCCGTCCGCGCCCACCCCTTCGGATCCCGCCGCGCCACCCCCTGCCGCGGCAACCCAGGCGTACCCGCCGCATCTACCGCCGCGAGATCCACCCCCGACCCCACCCGCAGCAATTCGGACACCTCCGCCACATCCCGATCATTGCGCACCTTCCCCCCACCCCGCCGCCCCTCGCCAAGTTGATCATGAACTTATGGGCGTGCTGAACGGCGTGTCCCTACCCCAGCACCGTGATCACCAATCAGCCGGACAGGCCGGGACGGGCCGCGCAGGCGGCGACGGCAGTGATCACGGTGGCAGGGTGGCGACACTCCGCCGACCACGTCCACAAGTTCATGATCAACGCGGGAGGGCGGGGTGGGGCGGGCAGGGGGCCGGTCAGGGGGTGACGTGGGCCAGCCAGCGGTGGAAGTGGGCGGCGAAGGGTTCCTTTTCGCCGCGGACGGCTTCGAGGAGCCACTGGGCGGCGGCGCGGGCCTGGTGGACGACCTCGTCGGGATAGTTGAACTTGGCCTGGTGGGCGGCGAACTCGTCCTCGTCGACCAGCTGGACCTCGCCGGTTTGGCGGATCTTGCGGACGTCCAGGTCGAGGTCGGTGACCACGACGGTGTCGTCGTTCCAGGTGGCGGGGGTGGTGATGTCGCAGTACACCGAGGTGTTGCGGGGGGCGGCGTTGAACATGGCGGTCCACCAGCCGGAGTGCGGGACGAGGACCACGCCGGGGATCTCGTACACCTTGCCGGTGTCGCTCACCGTGCCGCTCGGGATGCCGAGCCAGGTGCCGTGCTCGTCGCGGCCGAGCAGCGTGGCGGGGAACGCGCGGTGCGCGCTCCCGTCGAACTTGCGGATCTCCACACGCACGACAGCCATTCGACTACCTCGCTTCACGGTGGTGGTGACGTTCCCCGCCACCGCGCCACGACGCGCGGGGGAAGGGGGTCGCGCCCACAATGCGCCATGCTCCCACATCCCGGCGCGTTTGCAGGAGTGTCGGAGCGGACCGGTACGGTCTATCGGTGCCGCCGAAGAAGTCGCGAACCCGCAGCCACAGTGCTCTGGATCTGCTGGAGGCCGCCGTCGGGTCGGTGCCCGGCGGCTCCGCGCGGCCTGGCCAGCAGGCCATGACCGCGGCCATCGCCGAGGCCGTCGAGTCCGGCGAGCACCTGCTCGTGCAGGCCGGCACCGGCACCGGCAAGTCCCTGGCCTATCTCGCCCCCGCGCTGACCGTGCAGGGGCCGGTCGTCATCTCGACGGCCACGCTGGCGCTGCAGTCGCAGCTGGTGGAGAAGGACCTGCCCCGCATCGGCCGGGCGGTGGCCCCGCTGCTCGGCAAGGAGCCCACGTTCGCCCTGCTCAAGGGCCGTCACCACTACGTGTGCCTGGCGAAGCTGGAGCACTCCGACGAGCAGGACCCGCAGGAGGGGCTGTTCGACGCGGGCTCCAGCGGCAGCGGCGTGAAGTGGCTGGGCGAGTCGGGCCGGCTGGGCAAGCAGATCGAGCGCATCCGCGACTGGGCGATGGACAGCGACACCGGCGACCGCGACGAGCTGGACCCGGGCGTCGACGACACGGCCTGGCGCATGGTGTCGACCCCGGCGCGCGAGTGCGTCGGCGCGGCCAAGTGCCCGTACGGGCCGGAGTGCTTCGCGGAGCTGTCACGCGCCCGCGCCCGCGAGGCCGACGTGGTGGTCACCAACCACTCGCTGCTGTCGGCGGACATGATGGCCGGGCGGCACATCGTGCCCGAGCACACCCTGCTGATCATCGACGAGGCGCACGAGCTGGCCGACCGGGTGTCCAGCGCGGCGCAGGCCGAGCTGACCCCGGACGGCGTGGACCGCACCGCCCGCGCCGCGCGGCCCTTCGTCGAGGGCGACGAGTACCAGTCGCTCCTGGAGGCCGCCGACGCGCTGACGCTGGGCCTGGCCGAGACGCCCGCCGGGCGCATCACCGGCCCGCTGCCGGCCGCCCTGGTCGAGGCGTGCACGCTGCTGGACGCGGCGACCCGGCGCGCGCTGACCCGGATCGGCGAGATCAAGGCCGAGGACCCGGACCCGGTGCGCAAGAAGCAGGCGAAGTCGCTGCTCGACGAGGCGTCCACCACCACCCAGCGGCTGCTGGAGGACGCCGACCACGACGTGGCCTGGGTCGAGCAGGAGCCGCGCCGCGCGCTGGTGGTCGCGCCCCTGTCGGTCGCGGGCCTGCTCAGCGAGAAGCTGTACGAGGACCGCACCGTGGTGGCCACCTCGGCCACGCTCACCCTGGGCGGCAAGTTCGAGACGGTGGCCCGTTCCCTGGGGCTGCCGGTGGCCACGCCCAAGCCGGGTGAGACGGCCGGGCCCGCCGCCTCCGGCCCGGGGTGGAACTCGCTGGACGTCGGCTCCCCGTTCGACTACCCGAAGCAGGGCATCCTCTACGTCGCGGCGCACCTGCCCCGGCCCGCCGCGTCCGGCCTGCCGGACGCGGCCGGGGCCGAGCTGCTGTCGCTGGTGGAGGCGCTCGGTGGGCGTACCCTCGGCCTCTTCTCGTCCCGGAAGGCCGCGCAGCAGGCCGCGGAGCTGCTGCGCGCGAAGACCGACCTGACCGTGCTGCTGCAGGGCGACGAGGCGCTGCCGCTGCTGGTGCGCAAGTTCCGGGAGGACCGCAACAGCTGCCTGCTCGGCGTGATGTCGCTGTGGCAGGGCGTGGACGTGCCGGGTGACGCCTGCCAGCTCGTGGTGATCGACCGGCTGCCGTTCCCGCGCCCGGACGAGCCGCTGGCCGCGGCCCGTTCGGCGGCGGTCGACTCGGCGGGCGGCTCCGGCTTCGCCGCGGTGAGCGTCCCGATCGCGGCGATCCGGCTGGCCCAGGGGGTGGGCCGGCTGATCCGATCCACCTCGGACAAGGGCGTGGTGGCGGTGCTGGACTCGCGGCTGGAGACGGCCCGTGGCTACGGCCCGTTCCTGCGCGCCAGCCTCCCCCCGTTCTGGTACACCACCAAGCAGGAGACGGTCCTCGGCGTGCTCAAGCGCCTCAGCGCGACCTGACCGGCCTCGTCGCAGACCGCAGCGCCGCACCGGGTCCCCGCGCGGGGCGGGCCCGGCCCGGCTCGCGGGTGCCCGCGCGGGTGGCGGGCGGCCCGGGTCAGCAGTCGCAGCCGCAGCAGTCGCAGTCGCAGCTCTTGCAGCAGCGGCCGCACCGGCAGCAGTCGCCGCAGTCGCAGCCGCTGCCGCAGTCGCAGTTGGTGCACCAGCCGTCGCGGGCCCGGCCGCTCCACGGCCCGGGGTAGGGGTCGCGGCAGCACACCTGGCAGGTGCAGCACATCCAGGAGGCCAGCGCGCAGCCGGTGAGCGGGCCGCGCGTACGCGGCGGGCTCTCCACGTGTGGCCAGCACCAAGAGCTGCTGCCCGGCGGGCGGGGCGCCTTCTTCCCCGGCTGGATCACCGGCGGGTGGTAGTCGGGGTCGGCCTGGATGAAGGCGCGCTCGATGGCGTGCTCGACCTCGTTCACGAGCAGCCGGTGCACCAGCTTCGCGTCGGTGAAGGCGACCTCGTCCAGGGCCAGCCGGATGCCCGCCGCGGCATCCCGGGCGAGCACGCCGGCCTGGGCGTACGTCGCGCCGGTGGCGGCGAGCGGGTTCCACGCGCCGCTGGCCCGGTCGGCGGCCAGGTCCTCGACCGCGTCGAGCAGGTGCGCGATCCGGCCGAAGAAACGGCCCGCCTCGGCCAGCGGCTCGGCGTTGCCGGGCCGCCCGGCCAGCACCGCGGTGTGCGCGAACGCCGCCGCGGTGGCCAGCTCGGTGGGCTCGGTGACGGTCAGCAGCGACGCGCCGCGGGTGATCCCCCGCTCGATCTCGCGCTGCCCGTCGATCGCCGCCAACAGCACCGACGTGTCGATGCCGAGGTCGAGCCCGGAGCGGCGGGCGCGGGCCGCCCAGCGCCGGGCGACCAGCCGGGCGCCCGCCGCGACCGGGCGCCGCGCGTAGAGGCCGTCACCGTCGGCGGCGTGGTCGGACAGCTTCGCCGAGGCCAGCACCAGCGAGACCGTGGCGGCCAGCCGGGCGCCCGCGCCGTTCGCGACCGCGGCGGTGCGCATGCCCCGCAGCGGGCACGGCCCGGCGGTGCGCCGGTGCACCGTGTCGAGCTGCGCCTGGGTCAGCGCCGAGATGATCAGGCCGTCGTAGTTGGTGACGATCCGGGCCGCCTGCCCGTGCTCGTCGCGCAGGGCCAGGCAGAGGCCGCACAGGTGGCCGAGCCACTCACCGTGCAGCCGCTCGGGCAGGCTGTGCGCGCAGGGTCGGATGATGCCGAACACGCGCGGCAGCCTAGATCACGCGGGCCACCCGGCGGCACCCCTCGCGACTGTCGGTTCAGAGATAGAGACCGGTGGCGTCCGGCTCCACCCGGGACGCGGCCACGGCGTGCACGTCGCGCTCGCGCAGCAGCACGTACGACTCGCCGTGCAGCTCCACCTCGGAGCGCTCGTCCGGGTCGAACAGCACCCGGTCGCCGACCTGGATGGCGCGCACGTTCGGCCCGATGCCGACGGCGGTGGCCCAGGACAGCCGGGTGCCCACCGACGCGGTGGCCGGGATGACCAGGCCCGCCGAGGAGCGCCGCTCGCCCTCGCTCGCCTCCTGTTTCACCAGCACCCGGTCGTGCAGCAGGCGGATGGGCAGCCCCGTCTCGGCGGTGGATGCGTTGAGTGTCACGCCGGTCAGGGTACTTCCCCGATGTCTGGGTGGTCGCAGGCGACTAACGTGATGGGGTCGTCTGTCCCCGGGAGGGCACCAGTGGGCCGGTTGGATAACTTCAAGGCGAACGTGCGGCGAGCCTACGAGGCGAGCCGCGCCAGTGCGCGCGCCCGGCGGGAGCAGGAGGAGCGCGAACGCCGCGAAGCCGACCTGCCGCTGCCGGAGCCGGTCGCGCCGGAGCAGGTGCACCAATCCACGAGCAGCCGCGACGACGCCGACGTGCCGTACGGGCTGCGCATCGGCGCGGCCTGGGCGTGGCGCGTCATCGTGCTCGGCATCGCGCTGATCTACCTGCTGCGGTTCCTCGGCATGGTCAGCATCGTGATCGTGCCGGTGCTGATCGCGCTGCTGCTGACCGCGCTGCTCGCGCCGGCGGTGCGCTGGCTGACCCGCATCCACGTGCACCGCTCGCTGGCCACCGCGATCGTGGTGGTGGCCGGTCTGGGCGCCGTGGCCGGCACGCTGACCGTGGTCATCAACCAGTTCGTCAAAGGCCTGCCCGAGCTGACCGAGAACGCCGCCCAGGGCATCCAGCAGATCCAGACCTGGCTCAAGAACGGGCCGCTGCACCTGACCGACCGCCAGATGGACAGCGCGATCAAGGAGGTCACCGACACCATCAACGCCAACAAGGACACCCTGACCACCGGCGCGATCACCACCGCGACGACCGTGTTCGAGGTGCTCAGCGGCCTGTTCCTGGTGATCTTCGCGCTGTTCTTCTTCCTGCGCGACGGCCGGATCATCTGGCGCTTCCTGCTGCGCCTGGTACCGGCGCCGGCCCGCGAGCCGCTGGACCGGGCCGGGGTCGCGTCGTGGGGGTCGCTGGGCGCGTACGTGCGGGCCACCGTGCTGGTCGCGTTCATCGACGCGGTCGGCATCGGCATCGCGCTGGCGGTGCTGAAGGTGCCGTTCGCGCTGCCGCTGGCCGCGCTCGTGTTCCTCGGCGCGTTCATCCCGATCGTCGGTGCCACCCTGTCCGGCGCGGTCGCCGTGCTGGTCGCCCTGGTCACCAACGACCCCCTGACGGCGCTGCTGGTGCTGGCCGCGGTGATCCTCGTGCAGCAGGTCGAGGGTCACCTGCTGCAGCCGCTGATCATGGGCCGCGCGGTGGCGATCCACCCGCTGGCCGTGATCGTCGGCATCGCCGCGGGCGTGGTGCTGGCCGGCATCGTCGGCGCGCTGATCGCGGTGCCGCTGATCGCGGTGCTCAACACCGCGGTGCGCAGCCTGGCGGGCCGTCCCCAGCCCGAGCCCGACTCGGTGATCGTCCAGGCCCCGCCCGCCCCGGCCGCCTGACCGCCGCCCTTCCACTGCCTTTGCTCTGCACACAAATACGCGACGGTTGCGTATTTGTGTGCAGAGCAAAGTGCGTTCGGCGGCTGTTGCCGCCGCAGCTCCGGGCAGAGCCCGGCCGCGGCGCACCCCTCGTCCCGCCATCGGCGCGGACGGGGGTCTCGACCATCAGTACTGGCGCGGCGGATACGGCTGCGGCGGCGCGGCCGGGTAGCCAGCAGCCGCCGGGTGGCCGGGCGCACCCGGGTACGCCGCAGCAGCCGCGGGGTAGGCCGGATAGGCCGGGGCCGCGGGCAGCACGATCGGGACCGGCACCACCGGCTCGGCGGGCGCGGGCACCGACCGGGTCACCCCGTCCGGGAAGGCCATCCGGTAGGACGCGCCGTCGAAGAACGCGCGCGGCGTCTGCGGGTCGCGGCCCACGAAGACCGCCCGCGCGGCGGTGATCGCGCCGAGCAGCGCCCGCTCCTCCCCCGCGCTGCGCGCGTGCTGCTCGGGAAACTCGTCGAGGCCGCGGTTCATGCCGTCGCGCACCAGCGCCAGCCGGGTCGCGGCGTACTGGAAGTCCCGCATCGCCTTGCGCCCCGCATCGCCCGCGACGCGCTTGGCCCAGACCCGGGCCGCGTGCCGCCGGGCCAGCGTGCCCAGTGCGGCCACCTCGGGCGGGGTGAGCCAGCCGGCCGCGGCGTACGCGGGCAGCACCTTCAGCGACAGCCGGCCCTCGCGGGCGCGCACCCACAGCGCGATGCCGATCATCGTCAGGAACACCGGCACCATGACCGCGATGTAGCCGTACAGGAAGAAGAACGGGCTGATCTCGGCGGACAGGGTGGCCATCAGGTTCCACGCGCCGTGCAGCATCATCGCCAGGAACAGCCCGCCCAGCGGCGCGCACCAGCGCACCCAGCCGTTGGCCGAGCGCGCGGCGATGCCGATGCCCACGCCGGTCATCGAGGTGAAGAGCGGGTGGGCGAAGCCGGAGATCAGGATGCGGCCGAGGAACATGCCGAAGACGAGCTGGGCGCCCGAGTACGGCCCCCACTGCTCGTTGCCCGCGTAGTAGCCGTGCCCGCCCAGGTAGAGGATGTTCTCCACCATCGCGAAGCCGACCCCCGACAGGCCGCAGTAGACGATGCCGTCGGTGATGCCGGAGATCTCCCGGCGGCGGAACCACAGGATGAGCAGCGGCCCGAGCGCCTTGCCGATCTCCTCGATGAACGGCGCGACCACCGTGGCCACCACCGCGTCGGGCAGCTCGATCAGCCCGAACCGGCCGGAGGCGAACGAGTTCACCAGCAGCGCCAGGCCGGTGGCCGGGAACGCGCCCCACAGGAAGCAGCCGACCAGCAGCTTCGGCGGCTCGGGCTCGTAGCGGTCGAGCCAGAGGAACACCGAGATCAGCACCGGCACCGGCAGGAAGGCCGTGATCAGGCCGATGGTGAACGCCTGCGGCCCGAGATTCCAGCCCAGATAGCCGAGCATGCCCAGGGCCGAGCCGCCGACCACGACGATCGCGGCGGCCAGGGGCAGCCATCGGCGCACCCCGCGCGGCCGCAGCACCGGCTCCAGGCCCGGGGGCGGTGCCGGGTAGGGATTCTGCTGGTACGCCGGGTGCGGGGTCCCAGGAGTCGGGAGGTCGGACATGGGCGCAGCCTACCTCCGCTATGCTCGGCGGAAGGTCACGAGTGTCAGCCGCTCTCACATTCGCCTGCGTCAGCAGGGAGACATGTCGTCTCATGGAGAGCAAAGCCCCGGCTTGCTGACCGGCAACCCTCGTAGTTCGCGGTGGGGTGCCCCGGGTGATGACCGGGCCCGGCCCGTTGTCGTGCTGGGCAAGCGCGGACCGCTGAGCGACGCCCAGGGGTCCCCCGACCCCGGAGGTGTGCTTCCCATGACCACAGTCGCCCAGCGTCCCTGCAGTGCCGTCGAGACGGCCCCCGTCACCCCGCTCCAGGTCAGCAACGCAGACCTGACCGTGCTCGGCGTGCCCGGCCAGATCAACCTCGACTACGCCGCGACCGCGCCCTGCCTGAAGGCCGCCGCCGACGCGGTGACCGAGCTGCTTCCCTGGTACGGCTCGGTGCATCGCGGCGCGGGCGCGCTGTCGCAGCGCTGCACCCTGGAGTACGAGCGAGCCCGGCAGACCGTCGGCGACTTCGTCGGCGCCCGCGACACCGACCACGTGATCTTCACGCGCAACACCACCGACGCGCTCAACCTGCTGGCCCACGCGCTGCCCGCGGGCACCCGGGTGCTCACCTTCGCCGGCGAGCACCACGCCAACCTGCTGCCCTGGCCCGGCGCGGTGCGCCTGCCGGTGCCGGACTCCCCCGACGAGGCCGTGCGCTACCTCGCCGCCGCCCTGGCCGAGCTGCGCCGCGACGACACCGAGCGGGAGATCCTGGTCGCGGTCACCGGCGCCTCCAACGTCACCGGCGAGCTGTGGCCGATCGCGCAGCTCGCGCTGATCGCGCACCGGTTCCGGGCCCGCATCGCGCTCGACGCCGCGCAGCTCGCCCCGCACGTGCCGGTCGACCTGGGCGCGCTGGACGTGGACTACGTGGCGCTGTCCGGGCACAAGCTCTACGCCCCGTTCGGCGCGGGCGTGCTGGTGGGCCGGGGTGACTGGCTCGACGCGGCCCAGCCGTACCTGGCCGGCGGCGGAGCCACCAGCGGCGTCGGCGACGCCACCCACGACGTGCGGTGGACCGACGGGCCCGCCCGGCACGAGGCCGGCACGCCCAACCTGCTCGGCGCGGTCGCGCTGGCCGCGGTCTGCGCCACCCTGGAGGCCGCCGACCGCTACGCCCTGCACGAGGAGGAGCAGCGCCTGCTGGCCCGCCTGCGGGCCGGTCTCGCCGACCTGCCCGACGTCGCCGAGCTGCGCACCTTCGGCCCCGACGCCGCCCGCATCGGCGTGGTCTCCTTCGCGGTGCGCGGCCGCGACTCCGCCGACATCGCCCAGCAGCTCGCCCGCGAGCACCACATCGGCGTACGCGACGGCCTCTTCTGCGCCCACCCCCTCGCCCGCCGCCTCCTCAGCGAAGCCTCCGTCCGCGCCGACTGGCCCACCACCCCCACCACCGCCCTCCGCGCCAGCATCGGCCTAGGCACCACCGACACCGACATCACCACCTTCCTCACCGCCCTGGCCGCCATCCTGCGTTGACCCCCCACCCCGTTGATCATGAACTTATGGACGTGTTCACCGGCGTGTCCCTCCCCTGCCACCGTGATCGCCAGCGGGCCCGGCGGACCCCTGATGGTGATCACGGCGGGGTGGTAGTGACACGCCGTCCATCACGTCCATAAGTTCATGATCAACGGGGCAGGGCGGGCAAGGCGGGGCGGGCGGGGGCTGGTCAGGGGCGCCGCGGTCAGCGCGGTGGGGTGATGCGGCCGCCGGCGCGGCGGACGGCGCGTTCGGCGTCCTCGCGGGGGAGGCCGGTGGCGCGGAGGAGGTCGGTGGCGGTGGAGCGGAGCTGGGCGAAGACCACCTCGCCGGAGAAGGCCAGACCGGCCTCGTGGGCGGCGCGGGCGTGACGCAGCGCGCGGACCGCCGCGTCCCGGCTGTGTTCGGGGTCGGCGGCCGCGGCCAGCTCGCGGTCCAGCGACGACACGGACTGGGCGAGCGCGTGCACCGCTTCCACCAGGGACGCGGGCACCGGCTCGCCGTCGCGGATCATCGACACGATGCGGCGCACCAGCACCCGGCTGTTGCGCAGCGCCCGCGCCAGGTGGTCGGCCGCGTCGACGTACGCGGCCAGCAGACCGTGCTTGCCCCAGTGCAGCGGCGCGACGGTGGCCAGTTCCTTGCCCGCCTTCAGTGACTCGCCGAAGGCGCGCAGGTGCGACTCCGCCTCGCGCATGTGGTCCAGTGCCTCCTGCGCCGCCGCGGCGTCGCCGTGCGCCAGCGCCTCGGCGGCGTCGTTCAGCCCCGACTCCAGGGCCTGGAACAGCGGCCGGACCGCGCGCTGCACCTCGGTCAGCGGGTTCAGCGGCAGCAGCAGCGCCATCACCACCAGGGCGATCCCGCCGCCGACCACCGCGTCCACGAACCGGCTGAAGTAGTAGTCCTCGCTCAGCGGCAGCAGCGTGGCGACCAGGATGCCCGACGACGCCGCCTGGGTGACCAGCGACGCCGAGCCGCCGATGAAGATCGCCAGGCTGATCGCGAGCAGCACCACCAGCGACACCTGCCAGGCACCCCGGCCGATGACGAGGATCAGCAGCTCGCCGAGCAGGATGCCGACCGCGTTGCCGGCCACGATCTCGAACGCCCGGCGCATCCGCTGGCCGACCGAGATCGCCAGCGTCACCACCGCCGCGATCGGCGCGAAGAACGGCTGGACGTGGCCGAGCAGGTCGTGCGACACGTACCAGGCCAGCCCCGCCGCGACGGCTGCCTGCACGGTGAGGATCGCGCTGGCGCGCACCCGGCGTACCCGGTCGCGCAGCGTCACTCCCGTCCGTCGGCGCAGCTCAGCGGCGTCCATAGAAGCAACTGTGGCGTACGCCGCACCGCCGGCCGGGCGGATGCGCCAAGATTTGAAGGTGCTCACCGCCGACCGGTTCGTCGCCACCGCCAGGGCCGCGGGCGCGGCCGCCCCCGACAGCGTGCTGGCCGACGTCGGCACCGAGCTGATCAACCGCTGGTCGGAGCCGCAACGGCACTACCACACCGTCGACCACCTGGCCTTCTGCCTCGACCGGGTGGAGACCGAGCCGGTGGTGGCGCTCGCCGCCTGGGGCCACGACGCCGTCTACGACCCCACCGCCGCCGACAACGAGGAGCGCAGCGCCGTCCTCATCGGCGACCTCCTGACCGAATGCGCGGTCCCCGCGGCCACCGTCGCCGAAGTGCAGCGTCTGGTACGCCTGACCGCCGGCCACTCCGTCGCTCCCGGCGACCACCACGGCGCCCTGCTCGCCGACGCCGACCTGGCCATCCTCGCCGCCCCCTGGCCGGACTACGTCCACTACGTCGCCGCCGTCCGCGCCGAATACGCCCACGTCCCCGACGACCTGTGGCGCATCGGCCGCTCCACCGTCCTCCAGTCGCTGCTCGACCTGCCCGCCCTCTACCACCACACCCCCGCCCTGGAGCGCGCAGCCCGCACCAACCTCACCCGGGAACTCGACTCCCTGCGTACCCCCGGTTGATCAGCCGAGGGCGGTGGGGAGGGCGGGGCGGGGGGTGGCGAGGTGTTTGGGGCGGCGGAGGCCGGCGGCGCGGAGCAGGCGGGCGATGTGGCGGGAGGTGGTCGGCTGGGCGCCGAGCCAGACGGCCACCGGGACGCGCTCGCTGGGGATGTCGTAGTGGTCGCGGTCGAAGGCCCGGCGGGGGGAGCCGAGCAGCTCGGCGAAGATGTGCAGCTCAGTGAGTGACGTGTCGCTGACCAGGTGGGCCCACAGGCGGCCGTGGGCGGGCCAGACCGGGCTGTCGACATAGATCACGTGTCCACGCTAGCGTGCCAAGGTGACCTTCCTTGACGAGCTGACGGCCGCGCTCGGCCCGGACCGGGTGATCACCGACCCCGACCTGCTCACCTCGTACCGGCGCGACGAGGCGGATCTCTGCGCGGCGGGCACGCCGCTGGCCGTCGTACGCCCCGAGGAGACCGCCCAGGTCGTGGCCGCGGTGCGGATCGCGGCCCGGCACGGCGTGCCGATCGTGCCGCAGGGCGCGCGGACCGGACTGGCCGGCGGGGCGAACGCGGTCGACGGCTGCCTGGTGATCTCGATGCTGGCGATGAACCGGATCGTGGACATCGATCCCGCGAACCGGATCGCCACCGTGCAGCCGGGTGTGGTCAACGCGGTGCTGGCCCGCGCCGTGCAGGCCGAGGGTCTGCGCTACCCGCCGGACCCGGGCTCGTGGGAGTCGAGCACCATCGGCGGCAACGTGGCCACCAACGCGGGCGGCATGTGCTGCGTGAAGTACGGCGTGACCACCGAGTACGTGCTCGGCCTGGAGGTGGTGCTGGCCGACGGGCGGGTGCTGCGCACGGGGCGGCGCACCCCGAAGGGCGTCGCCGGATACGACCTGACCAGGCTGTTCGTCGGCTCCGAGGGCACCCTGGGCCTGATCACCGAGATCACCGTGGCGCTGCGGCCGGCGGCCGAGGAGTCGCTGACCATGGTCGCCGTCTTCCCCACCACGGCCTCCGCCGGGGACGCGGTGAACCGGATCTTCGCGGCGAAGCTGGCGCCGAGCCTGCTGGAGCTGCTCGACCGGGTGCACCTGGAAGCGCTGGAGGCATACCGGCCGATGGGCCTGGACACGACCGCAGCCGCGCTGCTGCTGGCCGCGGTGGACACCGGCGCGCGGGCCACGACCGACCTGGAGGCGCTCGCCGAGGTGGCGCGGCAGGCCGGGGCGAGCGAGGTGTGGCAGGCCACCGACGCGACGGAGGCCGCCGAGCTGCTCCAGGCGCGCCGGCTGGCCCACCCGGCGATGGAGCACCTGGCGCTGTCGCTGTACGAGCACGGCGGCCTGATCATCGACGACATCGCGGTGCCGCGTACCAGGCTGGCAGAGCTGCTGGACGACATCGTGGCGATCGCGGCGAAGCACGACGTGCCGGTGGGCGTGGTCGGTCACGCGGGCGACGGCAACCTGCACCCGAACATCGTGATCGACCGGGCCGACCCGGCCAGCGTGGCGGCGGGCCAGCGGGTCTTCGACGAGATCATGGAGCGCGGCCTGGCGCTGGGCGGCACCTGCACCGGCGAGCACGGCGTGGGCCTGCTCAAGCGCGACTGGCTGGCCACCGAGCTGGGCGAGGTCGGCGTCGACGTCCAGCGCGCCATCAAGGCGGCCCTCGACCCCGCCAACCTCCTCAACCCCGGCAAGGTGCTGCACTCCTGACCACCTACTCGGCCGAGGAGTGCGGATGAGCGCGAATTTCCTGCCGAAGACGCACATCGACGCGCTCGTGACCGCGGCGCTGTGGTGGGGCGATCCCGATCGGGGTTTCCGCTACCACCACGGCGGCCCCCGGCATGTCACCCGCGAGAATGCCACTCGGGTCGGCCGCATGCTGTGGCAGGCCAACTGGGACTGGACCATGGGCTGGGTCGACCCCGCCGACTACGACGACGAGGACGGCGACCTGCGCTCCGAGCTGGAAGGCTACGTCTTCGAGGAGCTTCCGGGCGAACCGAACCCACTGCTGGTGCTGCGCGCGCTGGCCTGTTACGTCTACCAGACCGCGACCGACGAACCGGATGTCTGGCGGACCGGCGAGGCCGCCACGTTCGTCGACTACCTGCAGGCCCAGGCGGTGAGGCGGCTGCCCGGCATCGAGACTATGCCGTGGTACGTCGAACAGCGCGACGCGTTCCTGCGGCACCCGGCGGCGGCGGGCCCGGCCGGGCGCGGTCAGGGTTAAGAAGGTGCCCGCCCTCTACGGAAGGCGATAAGAAGGTGCCCTTCCTTGCTAGACGGCGGTGAGGCGGGTGGTGTTGGCGGCGGCGTCGTCGGCCATGCGCTGGGATTCGCGTTCGGCGTCGACGCGGGCCAGGTAGGCGGCCGTTTCGGCGGCGACGGTGGCGGGGTCCCAGCCCAGGACGGGGGCCATCAGCTCGGCGGTGCGGCGGGCGGTCTGGGCGCCGCGGTGGGCGGTTTCGATGGAGATGCGGGTACGCCGGGCCAGCACGTCCACGACGTGCAGCGCCCCTTCGTTGCGGGCGGCGTACACGACCTCGGCGGACAGGTGCTCGGGCGCGCCGGGCAGCGGCTCGGCCAGCGAGCGGTCGGCGTCGATCAGCGCGAGCAGCTCGGTGGTGAGCGTGCCGTAGCGCTCCAGCAGGTGCTCCACCGCGCCGACGCTCAGCTCGTGCCGCCGGGCCAGGTCGGCGCGGTCGCGCCACATGGCGTCGTAGCCGTCGGCGCCGAGCAGGGGCAGCTCCGCGGTGCCGCTGTGCCGCACGTCGCCGAGCCGCCGCACCGCCTTGTCGACGACGTCCTGCGCCATCACCCGGTACGTGGTGAACTTGCCGCCCGCCACCAGCAGCAGGCCGAGCAGCGGCTCGACCACGGCGTGCTCGCGGGACAGGGCCGAGGTGGAGTCGGACTCGCCGGACAGCAGCGGGCGCAGCCCGGCGTACACCCCCTCGATGTCGTCGCGGGTCAGCGGCCGGTCGAGCACGACGTTCACATGGGACAGCAGGTAGTCGATGTCCTTGGCGGTCGCGGCCGGGTGCGCCCGGTCCAGCGCCCAGTCGGTGTCGGTGGTGCCGATGATCCAGTGCCCGCCCCACGGGATGACGAACAGCACGCTGGTCGCCGTACGCAGGATCAGGCCGACCTCGCCGGTGATCGCGGAACGGGGCACGACCAGGTGCACGCCCTTGGAGGCGCGCACCCGGAAGCCGACCCGCGCGTCGGGCAGCCACGACGACACGTCGTCGCTCCACACCCCCGTCGCCGCGATGACGGTCTTCGCGCGTACGTCGAACTCCTCGGTGCCGTCGCTGACCCGCACGCCGGTCACCTGGCGGGCCTGCCGCAGCAGGCCGACGGCCTTCACCCCGGTCACCACGGCCGCGTCGAGGCTGGCCGCGGTCCGGGCCACGGTCACCACGAACCGCGCGTCGTCGACCTGCCCGTCGTAGTAACGGATCGCGCCGACCAGGCCCTCGTCGCGCAGCGACGGGAACAGCCGCCGCGCGCCGTGCCGGCTCAGGTGCCGGTGCAGCGGCATGCCGCGGCCGCCGCCGACCAGGCCCGCGAACACGTCGTACAGGGCCACGCCCGCGCCGTAGTAGACGCGGTGCCAGGCCCGCTTGGCGACCCCGGCCAGGCCGGGCGTCTCGGGAGGCAGCGGCACCAGGAACGGCACCGGGCGCACCAGGTGCGGCGCGAGCCGGGTGGCCAGCAAGCCGCGCTCTCGCAACGCCTCGTGGACCAGCGGGAATTCGAGCTGCTCCAGGTAGCGCAGGCCGCCGTGGATCAGTTTGGACGAGCGCGAGGAGGTGCCGGCGGCGAGATCACTCGCCTCGATCAGGGCCACGCGCAGGCCGCGGGAGGCGGCGTCCAGCGCGGCCCCCGCACCGGTCACCCCACCCCCGACGACCAGCACATCGAACTCTTCGTCGCGGAGCCTGCGCAGGTCGGCGGCACGACGCTCCGGAGAGAGAGCGCCCGCGGCGAAGCGGGACACGCTGCGGTCACGCATCCCATCAAGGTACCGTGCGGCTGTGCTCCCAGACGGTGACCGGCAGGGTGTTCCGCCCCATATTCCGCCTCTGACCGCCCCCGCCGAGACAGCGACGGCGGCGGATGCCGCACCGGCACGCGCGTCGGCCGGGCTGATCGTCGCGACCGTCGTGGTCGGTGTGTGGGCGGTCGCCGTCGCGGTCGCCTCGCAGTTCGGGCTGGTGCTGACCGGGCAGGTGCTCGGGCAGCTGGGCATGGAGCTGCCCGGCCTGCTGTGGCCGCTGACCGGCGTGCTCGCCCTGCTGGTGGCGGGCATCCCGGCCTGGCTGCTGGCCCGGCTGCCGCGCCATCCGGGGGTACGCGCCGTCGGCGTGGCCTTCGGCCTCGGCGCGATCGCCCTGGGCGTGGGCAGCGCGCTGCGTATCGTGCCCGCCTCCGCCAACGAGCTCTACCTGCTGAGCTACGCGGTCCTGGCCGCCGGCGCCGCCTTCCTGCTCTACCGCCGCGCCGGCGCCGCCCCAGCCCCGAACGGCACCGCCGCCGAGCCTGCGGCGACCTCCCCGGGAGCCGCCACCGACTCCGGCGGCTTTGCTCTGCACACACATACGCACGGTGCGTATTTGTGTGCAGAGCAAAGCCGGTCGCAGCCAGGGGCGCTGGGGTGGGCGGTGCTCGGCGGCGTGCTGGTGCTCGCGCCCTATCTGTGGGCCGGTGCGCTGGGCGGGCTGACCGAGTCCATTGCCGCGCTGCTGGCGGCACTGGCCACGGGCGCGCTCGCCGCGACGATCCTCGGGCCCGGCCTGTGGCGGCACTTCACCGGCCGGGGCCGGCCGACGCTGGTGGTGGCGGGCGGGCTGGTGGCCGGGGTGGTGCTGGCGCTGCTCGCGGGCGGCACCGGCGCGTCCGGCGTGCAGATCCTGGAGCTGCTGGTGCTCCCGCCGCTGGGCTTCGCGGTCGCCGCCCTCGCCCCGGCCTCGCCGCGCGGCTGGGCGACCCTGCTGCTGGTGAGCATCGCCGCGTTCGGGCCCCTCGGCTTCGTCGACCCCGACGAGATGAACCTCGCCCTGTTCGGCCGGGACGTGCCGTTCTACGCCCTGCTCGCGGCGCTGGTCGCCTGGCTGGTGGCGCTGGCCGTGGGCGTCGCGTACGGCGCCGGCCTGCTGCGCACCGAACGCGCGCCGACCGGGGCGCACGCGGCGGGCAGGCCCCAGCCGCCCGCCGGATCGGCGGTGACCTGGTCGGACGAACCCGACCCGGGGCCGCCGCTGCGGGTGGTGCCGCGCACCGGCGGCCGGGCCCTGGCGGCCGGGCTGGCCACCGCGGTCGCGCTGGGCGCGGGGGCGTACTACCTGTCCACCGGCCGACCGGGCTTCTTCGGCGACCAGCTGTTCGTGGTGCTCAAGGAGCAGGCGCCGCTGGCGGGGCTGCCCACCACGACCGGCCTCGGGCCGGGCCGTGACGAGCGGGTGACGGCCGTCTACCGGCGGCTGGTCGAGCACGCCGAGCGCACCCAGGCGCCCCTGCGCGCCGAGCTGGACCGGTGGAGCCTGAGCTACCAGCCGTACTACCTGGTCAACGCGATCCTGGTGGACGGCGGGCCGGAGACCCGGGTGTGGCTGGAGTCCCGCTCCGACGTCGACCGGGTGCTCACCGACCAGCGGCTGCGCCCGCTGCCGGCCGAGGTGCCGGTCGAGCACGGCACCCAGCAGCAGCCGCCCGCCGCGCCGGAGTGGAACCTGACCATGGTCGGCGCGCCCGAGCTGTGGCAGCGCGGCGTCACCGGCAAGGGCATCGTGGTGGGCTCGTCGGACTCCGGGGTGGACGGTGCCCACCCCGCGCTGGCGGCGAACTACCGCGGCGGCGACGACTCCTGGCTGGACCCCTGGTCCGGCAGCCGTACCCCGAACGACCACAACGGGCACGGCACGCACACCACGGCCACGGCGGTGGGCCGGGAGCGGGTCGGTGTCGCGCCCGACGCCCAGTGGATCGGCTGCGTCAACCTGGAACGCAACATGAGCAGCCCCTCGCTGTACCTGGACTGCATGCAGTTCATGCTGGCCCCGTACGCGCACGGCGGCGACCCGTTCGCCGACGGCCGCCCGGCCCGCGCGCCGCACGTGCTCAACAACTCGTGGGGCTGCCCGCCGCTGGAGGGCTGCGACGGCACCGTGCTGCGCCCGGCCACGGCGGCGCTGGCCGCGGCCGGGATCGCGTTCGTCGCGGCGGCCGGCAACACCGGCCCGTCCTGCGGCTCGCTGGACACGCCCCCGGCCACCGATCCGGACGCGCTGACCATCGCGGCGGTGGACGAGGACCGGACCGTCACCGGTTTCTCCAGCCGGGGCCCGGCCGACGGCAAGCCGGACCTGGCCGCGCCGGGGGCGGCGGTGCTGTCGGCGATGCCCGGCGGCACGTACGCCCGGCTCAGCGGCACCTCGATGGCTACCCCGCACGTCACGGGCGTGATCGCGCTGCTCTGGTCGGCCCGGCCGGAGCTGGTCGGCGACCTGGCCCGCACCGAGCAGCTGCTGCGCGACGCGACCCAGCCCGCGCAGCTCGCGTCCGCCGCCGCCCCGTGCGACGACGAGGCAGCCCAGGCGGGCGCGGGCATCGTCAACGCGGCGGAAGCGGTCGTCGCCGCCGGCGGGTAGGCTGGGCGTTCATGATCACCCCGTACGAGCCGCAGCACCGCGCCGCCGTGGCGGACCTGCTCGCCCGCTGCCTGCTGGAGGAGGACGCCGTCGAGGCGGCGGACCTGGTCGAGCTGCTCGGCGGCTCGGCGGGCTTCGTGGCGACCGACGGTGACGCCCCCGACGCGGACGTCATCGGGGTGGTGCTGGCCAGCACCGGGCACAAGGACCCGACCGTGGGCCACCTGGACCTGCTCGCCGTGGACCCGGCGTTCCGCCGCCAGGGCGTGGCCCGGGAACTGGTCGGCGCGGTCGAAGGCCTGCTGCGCTCGCGCGGGCTGAGCGCGGTCCGGGTCGCCGGCAACCCGCCCACTCACGCCTGGCCGGGAGTGGACGTGCGCTACACCCCGGCCGTCTGCGCGCTGACCGCACTCGGGTACGCCCACGACCGCACCGCCTGGAACATGACCGCCGAGCTGGTCGAGGGCTCCCCGGCGCTGCACGAGACGCGTACCGCGCAGGAGCGGCTGGCCGGCTCGCACGTCGTGGTGCGCGCCGCGACGCCGGACGACCTGCCCGAGCTGCGCCCGATGATCCTCGCCGAGTGGGGTCCGGCCTGGGCCGCCGAGGTCGAGCGGGCGATCGGCGGCGCCGGCGGCTGCCACCTCGCGCTGCGCGACGGGCAGGCGGTCGCCTTCGCGGCCTGGGGCGGCTGCCGGCCGAGCTGGTTCGGGCCGATGGGGACACTGCCCGCCGCGGCCGGGCTGGGCATCGGCGGTGTCCTGCTACGACGCTGCCTGCGCGACCAGGCGGAGCGGGGTGTCACCAGGGCGCAGATCGGCTGGGTCGGCCCGGTGCCGTTCTACTCCGGGGCAGCGGGCGCGGTCATCGAGCGGGTCTTCTTCCTCTTCCACAAAGCACTCTGAAATGCGCTTTTTTCACTTTTCGGATTAAGTTCGGAAAATTCTGGGCACCATGAGGGGGTGGCAGCCCCAGCGAGCCCCTTGGCGGAACCGCACGACACCCGCGGCGCAGCGATCATGGTCGCCGCCGCCGCGGCGGTCGGTGGCTTCCTGTTCGGGTACGACACCGCGGTCATCAACGGCACCGTGGACGCCCTGCGGGACACGTTCCACCTGAACCCCGTGGCGCTCGGCCTGGTCGTGTCGGCCGCGCTGCTCGGGTGCGCGGTGGGCGCGTGGTTCGCCGGCCCGCTGGCCGACCGGCTCGGCCGGGTCCGGGTCATGGTGATCGCCGCGGCCCTCTTCCTGGTCAGCGCGATCGGCTCGGGCCTCGCGTTCAGCGCCGTCGACCTCACCTTCTGGCGGGTCATCGGCGGCTTCGGGGTCGGCGCGGCGAGCGTCATCGCACCGGCGTACATCGCCGAGGTCTCCCCCGCCCACATGCGCGGCCGGCTCGGCTCGCTGCAGCAGCTCGCGATCGTCAGCGGCATCTTCGTCGCGCTGCTCGTCGACTACCTGCTTGCCGACGCGGCGGGCGGGGCCATGCAGCCGATGCCGTGGGGCGGCGCGGCCTGGCGCTGGATGTTCGCCTCGGCCGCCGTGCCCGCCGTCATCTATGCCGTTCTGGCGCTGCAGATCCCCGAGTCCCCGCGCTACCTGGTGCGCCGGGGCAGGCTCGCCGAGGCCCGGGCCGTCATCAAGCGGCTGATCGGCGGCGACGTCGAGAAGCGGATCACCGACATCAAGCGCACCGTGGCCGGCACCCAGGAGAAGGTCAACCTGGGCGTGCTCAAGGGTCCGCGGCTCGGGCTGCTGCCGATCGTCTGGGTCGGCATCCTGCTCTCGGTGTTCCAGCAGTTCGTCGGCATCAACGTGATCTTCTACTACTCGTCGACGCTGTGGGCGTCGGTGGGCTTCAGCGAGTCGGACTCGCTGCTCATCACCGTCATCACCAGCGTGACCAACATCGTCACCACGCTGATCGCGATCGCCCTGGTCGACAAGATCGGCCGGCGGCCGCTGCTGCTCATCGGCGCCGCCGGGATGGTGCTCACGCTCGGCGTGATGGCCTGGTGCTTCTCCACCGCCACGCAGACCGTCGGCCCCACCGGCGAGGAGCTGACCACGCTCAGCCCCGCCATCGGCAAGGTCGCCCTGGTCGCCGCCAACCTGTACGTGGTCGCCTTCGGCATGAGCTGGGGCCCGGTGGTCTGGGTGCTGCTCGGCGAGATGTTCAACAACCGCATCCGCGCCACCGCGCTGGCCGTCGCCGCCGCCGCCCAGTGGATCGCGAACTGGCTGATCAGCACCACCTTCCCGGCGCTGGCCAGCATCGGCCTGACCTTCGCGTACGGCCTGTACGCCCTCTTCGCCCTGCTGGCCTTCTTCTTCGTGATGAGATCCGTCCGCGAAACCAAGGGCCGCGAACTCGAATCCATGTAACCCACCGCCCGCCCTTGATCGTCGGACTTGCCAGGCAGTCGGGCGTATCTTGGCCCGGCATTCGCCCACCTGCCTGGCAAGTCGGACGATCATCGGGCCGGGGTGGGGTGGGGTGGGGACGGGAAAGGCCCCCGAGCGGAGCTCGGGGGCCTTTCTTCGGGTCTGACGGAACTCAGAAGTCCATCTCGCCGCCGCCGGGGCCGGCGGGCGCGGCGGCCGCCTTCTCCGGCTTGTCGGCCACGACGGCCTCGGTGGTGAGGAACAGGGCCGCGATCGAGGCCGCGTTCTGCAGCGCCGAGCGGGTCACCTTGGCGGGGTCGAGGATGCCGGCCTTGAGCAGGTCGACGTACTCGCCGGTCGCGGCGTTGAGGCCCCAGCCGGCGTCCAGGTTGCGCACCTTCTCCACCACGACGCCACCCTCGAGGCCCGCGTTGACGGCGATCTGCCGCAGCGGGGCGTCGAGCGCGACCTTCACGATGTTGGCACCGGTGGCCTCGTCGCCCGAGAGGTCCAGCTTCTCGAACGCGGTCTTGCCGGCCTGCACCAGGGCCACGCCACCGCCGGCGACGATGCCCTCCTCGACGGCCGCCTTCGCGTTGCGCACGGCGTCCTCGATGCGGTGCTTGCGCTCCTTGAGCTCGACCTCGGTGGCCGCGCCGACCTTGATGACCGCGACACCGCCGGCCAGCTTGGCCAGGCGCTCCTGCAGCTTCTCACGGTCGTAGTCGGAGTCCGACTTCTCGATCTCGGCGCGGATCTGGTTCACCCGGCCGTTGATCTGGTCGGCGTCACCGGCGCCGTCGACGATGGTGGTCTCGTCCTTGGTCACCACGACCTTGCGGGCGCGGCCCAGCATGTCGAGGCCGACGCTGTCCAGCTTGAGGCCGACCTCCTCGGACACGACCTGGCCGCCGGCCAGGATCGCGATGTCCTGCAGCATCGCCTTGCGGCGGTCGCCGAAGCCCGGGGCCTTGACGGCGACGGACTTGAAGGTGCCACGGATCTTGTTGACGATCAGGGTGGCCAGGGCCTCGCCCTCGACGTCCTCGGCGATGATCAGCAGCGGCTTGCCGCTCTGCATGACCTTCTCGAGGATCGGCAGCATGTCCTTGACGTTGGAGATCTTGCCGTTGACGATCAGCAGGTAGGGGTCCTCCAGGACCGCCTCCATGCGCTCGGGGTCGGTGATGAAGTACGCCGAGTTGAAGCCCTTGTCGAAGCGCATGCCCTCGGTGAGCTCCAGCTCCAGCCCGAAGGTGTTGCTCTCCTCGACGGTGATGACGCCTTCCTTGCCGACCTTGTCCATGGCCTCGGCGATGATCTCGCCGACGGTCGGGTCAGCCGCGGAGATCGAGGCGGTGGAGGCGATCTGCTCCTTCGTCTCGACGTCCTTGGCCAGCTTCGAGAGCTCCTCGGCCACGGAGCTGACGGCGGCCTCGATGCCACGCTTCAGGGCCATCGGGTTCGCACCGGCGGCCACGTTGCGCAGACCCTCACGGACCAGCGCCTGCGCCAGGACGGTCGCCGTCGTCGTGCCGTCACCGGCGACGTCGTCGGTCTTCTTGGCGACCTCCTTGACCAGCTCAGCGCCGATCTTCTCGTACGGGTCCTCGAGCTCGATCTCCTTGGCGATGCTCACACCATCGTTGGTGATGGTGGGGGCGCCCCACTTCTTCTCGAGCACGACGTTGCGACCCTTGGGGCCGAGCGTCACCTTCACGGCGTCAGCGAGGACGTTCATGCCCCGCTCGAGGCCGCGGCGCGCCTCCTCGTCGAACGCAATAATCTTGGCCATAACGGCGTTGTCCTCCTGGACAATTCCGAGGTCGGACGGCTGGCCCGCGACGACCGGCTGCCACCATTCGGCAACCCCGCCACTCCGACTTCTGGTCTCGTGTTGGCACTCCCGCGCGGAGAGTGCCAATCACCTGTTTAGCACTCTCGCCCCCGAGTGCAAGCGAACACGGGATGATCACAGGTCAGCGGAGCCGCCCGGCGAGGTCGGCGGTGCCGATGCCGCGCTCGGCGCCGAGGCGCTCGGCGTACGTGATGAGGACGCCGCTGAACAGCAGCATGGTGAGCGGCACCTCGACGGCGGCGGTGAGCACGGCCCCGGTGACGGGGATCAGCGGCACGGTGGCCGTCACGCCCAGTGCCGCGCCGGCCCGGTCGCCGATCGCGCCGACCATCACCTCGGCGAAGGACGAGGCGAGCACCGTCAGCCCCACCAGCAGCAGCCGGGCGGCGTTCGGCCAGAGCGCGGCGTGGAACAGCCGGAACGAGTCCGCGATCGCGTTGCGCCGCTCGAACAGGTACGCCGGGCCGACCAGCGCGGTGGCCATCGCCAGGTAGACGTAGACCAGCGCGGTCGGCACCAGTCCCAGGTAGTCGGCGGCGCCCACGCAGCACATCGCCACCGCCGCCACCGCCACGCCCACGAGCACGTAGGCGACCAACTGGTAGGCGGCGAGGCCGAGGAGGCGGCGCAGCCCGAACCGCAGCGACTGCCCGATGGAGACGGTCAGCCCGGCCGCCTGCCGGGTCGCGTGGTGGGTCGCGGCGGCGTACCCCAGCAGCTGGGGCAGCAGCACCGCGACGGCGTAGGCGAGCCCCGCGACGAGCAGGGCACCGAGCAGCCTCTCCCCTCGACCGGAGAACAGCCGCAGATCGAGCTCTCTCAGCTCGGGCGCGATGCCGCGGAGCAGCAGGGTGAAGGCGAGCGCGGGCAGCGTGTGGGTCAGCACGAAGATCACCGCGAGCGGCCGGGCGCTGCGGCGCAACAGCATGCCGGTGCGGTGGGCCCAGCCTGCGATGTACTGCTCGGGCGGGTTCACCAGCGGATCGTCCGCTGCGGTGAGCCGCGGCGCGGCCTCCCGATACGCCCCCTCAGGTGGCAGGTAGTCCCCGTCCGGGACGGCGGGATCGGACGGGCCGGGAGCGGGCTGCGTCATCTGCGGCTCCAACGGAGTTCGGCGGCCGGGCAAGCCGAAGGGCCCCGATCCGGTGGGATCAGGACCCTTTCGTCTTGCTCAAGCTTTGATGGCCAAGCGGTCAGGCGATGACCCGGACCTTCTCAGCCTGGGGGCCCTTCTGGCCCTGGGCGATCTCGAACTCAACGCGCTGACCGTCGTCGAGCGCCTTGTAGCCGTCCATCTCGATCGCGGAGAAGTGGACGAACACGTCCTGCCCTCCGTCGACCGCGATGAAGCCGTAGCCCTTCTCGCTGTTGAACCACTTGACGGTGCCCTGTGCCACGGTGCACTTCCTCACTTCTGTAAAGCTGGGTGGCCTTGCCGGCCCACCCCCGGCTGGTGTTGTCAGCCGTCCTCGCACGCTACACGAGCACCGGTGCCCTCGCACAGCCCCAAAACGGACCTGTAGCGCTCCCATTACAGTTCGACAGTCGGCAATCTGACCATGCGTCCCCACTTGCGCGTGACCGGGCGGGGCATGCGCAGGTTACGTGGAACGTGGACAAGCACCGCCGATCCCTCGCCCTTCGTCTGCCGGGCGCGATCATCCCCCTCATGGCCACCACCGTCTGCGCGGTCGGCTTGCTCATCACCGGCGGCGCCATGCAGTGGGCGCTGCACACGGGCACCGGTGCGGCACCGGCCACCGCACCCGGTCCCGGCGGCGACCGACGCGACCACGGCGACCCCGGCACGGCGGCGTCGGCCACCCCGGTGCGGCTGCGGCTTCCTCCGGTCACCCTCGACGTCGACGGCTTCAGCAGCTGGGCGCTGCTGGACCGGCGCACCGGCGAGATCGCCGGTTCCTCCAACCTGGACGCACCGAGCGACACCATGTCCCTCATCAAGGTATGGCTGGCCGCCGACTTCCTGCGCCGCACCGAGCAGCCCGACCAGCGCAGCCTGAACCGGCTGATCGCCATGATCCGGGACTCGGACAACAAGGCGGCGTACGAGTTCTACGAGCGCAACGGCGGCCGCGCGGGCATCGAGCGCATGGTCGAGCTGTGCGGGCTCACCGAGTCCAAGCCGTACCGGATCGACGGATATTGGTCGAACACGGTCGTCTCGGCGCGGGACGTGGTGCGGCTGGGCGCCTGCCTGGCCGACGGCCGCGCGGCCGGCCCGCAGTGGACCGACTGGCTGCTGACCCAGATGCGGCTGGTGCGCGGCGTCGGCGACTTCGGCCCGCGCACCGTCTTCCCGCCGGAGGTGGCCTCGACCATCGCCATCAAGAACGGCTGGCTGCTGCGCACCGAGGACAAGCTCTGGCACCTGGCGTGCCTGGCGGTGACCGACCGGTGGGCGATGAGCGTGCTGCTGCGCTACCCGTCGCGCTACGGCTTCGACTACGGACGCGAGCTGTGCGCCTCGGTCGCCGAGCAGCTCAAACCCGCCCTGCCCTGACCGGCTGCGTCCGGCGGACGTCAAGAAGGGCACCTTCTACATCGCAAAGCGAGCAGAGATACAGCTCGTCTCGCTGACGCGAGCCGACGAAGGTGCCCTTCCTTTCAGATCAGGCGGGGCGGCGGGACTGGATGATGCGGAAGCGGTTCGCCACGAAGGCGGCATCGGTGAGGGCCGCGTTGGCGGCGGGGTTGGCGCCGGAGGCGTGGAAGTCGGAGAAGGCCGCGGACTGGTTGACGAAGACGCCGCCGGTCAGGTTCGCCGACAGGTGCACGCCCACCTCCAGCGCCGCCTGCTCCACCGCGTCCAGCACGGACTCGTCGGTGCTGTAGACGGCGGCGGTGATGGCGCCCTTGGCGCCCACCGTCTCCCGGAAGATCTCGATGCTGCGCGCGGTCGAGTCGGTCGGGATCGCGAAGGTCACCGGGCCGAAGCACTCGGTGCCGTAGCCGTCGGTCACCTTGACGATCATCGGGGTGCGGCAGACCGCGTCCGCGTACGCCGGGTGGGCCAGCTCGGCCGAGTCGAGCACGACGTCGCCCAGCTTGCGGGCGGACTCGATCCGGTCCAGCACGTCTTCGTTGACGATCGCGCCGGTCAGCTCCACGGCCTTGGCCGGGTCGCCGGTGATGGCACGGACCCCGTCGGCGATGCCGGCCACGACCTCGTCGAAGCTCTTGTGCCCGGCTTCGGTCTCGATGCCGGCCGCCGGGATGAGCAGGTTCTGCGGGGTGGTGCACATCTGGCCGCTGTAGAGGGTCAGCGAGAAGCCGAGGTTGCGGCACATGCCGGCGAAGTCGTTCGTCGAGTCGACGACGACCGTGTTGACCCCGGCCTTCTCGGTGTACACCTGCGCCTGCCGGGCGTTGGCCTCCAGCCAGTCGCCGAACCCGGTCGAGCCGGTGAAGTCGATGATGCGCACCTCCGGCCGCAACGCCAGGTCGGCGGCGATCGGGGCCTCGCGGGTGTCGACGGCGAGCTGCACCGTGTTCGGGTCGAGCCCGGCCTCGGCGAGCACCTCGCGGGCGACCTGCACGGTGATGGCGAGCGGCAGCACCGCGCGCGGGTGCGGCTTGACCAGCACCGGGTTGCCGGTGATCAGCGAGGCGAACAGGCCCGGCCACGAGTTCCAGGTCGGGAAGGTGTTGCAGCCGATGACCAGCCCGATGCCGCGCGGCACCAGGTGGTAGGTCTTGGCCAGGGTGTCGGCCTTCTTCGTCCACACCACGGAGCCGACCTGCCGGGTCTGCTCGGCGTAGCCGTACGCCACCGCCTCCAGCGCGCGGTCGAGCGCGTGCGGGCCGCCCGCCTGGAAGGCCATCACGAACGCCTGGCCGGTGGTCGCGTGCACCGCGTTGGCCAGCTCGAACACCCGCTTGTGCAGGCGGGCGAGGATCTCCAGGCACACGCCCGCGCGCACCTGCGGACCCGCGTCGCGCCACGACGGCAGCGCGGCCTGCGCCGCGGCGATCAGGGCGTCGACACCGGTGCGGGGGTATCGCACGTCGAGCGCCACCCCGAACGGCGAGCGCTCCGGGGCGACCCACTCGTCGGCGGGCTGGTCCAGCGGGAAGTCCTTGCCGAGCAGGGCGGTGAACGCGGCCTTGCCGTCGGCGGCGGCGGTCTCGCCGTACACCTTCGGGCTGGGCGACTCCGGGTACGCCGACCAGTAGCCGCGCTCGGTGATCGCCCGCAGCGCGCTGTTCAGCAGCTCCTCATGGGTGGTGAAGAGATCCGTGGCGGTAGCAGTCATGCCCTCATCATGCCCGACGCCGTGAGCGGTGCCACCCTCCCGGCTTGATCAGCACTTTCGTGGCTTGGCGCCGTCCAGCAGGCGCACGTACGCGTGGGAGACGTAGATGCCGTCGCCGACCCGGTTCCACAGGTCGGTGGTGCGTACCGTGCCCTCGACCTTGTCGCCCTTGACCTGGCACCGGATCGGCAGCCGCGCGTAGTCGCCGGCCCCGCCGCGCAGCGACGCCTTGACCTTCGGGGCCGAGCGCACCCGCAGCCACTCGCCGTCGGTGTCGACCTCGCCGCGGTCGCCCGCGCCGGTCCACAGGTAGGTGACGTGCACCCAGGCGTTGTCGGTCAGGCCGAGCCCGTCCCAGAACGCGCCGTCGGCGATGTCGATGCCGGCCGGGTTGCGCACCTCGCGACCGAACTCGTCCTCGCCGTCGTTGTGGTCGTCCTGGTACGCCGCCTGCGCCTGGGGCTTGCCGCGCGGCAGCTCGTCCCACATGTGCCGGTCCTCGGCCCAGTAGTCGTCCTTGGTGTTCCACGGGCCGACGTCCCACACCGGCAGGAACACGCAGCGGTCGTTGCCCTCGTGGCAGACCCGTACGCTCCGGTCGCCCTCACCCCGGTCGTTCAGCGCGCGCCAGGAGGGCAGCGCCGCGAACCAGTCCCGCTTCTTGATGGTGTGGCCGTTGGCGGTCTTCCAGCCGACCAGCCCCTCGCGGGTGGCGTAGATCTTCGCGACCAGGGTGCCGCCCGCGGGCGGGGCCGAACCGGCCGGCGCGCTCGCCACGAGCAGCGCCGGGACCACAGTGAGGGCAGCGATCAGGGACACGAGCAAACGACGCCTCATGTCCCTGATCAACGATCATGCGCCCGGCCTGGTGCCGGGCGAACCTACAGTTGGTTTCAGGCGAATTGACCGTTTTAGGCCGCCGGTTCGGCCGCAGGCTCCAGATCACGCTGCCAACTCTGGAACGCGGCCATCCGGCGGAACCCCATCTGCTCGTTGATCGAGACCATGTAGCTGTTCTCCGCCGCGTTGAACGTGTCGATGTGCTCGGTCTGCGGCTCGCCCTCCCGGAAGTACCGCAGGTTGGCCACCTTCACCAGCGCGCCCAGCCGGTGGCCGCGGTGCTTCGGGTCGACGATGGTGATCTGCTGGAAGGCGTGCCAGGGCGCCTCCCCGATCGAGATGAAGGTCCAGGCGACCAGGTCGCCGGAGTCCTCGTGCACCGCCCCGGTGTGGTAGGTGCGCCGCTGCCGGGCCGCGACGACCTCCTCGATCCGGCGGAAGCGGGTCACGTCCGGTTTCTCCGGCTCCACCTTGAGATCGCCCATGGGCGCGTCGGTCATCAACCGCGAGTCGAGGTAGGCCAGGCGCTCCACCAGCTCGACCGGGGCCGCGCCGCGCCACTGCACCAGGCGATAGCCCGTCGCCTTGGCCCGCGCCGCGGCCTCCATCCCGGCCAGCACGTTCTCGTCCACGTCGGCCGTCGACAGCCGCCGCTGCACCTCGGGCAGCGTGTTCGTGAAGCCGAGCGCGGTGGCGAACGCCGGACCGGCCTCGTCGGGGGCGGGCAGGCCCGGCAGCGACAGGCTGGAGCTGGAGACCAGCTCGGTGAGCCCGTGCTCGCGCGCGTACGCCAGCACGTGCTCGAACATCGCGCGGCCCACGCCCCGGCGCCGGTACGCGGGCACCACCTCCAGCGTGAAGACGAGGTGCTTGAGGTTCTGCTCGGTCATGTAGACCAGTTCGAGCCGGCCCACCGGCACGCCGTCCAGCCACGCCACCCGGTCCCGCACGACGCGGGCCGGGAAGCGATGCCTCTGCATCAGCTGCCCGGCCCGTTCGGATACCCGTGGGAAGTGCGGCGTCTCGTGGTCGCACACCTGGCTCATGACCTGGACCCAGGCGGCGACCGAGGCGGGATCGTCGGCGTCGACCGGCGCGATGTGAAGGCTCATGCCCGCCAGGGTCCCCCGCCCCATGCCGCCGCGCACCCGGTTTTTGCTCGCGCGTTAAGAAGGGCACCTTCTACTACGAAAAGCGATAAGAAGGTGCCCTTCCTTCTCAGCCGAGGAGGCCGGCCTCGCGGGCGGCGCGCAGGGAGGGCTTGACCTGGTAGGTGGGGCCGACCAGGGCGGCGACGGCGTCCAGGGTCTTGAGGCCCTCGCCGGTGTTGTAGACGACGGTCTCCAGGGTGGGGTCGAGCTTGCCGGAGGCGACCAGCTTCGCGGTCACGGCGGTGGTCACGCCGCCCGCGGTCTCCGCGAAGACGCCGGTGGTGCGGGCCAGCAGGCGGATGCCGTCGCGGATCTCGTCGTCGGAGGCGTAGTCCATCCAGCCGCCGGTGCGACGCACCGCCTCCAGCGCGTACAGGCCGGCGGCCGGGTCGCCGATGTTCAGCGACTTCGCGATGCCGGTCGGCTTCACGGGGGTGATCACGTCGGTGCCGGCGTGCAGCGCGGTCGCGATCGGGTTGCAGCCCAGCGACTGCGCGCCGAACACCTTCCAGCCGCCCTCCGGCGCCACCGCCAGACCCGCGCCGACCAGCTCCTCGAACGCCTTGTCCACCTTGGTCAGCAGCTCGCCGGAGGCCATCGGGATGACCACCTGGGCCGGGATGCGCCAGCCGAGCTGCTCGGCCACCTCGTAGCCGAGCGTCTTGGAGCCCTCGGCGTAGAACGGCCGCACGTTCACGTTCACGAACGCGGTGTCCTCGAACTCGTCGGTCTCGACCAGCTCCGAGCAGAGACGGTTCACGTCGTCGTAGGAGCCCTCGATGGCGACCAGGTCGCCGCCGTACACGGCGGTCGTGATGATCTTGCCGGGCTCCAGGTCCCACGGGATGAACACGATCGACGGGACCCCGGCGCGGGCCGCGTGCGCGGCCACCGAGTTGGCCAGGTTGCCGGTCGAGGCGCAGGCGTAGCGGGTGAACCCGAGCGCCTTCGCGGCGGTCAGCGCCACCGACACCACGCGGTCCTTGAAGGAGTGCGTCGGGTTGGCCGAGTCGTCCTTCACCCACAGCGGCGCGCGCAGGCCGATCTCGGCGGCGAGCGCGTCGGCGCGGACCAGCGGGGTGAAGCCGGGGTCGAGCGACACCCGGTCGGCGGCGCGCTGGCCGGCGGGCAGCAGCCCGGCGTAACGCCAGATGTTCTTGGGTCCCGCCTCGATCTGCGCGCGGGTCACCGTGGCGAGCGCGTCCGCGTCGTACCAGACCTCGAGCGGGCCGAAACACTCGTAACACGCGTGCTGCGCGGCGAGCGGGAAGCGGGCGCCGCAGCCGCGGCACTCCAGCCCGCGAGCGGGCGAGTCGACACCGAGCGGCGAGATGACGGCAGACGTCATGAGATGTTTCCTCTCATCTTCCCGGCGTCACCGATCTGGCCCGCCGGACGGAGTTGGCACCTGCCATCGATGGTGGTTGCCGGAGCGTCATCGGGCCGTGTCCCTCAGCTCCTCTGGATGAGGTATTCAGTTGTGCTTGCAGTTAAGCAGAAGCGCTCTGCCCCGGGCCAGCGTTCTCACCCGATGAGATGCACACCTCACTGAGGTTGGGAAGGGCACCTTCTTATACGCGAAGCGATAAGAAGGTGCCCTTCCTTTCAAAGTCAGGGTTTGAGGATGTCGCGTACGGCCTTCGCGTCGGCGAGCGCGGCGCGCAGGTGGATACGGGCGGCGCGCACGGCGGCGCGGGCGGCGCCGGTCTTGGCGCGGATCGCGGCGGCGTCCGGGCCCGGTTCGACGGCGAGCAGGGTGTCGGCCACTCCGGCCAGGTCCACGGCGTCGAGTTCGGCCTTGAGGTGGGCGAGCTTCGCCTCGGCGTCGCCGATGTCCCTGCCCGCGGCCTTGGCGGCGGCGACCGCCTCGGCGAGCTTGCCGTGGGCCTCGCGCAGGCGGGCCAGCGCCGCCGACTCCACGTCGGCCGCGACGGTCAGGTGCACCTGCGGACGGACCAGCAGGTAGACCCGGTAGTCCTCGACCATGCTGCGGGCGTCGGCGCGGACCGCCTCGACGGTGGTCTCGGCGGCGACCTTCGCGCGCAGCTCGGTCAGCCCGGCCAGGTCCGCGTCGATGATCTTCTGCAGGGCGGCCTGGTGGGCGTCGGTCAGGCGGGCCGCGTTGCGGATCGCCACGCCGCTCACTTTGAGCATCGCCAGGCGTCCGTCGATGCGCGCGGTGGTCAGCTTCTTCGCGGCGTCCAGCGTGGCGGCCTTGTCCGCCGCCGCCGGTGACCCGGCACGCGTGGCCGGAGCCGGAGCAGCGGCCTGGGCGGGCAGGGCGGCAGCGGCCTGGGCGGGCAGGGCGATTGCAGCGCCCAGCGCGGTCACCGCGAGCAACGCGGCCGTGCTCACCAGGGCGCGGCGGATCAGTGGTTCAGTCCTCATCGTTCGGGCTCTCCTCTGCCTTCTTCAGCTGCCCGTCCAGCTCGCCCAGGAGCCTGTCCAGCTCGGCGATGTCCTGGTCGGCCCGGCCCGCGGCGGCGGCCGGGTCGGCGGGGGCGGTCTCCTGCGGCGCCGGCGCGGCCGGCGTGCTCACGGTCCCGGCGGTATCGGGCCGGACCGGCGACTGCGCGTCCCGCCCACCCCCGCCCCGGCACCCGGTCAGCGCCAGCCCCAGGGCCACGGCGACCGCCGTCATAGCGATGGCACGTCTCATGGGGGCGACTCTGCGCCCCCTCGGTAAACCCCCGCCCCGCGCAATGTAAGCGTCACGTCAGGCCCGACAACAGCGACGATCTTGCGCGAACTGTGGGTACGACACGCGCGAATCGGGCGTATCACTAACAGTTCGCGCAAGATCGTCGTGATCTTGAAGCGGTGGCGCGGGGCGGGTTAGGAGACGACGTCCTTGCGGGTGAAGCGGGCGAAGGCGAGGGCTACGAAGAGGGTGAAGTAGCAGATGGCCGAGATGGTGCCCTTGATGATGTCGTCGAACTGCATCGGTGTGGTCAGCAGGCCGAGGTAGGCCTGGGCGAAGTGGGTGGGGAGGAAGTTGCGGAGTTCGCCGAGGGCGGTGATCTGGTCGAGGATCGACGAGACGATGTAGAGCAGGACCGCGCCGCCGACCGCGCCCAGCGGGGCGTCGGTCAGGACGGAGAGCAGGAAGGCCAGGCCCGCTACGACGAGCATGTTGACGCCGAGGAAGCCGGCGGTGGCGAGCAGGCGCAGCACGCCCTCGGCGGGTGGGATCTCGGCGGCCAGGCCGGACTGGAGCGGGTGCCAGCCGTAGCGGAGCGAGCCGAGCAGCAGGGCCGTGCCCAGCAGGGTCAGCATGGCCAGGGCGGAGTAGCTCAGGGCGACCGCGAGCTTGATGCCGAGCAGGCGGGCCCGGGGCACCGGCACGGCGAGCAGGTAGCGCAGGCTCCCCCAGCTCGCCTCGGCGGCGACGGTGTCGCCGTGGAACAGCGCCACCACCACGACCAGCAGGAAGCTGGCCGAGACGAACAGCGCGAACATGGCGAAGTTCAGGCCGCCGGAGATCGCCGCGTCGGAGAGCTGGGAGAACTGGCCCCGGCCGGAGCGGCCGTCGTCGTCCTCCCCGCCCAGCTCGAACGCGATCAGCAGGATGACCGGCAGCAGCACCATGAAGCCCAGCGCGAGCTGGGTCCGCTTGCGCCGCCACTGCCGGGCGAACTCGGTCGCGTAGGTCAGCGTGCGGGCGGGACGGTAACCCGCCGCCGCGCCGTCCGCCTGCGGAACAGCCGTCGTGCTCATCGGTCCCCACTTCCCGCCGTCGACTCGCCCACCAGGGCCAGGAACGCGTCCTCCAGGCGCCGCCGCGGCGTCACCCGGTCGATGCCGACCCCGGCCCGCACCAGCGCGGACACCGCCTCGGTGCGGCTCAGGTCGCCGAGGTCCACCACGAGCGTGCGCTCGCCGTCGACCGCGTACCCGGCGACGCCGTCGAGCCGGTCCAGCGTCTTGCTGGCCAGGTCGATGTCGGTGACGTCGAGCAGGGTGGTCGGGCTGTCCCCCACGATCTCGTCGACCCGGCCGGAGGCGACCACCCGGCCCTTGTGCACGACCACCGCGTGGGTGCAGGTCTGCTCGACCTCGGCCAGCAGGTGGCTGGAGACCAGCACCGCCCGCCCGTTCTCGGCGTAGCGCTGCAGCACCCGGCGCATCTCGGCGATCTGCGGCGGGTCCAGCCCGTCCGTCGGCTCGTCGAGCACCAGTAGCTCCGGCAGGCCGAGCATGGCCTGGGCCACGGCCAGGCGCTGCTTCATACCGTGGCTGTAGTTCTTGACCTTGCGCTTGACCGCGTCGCCGAGGCCGGCGATCTCCAGGGCCCGCTCGAACTGGGCCTCCTCCCACGGGCGGCCGGTGGCCCGCCAGTACGCGGTGAGGTTCTGCTCGCCGGTCAGGTGGGGCAGGAAGCCGGGGCCCTCGACCAGGGCGCCGATGCGGGACAGCACCGGGGCGCCCGGCGCGAGCCGGTGGCCGAAGATGAGCACCTCGCCCGCGGTGGCCTGGGTGAGGCCCATGAGCACGCGCAGGCTGGTGGTCTTGCCGGCGCCGTTCGGGCCGAGCAGGCCGACCACCTGGCCGCGCTCCACGGTGAAGCTGATCTCGTCGACCGCGACGAAGTCGCCGTACGTCTTGCGCAGCCCGCGCACCCACAGCGGGGTGTCCGCGTGCTCGGCCGACACCGAGTGGTCCACCCGCCGGTGCCGCCGCCGGGCCACCACGATGACCACGGCCAGCCCCAGCGCGATCAGCGCCAGCAGCCCCAGCAGCACGTACAGCCACAGCGTGTCGGCGGTCGCGATGGGCGTCGCGGTGACCGTGGGCAGGGTGACCGCGCCACTGCTCCTGTCGCCGACCGCGACGGTGTACTCGACCGGGTCCGCCGGGCCGAGGTACGACTGGTCGGCGGTGGCGATGGTGACGCGCAGCCGGTGCCCGGCCTCGATCTCGTGCACGATCCCGGGCAGGCTCACCCGCACCGGCTGCGCCTGGGCCAGCTCGGCCGGCAGGCCGGTCAGCCGGACCGGGGCGACCAGCCCGCCGCTGAGCGTGGCGCGGCCGTCGGGGTCGACGTCGTACAGCTTGACGAACAGCACCGCCTCGCCGGTCGGCGACGCGGCCTTGATGCTGACCTGCGGCGCGCCGACCACGGACACCGTCTGCTCCAGCGGCGCGGACTCGAAGCGCGCGTGCTGGCCGGGCAGGTCGGTCGCGGCGGCGCCGCTGATCAGGCTGGCCAGCGAACCGGCGCCCGGCAGCGAGGACAGCGCGGCCGGGGTGCCGTTGGGCGGGTTGGCGATGGCGCGCGCGCGGCCGGTCACCGGCACCTGCAGGGTCTGCCCGCCGCCCAGGCCCGGGTAGTCGGTCACCTGGTAGCCGGTGGCCATCTGGCCGCGGTCCACGGCGTCCAGGCCGGTGATCCGGGAGTAGGTGAAGCTGTTCGCGGGCGCGTCGCCGTTGCCCTTGAGGTAGTGGTCGAACCACGTCGCGATGAGGTACTTGAGCCGATCCTGGTCGGACTGGGGGCCGTCGCCGCCGTCGTGGCCGCCGGTGAACCAGGCCACCCGCACCGGGGTCCCGTTGGCGGCGATGCCGCGCGCGTTGGCGTCGGCCTCGGCCAGCGGGAACAGTGAGTCGGTCTCGCCCTGGATCAGCAGCGTGGGTGCCTTGATCCTGCTCAGGACGGTGGCGGGGCTGCGCTGGGCCAGCATCTGCCGGGCCGGGTCGTCGAGGCGCCCGGTGGCCGCCACCCGCAGGTAGGTCTCGCAGACATCGGCTGCCCAGCGCCCGCACTGCGGGTCGAGGGCCGCGCCGCCGCGATCGCCGGGCATGCCGCTCGCGTCGCCCGTGCCACCGGCACCGTTGACACCTTCGCCGCCCGAGCCGCCGGGCCCGTCGCCGTCGTCGTCACCGTCGCCGCCCGTCGCGCCGAGCGCGTCCAGGTTCAGGCCGCCGCCGCGCCCGCCGCCCATGCCGGAACCGAAGAAGATGCCCGCCCAGGCCTGCTTGAGCACGCCGTCGCCGGGCTTGTCGGCCAGCGACTGCTGGAACAGCGACTGGCCCAGGTCGTTCCAGGTGATCATGGGAACGATCGCGTCCAGCCGGGGGTCCTGCGCGGCCAGCATCAGCGACAGGTTGCCGCCGTACGAGCCGCCCATGGCGCCCGCGCGCGGGTCGCCGGGCTTGTCGAGCATGATCTCCGGCCGGGCGGCCAGGTGGTCGAGCAGGCCCTGAGCGTCCTTGACCTCCCAGTCCGGGGAGTTCAGGTGGATCTGCCCGGTGCTCGCGCCGAGGCCCTGCGCGGTCCAGGTGAGCACCGCGTAGCCGAGCCCGGCCAGGTCCTTGGCGTCGGCCGAGACGCTGTCCTTGGTGCCGCCGAACCCGTGCCCGAGCAGCAGCGCGGGCACCTTGCGCGACGCGGACGCGCCGTCGGGTAGGTAGAGGCGGGTGTCGAGGGTGGCCGTCTGGTCGCCGGCCGGGCCGGTACGCACCGTCACCCGCTCGTCGATCGTGCGGTAGCCGGGGTCGGCGGGCAGGAGCGCCCACGCCACACCACCGGCCAGCACCGCGGCGGCGAGACCGCCCGCGAGCCACCGTCTGTTCAGCTTCGCCCGCAACCGGGACCCGAACGCGCGCATGCCCGCCACAGTACGGCTCCGCGCCCCCGGTCCCCTCAGGGAGAACCCCCAGCGCAGCTGAGAGTTCTTTCAGGTCGCGTACGGGTGGCTTTCAGGCTTCAGCGGGTGCTGCGGGTCCGCGCGCGGCTGCCGCGCAACCGGCGCAGCCGGCCCACCAGCACCGGCTCCAGCTCCAGTGCGGCCGGGTTGTCCAGCAGCGCGTTCAGCAGCTGGTAGTAACGCGTCGCGGAGAGCCCGAAGCTGTCCCGGATCGCCTGCTCCTTGGCCCCGGCGTGGCGCCACCACTGCTTCTCGAAGGCGAGGATGTGCCGCTCGCGCTCGTCGAGCCCGTCCTCCACCACGCCGACCGGCGCGGGCAGGTCCGAGTCGACCTCGTCGTCGCTCTCGGCGGGCAGCAGGCCCGCGGAGGCGGGGTCGAGCTGGGACGGCTCGCGGCGGGGGGTGGGGATCAGGGGCAGCTCGGCCGGGTCGGCTTCGTCGGCACGCGTACGCCGCCTCATCTGCTCCATTTTGTCCCCTCCCCGCGAACCACGTTCACCGAGTCTAGGTGCCCTGTCGAGATCAACGAAAGGCCGCCGGAGCGGGTTGCCGTGCCACAAAAAGGAAGGCGGCCGAGGTTTGACATACCCCCGACCGCCTGCCGCTTAACGTGGCCGTCAGCTCACGTCACGCCGGCGCATCTGCCAGAAGGCCAGCACCAGCAGCACCGCGATGGCGCCCAGGGTGATCGAGCCGGTGTCCTGCCAGGTGATGGTCTTCACCTGCTCGACGCACTGGCCGCCCATGCAGTCGGCCGGGTTCGCGAACGGGTTGCCGACCTCCTGCGCCTTGCCCATCCACGCCTGCAGGTGCGTCGGGATCAGGTACATCTCGAAGAACGGCACCCGCAGCGCCAGCAGCAGGATGGTCAGGCCGACCTGGCCGACGATCACCACCGCCAGCGCGACGCCCAGCGCCACACCGGTGTGCCTGCCCAGCGTGGCCAGCGCGAAGCCGAGCACGCCGGCCGCGACGATCAGGCCCGTGCCGCGCAGCCCGGTCAGGCCCAGCGACTGCCAGGTGCCGGGGGTCATGCCCGCGGTGCTGCCGCGGTACACCGCCGTCGCCCACATCGCCGCGGTCCACAGCGCCCCGGTGACCACCGCGATCGTGACCAGCCAGCCGATCAGCACGCCGAGCTTGGTGCCCAGCACCGACAGCCGCTTCGGCCGCCAGGTGAGCAGGCTGGACATGGAGCCGGTGCTCCACTCGGCGCCGACGAACGACGCTCCGATCACGAACGCGATCACCGCCATGATCGCCGCCCAGACGATGATCATCTCTTCGAACGCGCCCTTGAACACGAACGTGGAGGGCATGTAGTACTCGGCGCGGTACCAGTCGCGCTGCGGCTGCTCGCCGCTCTCCACCCACTGGCAGTAGTCCGGCTTGACGCTGCCCGACGGCGTCTCCTGGCAGGCCTTCAGCTGCCGCTGGAAGTCCTCCATCGCAAAGTTGTACTCCGCCTCGGCCTTGGCCTGCGCCGACGCCAGCGTCTCCGGGGACACCTTCTGGTTGTCGAAGAACATGGCGGCCCCGATCACCGCCAGGATCGCCACCGCGACGACGATCAGCCACTTGATCAGCCGGCGCTTGACGAACCTGCGCCGCTCCGCCCTGACGAGACTCATGCTGCCGACACTCCGTCCTGAGCCGTGTCCGGCTTCACGCTCTGATCAACCTGACGGTTCTGGCCGGGCACCGGAGCGGTGCCGGTCAGCTCAAGGAACACGCTCTCCAGGTCGGCGTGGACCGGAGCCAGCTCCGAGACGTAGAGCTGGCGTTCGGCGAGCAGCCGGGCGATCAGCGCGGGCTTGTCGACCCCGGTCAGCATCAGGTGGTCGGCGTGCGCCTGCAGCTGCATACCGGCCGCCACCAGCACCTGCGCCGCGGCGCTCAGGTCCGCCGGGGTCTCCAGGGCGACCCGCACCTGGCCCGACGAGTGCGCCTGCAGCACCTCGGCCACCGGGCCCGCGGCCACCCGCCGGCCCAGCGAGATGATCGTGACGCTGTCACAGATCAACTGCACCTCGCCGAGGATGTGGCTGGACAGCACGACGGTCATGCCGCCCGCCGACAGCGTCGCCATCATGTCGCGCATCTCGCGGATGCCGCCCGGGTCCAGGCCGTTGGCGGGCTCGTCCAGGATCAGCAGCTTCGGCTGCTTGAGCAGCGCCGACGCGACCGCCAGCCGCTGCTTCATGCCGAGGGAGTACGTCTTGACCCGCTCCTTGGCGCGGTCGCGCAGACCGACCAGCTCCAGCGCCCAGTCGACGCGCGACTGCGGCAGGTTGCCCGCGTCGGCCAGCAGCGACAGGGTGTCCCGGGCGGAGAAGTGGGGGAAGAACTGCGGGCTCTCCACGATCGCCCCGACGTGCGCGATGACCTGCGGCAGCTCGGCCGGCACCGGTCGGCCCAGGATCCGCAGGTCACCGCTGTCCGGCTTGATCAGGCCGAGCAGCGTACGCAGGGTGGTGGTCTTGCCGGAGCCGTTCGGCCCGAGGAAGCCGTGCACCTGGCCCGCTTCCACGTACATCTCGAAGCCGTCCAGCGCGCGGCGGGGTCCGCCCCGGGCACGGTACGTCTTTGTCAGGCCTTGGATCTCCAAGACAGCGGTCACAGGGACCTCCTAGCTAACGATGACCACCGCACCCTACGAGGTATGCACCCCCCACGCACCCCCGCTCTCCCCCGATCCTTCACAACCCACCCTCCGCGTCACCCTGCGTGCGCGCCCTCCCCCGCGCCGCGACCAAGGTCATCCGATTTGCCAGGCACATGGGGGTATGCGCGTTCATGATTCGCCCAGGTGCCAGGCAAGTCGGACGATCAAGGACGCCGGACATGGCGGCCCGCGGCCCGCGGCCCGCGGGCCGCGGGCCGCGGGCGGCTCAGGCGACGATGACGTTGAGGTCGGCGGCGCGGAAGGCGGCGACGGCGGCGGGGTCCGCGTTGGAGTCCGTGATCAGGGTTTCGATGCGCTCGACGGCGCAGATGCGGGCGAACGCGTGGCTGCCCAGCTTGGACGAGTCCGCGATGATGGCGACGCGCTTGGCCCGCGCCACCATCAGCGAGTTCATCGCCGCCTCGCCCTCGTGGTGGGCGGCCGCGCCGAGCGTCACGTCGATCGCGTCCACGCCGAGCAGCACCAGGTCGAGGGTGACCTCGCGCAGGATGCCGCCGCCGAGCGGGCCGACCAGCTCGAACGACTGCGGGCGCACCACGCCGCCGGTGACCACGATCTTCATCCGGGAGCGGACCAGCAGCTCGTTGGCGATGTTCAGCGCGTTGGTGACGACGGTGAGCTGCGCGCCCTCGGAGGTCGAGTTCAGCTCGGGGCGCACGGCCAGCGCCCGCGCCACCTCGGTGGTGGTGGTGCCGCCGTTGAGGCCGACCACCATGCCGGGCTGCACGAGCGCGGCCGCGGCGGCGCCGATGCGCTGCTTCTCGGCCGAGTGCTTGGCGGTCTTGTAGCGCAGCGGCAGGTCGTACGAGACGCCGCTGGCCACCGCCCCGCCCCGGGTACGGGTGATCATCTGCTGCTGGGCGAGCTGGTCGAAGTCGCGGCGGATGGTGGCCTGGGAGACGTCGAGCCGCTCGGCGGCCTCCTCGACGGTGACCCGGCCGGAGTCGGTGAGCAGTTCCAGCAGCGCGTTCCAGCGGGCGTACCGGTCCACCGATCCTCCGTTTGCGCGATTTCTGAGCGGATGCGTGCACACTAGTGCGCGAAACCGGCCCATGCAACGCGATGTGCTGCGCGTATGTGACTCTTGAGTTGCCTTCGGCGGAGGCGTCACGCAGAATAGCGCGCGAAACACCGTACTTTCGAACCGTTACGCGCACGCCTGCTGGAGGGGTCGCCGCCATGACGTACGTCGCCGAAGAGATCAACAGCCAGCCTGACCTCTGGCGACGCGCCGCGGCCGAGGCCGCCGGAGCGGCCGGGGCGCTGCCCGCACCCGGCGAGCGCGTCGCCGTCGTGGGCTGCGGCACCTCCTGGTTCATGGCGATGGCGTACGCGAGCCTGCGCGAGGCGGCCGGCCAGGGCGAGACCGACGCCTTCGCGGGCTCGGAGTTCCCGATCGACCGGCCCTACGACCGGATCATCGCGATCACCCGGTCCGGCACCACCACCGAGGTGCTCGACATCCTGCGCAAGGCCGGCGACCGCAGCACGGTCCTGGTCGGCGACATGGACACCCCGGCCGTGACGCTGGCCCGCGACGTGATCGCGCTGCCCTGGGCCGACGAGCGCTCGGTCGTGCAGACCCGCTTCGCCACCAGCGCGCTCACCCTGCTGCGCGCCTCGCTGGGCGCGGACCTGGCCAAGGCCGCCGACGACGCGCAGCGCGCGCTCGCCCTGCCGCTCCCGCTGGACCCGGCCACCATCGAGCAGGTCACCTTCGTGGGCCGCGGCTGGACCAACGGCCTGGCCCAGGAGGCGGCGCTGAAGTGCCGCGAGGCGGCCACCTTCTGGACCGAGGCGTACCCGGCGATGGACTTCCGGCACGGCCCGATCTCGATCAGCGCCCCCGGCCGCGCGGTGTGGGCCTTCGGCGAGGTCCCGGCGGGCCTGCGGGCCGACGTCGAGGCGACCGGCGCGGCCTTCGTGCACGACGCGGACATCGACCCGGTCGCGCACCTGATCGTCGCGCAGCGTTTCGCCGTCGCGCTCGCCGAGCACCGGGGCCTCAACCCGGACGAGCCGCGGCACCTGACCCGCTCGGTCGTCCTGTCATGAGTACGCGCATCCTGGCATCCGGCGCGGCCGCGATCGCCGGCCGCCCGCCCCGCGCGCCGGTCCCCCGCACGCGCCGGGCCACCGACGAGGCCAGGGGCGTGCCGGTCCCGGGCGTACGCAGCAGGGAGAGGGCATGACCACCGCTCACGAGCCCGCCGACGTCGTCGTCTCGATCGACGTCGGCGGCACCGGCATGAAGTGCGCCCTGGTCGGCACGGACCACCGGGTACGCCACACCGAGCGCCACGCCACCGGCCGCGAGCGCGGTCCGCAGGCGGTGCTCGGCACCATCCTCGACGTGGCCGCCGGACTGGCCGCGACCGCCGCCGAGCGCGGCTGGCGTCCGGTCGGCGCGGGCGTGGTCGTGCCCGGCATCGTGAACGAGGCCGACGGCATCGCCACGTACTCCTCGAACATCGGCTTCCGCGACGTGCCGCTGCGCCAGGAGGTGCACGCGCGCACCGGCCTGCCCACCGCGGTCGGCCACGACGTGCGCGCCAGCGGCCTGGCCGAGGCCCGCCTGGGCGCCGGGCGGGGCCGCAGGCACGTGCTGGTCGTGCCGATCGGCACCGGCATCGCCGCCGCGCACGTCGTCGACGGCGCCGTGATGGCGGGCGCGCACGGCGCGGCCGGGGAGATCGGCCACATCGTGGTCCGCCCCGCCGGCCCGCTCTGCGGCTGCGGCCTGCGGGGCTGCCTCGAAGCGGTCGCCTCCGCCAGCGCGGTGGAGCGGCGCTACGCCGAGCTGGTCGGCACACCGGCCACCGCGGCGCAGGTCGCCGGGCGGCTGGGCACGGACAAGCACGCCGACCGGGTATGGGCCGAAACCGTGGACGCGCTGGCCGACGGCCTGCTCACCGGCCAGGCCCTCTACGACCCCGAGCTGGTCGTCATCGGCGGCGGCCTGGCCGAGTCCGGCGAGACGCTGCTCGCGCCCCTGCGCGACGCGCTGGGTAAGAAGGTCACCTTCCACCGCGTGCCCGAGATCGTGCGCGCCGAGCTGGGCGACGAGTCCGGCAGCCTCGGCGCGGCCCTGATCGCCCTGGACCTGGTCGGGGAGCGGGCATGACCGCACCGCATCCGCAGCGCCATCGAGCCCCCGCCGAGCGAAACGAGGAGCAGGCATGACCGTCAGCGGACGGATCGTCACCCCCGGCGGCGTCGTCGAGGGCACGCTGAGCATCGACGGAGACCGTATCGGCGCCGTCGCGCCCACCGCGTCGGCCGCGGACCGCTGGATCCTGCCGGGGTTCGTGGACATCCACACCCACGGCGGCGGCGGGCACACGTTCACCACCGGCGACGCCGCCTCGGCGCGCGGGGCGGCCGCGTTCCACCTGCGCCACGGCACGACCACGCTGCTGGCCAGCCTGGTCTCGTCCCCGTTCGCGCTGATGCGGGACGCGGTGCTCGCGTACGCGCCGCTGGTCGCCGAGGGCGTGCTGGCCGGCGTGCACTTCGAGGGGCCGTACCTGTCGCACGCGCGCTGCGGCGCGCAGAACCCCGAGTTCCTGCGCGACCCGTCGCTCGACGAGCTGACCGAGCTGATCAAGCTGGCCGACGGCACACTGCGCATGGTCACCATCGCCCCGGAGCGGCCCGGCGCGCTCGACGCGATCCGGCTGCTCGCCGAGCACGGCGTGGTGGCCGCGGTCGGTCACACCGACGGGTCGTACGCCGAGGTCAACGCCGCCATCGAGGCGGGCGCGACGGTCGCCACGCACCTGTTCAACGGCATGCGCCCGGTGCACCACCGCGAGCCGGGGCCGATCGTGGCGCTGCTGGACGCCCCGTCGGTGATGTGCGAGCTGGTGGCCGACGGCGTACACCTGCACGACGGCACGCTGCTGTTCGCCGCGCACGCGGCCGGACCCGCGCGGGCCGCGCTGATCACCGACGCGATGGACGCCGCGGGCATGGCCGACGGCGAGTACGACCTCGGCGGCCAGGCCGTGATCGTGGCCGACCGGGTCGCCCGGCTGGCCCGGGACGGCAGCATCGCGGGCAGCACCCTCACCATGGACGCGGCGGTGCGCCAGGCGCTCGGCGCGGGACTGTCCATGACGGACGTGGCGGCGATGGCGGCGACCACGCCCGCCCGCGCCGTCGGCCTCGGCGACCAGGTCGGCGCGCTGCGCCCCGGCCTGCGCGCCGACCTCGTGGAACTGGACTCCGAGCTGCGGGTGGTCCGCGTGATGAAGTCGGGAGAGTGGATCCGATGACCCTGGTCTCCACCGGGAAGCTGGTCGCCGAAGCGGCCGCCGCGCGCACCGGCGTGGCCGCGTTCAACGTCATCACCCTGGAGCACGCCGAGGCGATCACCGCGGGCGCGACCGCCGCGGGCCGCCCGGTGATCCTCCAGATCAGCGAGAACGCCGTGAAGTTCCACGGCGGGCAGCTCGGCCCGCTGGCCGCCGCCACCCGCGCCGTCGCCGAGCTGGCCGCGGTCGACGTCGCCCTGCACCTGGACCACGTCGAGTCGGTCGCCCTGCTGCACCAGGCCCCCGACCACGGCTTCTCCTCGGTCATGTTCGACGCCTCGGCCCTCCCCTACGCCGACAACGTCGCCGCCACGAAGACCGCCGCCGAGTTCTGCCACGAGCACGGCCTCTGGCTGGAGAGCGAGCTGGGCACCGTCGGCGGCAAGGACGGCGCTCCGCCACTCGGCGCCCACGCCCCCGGCGCCCGCACCGACCCCGCCGAGGCCGCCGCGTACGTCACCCAGACCGGCGTCGACGCCCTCGCCGTCGCCGTCGGCTCCTCCCATGCCATGACCACCCGCGACGCCGCCCTGGACCACGACCTGATCGCGGCCCTCAAGTCCGCCGTCTCCGTCCCCCTGGTCCTGCACGGCTCCTCCGGCGTCGGCGACGCTGAGCTCCGCCGCGCCGTCACCGGCGGCCTGGTCAAAATCAACATCGGCACCGCCCTGAACATCGCCTTCACCGGCGCGGTCCGCGAGGTCCTCGCCACCGACTCGAAGCTCGTAGACCCCCGCAAATACCTGAAGCCCGCCCGCCAAGCCATCTCCGACACCGTCCGCCACTTCCTCACCCTCCTCTGACCCCTCTGCGGCGCCGATCTTGCGTGAACTGTGGGGATGACACACTCCAATCCGGCGAATGGGCAACAGTTCGCGCAAGATCAACATGATCTTGCGCGGGGCGGCCTTGTGCGGGTCGACACCCTGCGCGACGAGAGGATCGCGGCGGCAGGGGTGACGGTGCTGCTGGTCCGGGATGACCTCGTGGATCCGGAGTTGCCGGGGAACAAGTGGCGCAAGCTGAAGTACAACCTGGTGGCGGCGCGGGAGCAGGGGTTCGGGACGCTGCTGACCTTCGGCGGGGCGTACTCCAACCATCTCCGCGCGGTCGCCGCGGCCGGTCGCCGGTGCGGCCTCCGGACCATCGGGGTGGTACGCGGGGAGGAGCACCTGCCGCTCAACCCGTCCCTGGCGTACGCCGCCGCGCAGGGCATGGCGCTCACCTACCTCGACCGCGAGACCTACCGCCGCAAGCACACGCCCGAGGTCCTCGCGCGGCTCGAACGGGACTGGGGTGCGTGCTACGTGATCCCCGAGGGCGGCAGCAACGCACTCGCGGTCAAGGGCTGCGCCGAGCTGCCCGGTGAGATCGGCACCCACTTCGACGTGATCTGCTGCCCGGTCGGCACCGGCGGCACGCTCGCGGGCCTGGCGGCCGGGTTGTCGAGCGGGCAGCGCGCGCTCGGGATAGCAGTACTCAAAGGCGCGGGCTTCCTCGCCGACGAGGTCCGCGAGCTGCTACGACAGGCCCTCGGCGCCCCGACGGACAACTGGGCCGTCGACCTCGACCACCACTACGGCGGCTACGCCAAGCGCACCCCGGGCCTCGACGCCTTCGTCGCCGACTTCAAGCTCCGGCACGGGCTGGCGCTCGACCCGATCTACACCGGCAAGCTGCTCGCGGGACTGTATGACCTGATCGCACAGGACGCCTTCCCGCCCGGCACCCGCCTGGCCGTCGTCGTCACCGGCACCGCACCACTTGACGCACCGCATGGTGGTGCATAGCCTGGTGCAGTGAAGAGGATGAGTGTCACCGTCACCGACGGCATCGCGGAGACGGTGCAGGAGCTGGGCGTCGAGTCGGCGCTGCGGCACGCGCTCGAACTCTGGTATGCACAGCGCGGCGACGTTCCCGATCTCAGCAGCGAGGGTGCGCGCGTCCGCGCGCTGCTCGACGTGGCGGACGCGACGCTGCGCGGCATCTCCCTCGAGGTCGGCTACGAGCACATGGCCACCTGGCACAACGGCCAGGCTGAGGCGGAGCGCGCGGCACACCGGACCCGACGGGCCCGCTCCGTGGCCGAGTGGACGGCCGAGGAGGCCGCGCACGCGACCGGCGAACGCCGGTGAGGACGCCGGTCCGGGGTGAGGTCTACTTCGTCGACCTGGGCGCCGAGCTGGGGCGCAAGCCCTTCGCAGTGGTCAGCAACAACCACCGCAACCGCAACCTGTCCACGGTGCTCGCCGTCCGGATCACCACCACGAACCGGAACACGCACATCGAGACCGTCGTGCCGCTCGGCAGCGACTGCGGTCCTCTCGCGGGGTGGGTGCTGTGCGACGACGTGGAGAAGCTGTGGCGTGACGAGCTGACCGCTCCGGCGGGTGCGCTCGGGCCGTACACGATGGCCGCCGTCAACGCCGGGCTGCGCGCCGCGCTCGCGCTCTGAACGGTCAGCCCTTGCGGCGGTGGATCACGTAGGCGAGCACGCCCAGGCCGAGCATCCCGGCCCCGGCGAGCACCGTCGGCTCGGGCAGGGTCATCGCGAGCACGACGCAGCCGACCAGCCCGAGCGCCGCGACGGCGCGCAGGTGGCGCGGGCCGCCGAGGGTCCACGCGGCCGCGTTGGTGATCGCGTAGTAGGTCAGCACCGCGACGCTGGAGAAGCCGATCGCGCCGCGTACGTCCGCGGCCAGCACCACCACGATGATCACCACGGCGACGGTCAGCTCGGCCAGCCACGGCGTGGCGTACGCCGGGTGCACCGCTTCCAGCCGTTTCGGCAGGTCGGCCCGGCGGGCCATGGCCAGCACGGTGCGCCCGACCCCGGCGAGCAGGCTCAGCAGCACCCCGCACACCGCGATCCCGGCCCCGACCCGCACCGCCGGTGCGAACTGCGGCAGCCCGGCGGCGCGCACCACGTCGGCGAGCGGCGCGGCGGACCGGGCGAGCGCCGGCATGCCGAGCACGCTCAGGCAGGTCACCGCAACGGCGAAGTACACCACCAGCACGATGCCGAGCGCGACGGGCACCGCCCGCGGGATGGTCCGCGCCGGATCGCGCACCTCCTCGCCCAGCGTGGCGATGCGGGCGTACCCGGCGAACGCGAAGAACAGCAGCCCGGCCGCGCCGAACGGCCCGGCGGGCCCGGCCGCGCCCGCCTCGGGCGCACCGCCACCGGCCAGCCCCGCGACGACGGCCGTGGCGAGCACCGCCAGCGTCACCGCGACCAGGATCCGGGTGGCCAGGGCGGTCTTGGTCACGCCCCGGATGTTGACGGCGGTCAGCACGACGACGGCCGTGACCGCGAGCACCCGGGCCTGCCCCGGCCACAGGTAGTACCCGATGGTCAGCGCCATCGCGGCGCAGCTCGCGGTCTTGCCGATGACGAACGCCCACCCCGCGAGGAACCCGGTGAACGCGCCCAGCCGCTCCCGCCCGTACACGTACGTGCCGCCGGACTCCGGGTAGCGGGCTGCCAGCCGCGCGGAGCTGGCCGCGTTGCACGCCGCCACGAACGCCGCGATGCCGAGCCCGAGCAGCAGCGCACCGGCGGTCCCGGCGGCGGCCGCAGCGGGCCCCCACACCACGAACACGCCCGCGCCGAGCATCGCGCCCAGCCCGATGACCACGGCGTCCCCGAACCCCAGCCGCCGCGCCAACGTCGAGATCACGCCCGCAGGCTAGCCCGCCCCGCGCGAAGAACGGAAGGGCACCTCCTTAACGCCCGGTGTACACCAGGGGCACCTTCGCCCCGCAGGGTGCAGTTTCCGGGAAACCGCACGAATCCGCGGCCACGTTCCCGCAGTTTCCCCGAAACTGCGGGCCACACGCGCGGAGCCCCGGTCAGCGGCGGGGCGGGAGGATCGCGTCCCAGTCGACGCGGTGGATGAGGCGGTCGAGGAGCAGGCCGAGGGCGAGCGCGGCGATCCCGTCGGTGAGCCAGTGGTGCGACAGGTACGTCGTCGTGCAGAGCACGATCACCGGCGGCGCGACCCGCATCCAGCGCACCAGCGTGGGCGAGAGCCGGAACAGCCGCGAGGCCAGGATGACGATGACGCCCCACCAGACGATGGCGTTGACCACGTGCCCGGACGGGTACGAGTTCGAGTAGTTCACCGCCAGCGGGTTGAAGAACTCGACCGCGTTGGGCAGGGCGCTGCTCGGCGCGTCCCGGTGCGTCCACAGCTTCAGCGGCCCGATGGTGAGGTACGTCAGCAGGAACCCCATCACCCCGGGCAGCAGCACCCGCAGGTCCCGGGTCCGGATGAGCAGGGTCACCGTCAGCCCGCCGGTGAGGATCCACATCACCAGCCAGCCCTGGCCCAGGTAGTTCAGCACCCGCGCGATCCAGTACACCCACTCCGGCCGGTGGGCCTCCACCCACGAGGCCACCCCGAGGTCGAGGCTCGCCGTGACCCCGCGCGCCGCGAGCACGGTGACCAGCACCAGCACCGCGAGCAGCGCGGCGTCCCACCACCAGCTGTCGAAGCGGCTCAGCCGCCGGGTCGGAATCCGCACCGGCCCACTATGCCTGACCGGGGGCGCGGCGGCCCGCGGCCTTCACCCGATCTCCACAGCGCTCACCGCAGGTCGGCGAGCTTCTTGCTGATCAGCTCCAGGCGTACCCCCGAGTTGGGGCAGCCGCCGAAGTGGTGCAGCGCGATGACCTTGTTCGTCCTGCGGGACAGCACCGGCGAGCCGGACGAGCCGCCCTCGGTGTCGCAGTAGTAGGAGATGTCGGTGTCGTCGGCGTACCCGTCGTAGGCGTTGCTCTCCACCGCGCAGTTGCCGGCCCGGTCCCGGTCGCTGCTGACCGCCACCATCGCGGGCGCCCCGGCGGGGTGCTGCGGGATGTACAGCTCCTCGCCCTTCTCCGGGCGGCGCAGGTCCAGCTCCAGGTAGCCGAACTTCTCCACCAGCGCGAAGTCGGTCACCGAGAACAGGCTGAAGTCGAGGGTGCGGTCGGTGGCGATCAGCTCGCTCAGCCACACCTTGGTGGGCCGGAACACCTCGTAGCCGCCGCACTCGGCGCACTGGTAGTTGAACCACACCTCGACGTCGGCGGTCTCGTTCTTGTCGGCGACGCAGTGATTGTTGGTGAGCAGCAGGTTCTTCGGGCCGACCCGCCAGGCGGTGCACAGCTCGACGCCGCCGATGAGCATCCGGGCCACCGCCTTGGAGCGCCGGTAGACCACCGGGTCCGAGCTGCGGTAGCAGACCGCGTCGGCCTTCTGGTCGGAGCCGCAGATGCTCTCCTCCCGCCCGCCGGTGGCGGCCGCGCGCTTTTCTCTCTGGTACGCGTCGGAGGCCGCGCCACGCTCCGCCTCGGTGTACCCCCGGCTGATCTTGTCGATCACCACGCCGAGCTGCGCGACCGTGCCGCTCAGCCCGAGCAGGTCGAGGTTGCCGCTGTGCAGCTCGACGACCGCGGTGTCGCCGGTGACCGACATGGCCCAGCGGCCCGCGCCGCCGAGCACCGTGCCGACCGGGTCGCCGTCGATGCGGTGCACCTCGGTGCGCTTCGGGTCGCTGACCGTCAGGTAGTCGCCGGGCAGCAGCAGGAGCTGCGCGAAGTGCACCTTGACGTACTCGGCGCCGGGGTGGCGCAGGGTCGCGGTGTGGTCGGCGCCCAGGTAGCCGAGCACGGCGTGCGCCGCCTCGACCCGGCCCGCCTCGGCCCGGCCCGGCTTGCGCACGGTGCCGTCGGCCTTGCCGGCAGCCTCCACCGTCGCGGCCCGCGCACCGGTCCCGGCCTCGGCTGGCGACGCCCCCTGCAATGCGGTCGCGAGCTCGCGCGACTCGGCCGGCGCGGACGCGGGCGCGGGGGTCCGGTCGCCGAGCACCGCGGCACCCGCCGTGGTGGCCAGAGCGAGTGCGGCAGAGATTCCCATCACCAGCGCGACCGTACGGCGCATGCGACCAGCCTCCTGATCAATCCTGGACAAGCTCCCTACGTGCAACGACGCAACACTGTGGCCGGTGCCTCGGCCGAAAAGGGGATGCCGGGTCCGCTGGCGCGAATCCGTAGGCTGTTCGCGTGCGGATCACCTCTGCCCTCGTCGACCCGGCTCTGCTCGACCTCCCCTGGTCCACGCCACTGGAAGAGTGGCCTGCCGACCATCTCGTCGCGCTGCCCCAGGGCATCTCCCGGCACGTCGTCCGCTTCGTGAAGCTCCAGGGCACTGTGTACGCGGTGAAGGAGACCCGCGAGAAGATCGCCGAGCGGGAGTACGACCTGCTCCGCGCGCTGGAACGCATCGACGCCCCCGCTGTCGAGGCGGTCGCCATCGTCGCCGACCGGGTCGCCGCCGACGGCGAGCACCTGGAGCCGGTGCTGGTCACCCGGCACCTGCAGTTCTCCCTGCCGTACCGGGCGCTGTTCTCCCACACGCTGCGCCCCGAGACGATGAACCGGCTGCTGGACGCGCTCGCCGCGCTGCTGGTACGCATGCACCTGCTCGGCTTCTTCTGGGGCGACTGCTCGCTGTCCAACACCCTGTTCCGCCGCGACGCGGGCGCCTTCGCGGCGTACCTGGTCGACGCCGAGACGGGCCAGCTCCACCTGCGGCTGTCCCCCGGCCAGCGCGGCGAGGACCTGGAGATCGCGCGCACCAACATCTTCGGCGAGGCGCTCGACCTGCAGGCCGCGGGCCTGCTGCACGAGGGCATCGACCCGGAGCACGTCTCCGACGAGGTGGTGCGCCGCTACGAGGTGCTCTGGCACGAGCTGACCCACGAGCAGGAGGTCGAGGCCGACACCCGCCGGCAGATGGACAAGCGCATCCGCCGCCTCAACGAGCTGGGCTTCGACGTCGAGGAGGTGTCGATGTCGGTCGTCGAGGAGGGCGGCCACCGCAGCATCATGCTGCGCCCGAAGGTCGTCGACGCCGGCCACCACACCCGCCGCCTGCTCCGCCTCACCGGCCTCGACGCCGAGGAGAACCAGGCCCGCGCCCTGCTCAACGACCTCGACGCGTACCGGGCCGAGTCCGAGGACCTGCCCGACGAGGCCCAGGCCGCGCACCGCTGGCTGACCGAGGTGTTCGCGCCGGTGATCCGGGCCGTGCCGCCGCACCTGCGCGGCAAGCTGGAGCCGCCGGAGCTGTTCGTGCAGATCATCGAGCACCGCTGGGCGCTGAGCGAGACCGCCGGCCGCGACGTGGGCCTCGCCCCGGCCGTGCAGTCGTTCCTCAGCACCGTGCTGGTCCACCGCCCGGACGAGCAGGCGGTGCTCGGCTTCGACCCCGACGACGACCTCGACCCCGACCTGATCCCCGACGAGGACGCCGACCTCGACCCGGTGTAACCCGTCCGGGCGCTGGGCGATCCGCAAAACTGCAGGTAGCGTGGCCGCCCGGTCCGGGCGCGCCTTTCCTGGGGCGCGGGTAACCCCGCCGGGCCGCAGGCAGCGAAGGGATCGCGACGATGCGGTCACGGAGGCGCCGGGCCACCCCTGCCCGGCTCACCGCCCAGCGTGCCGGGACCCTGTCCCGCGGCCCGCTGCCGGGCTGGCTGCGTTCCCTGCTGGTGCTCGGCGTCGGCGTCGCCGCCGCGCTCACCCTGGCCGCGCCAGGCAACGCGCAGACCCCGCCCGACGTGGCCGCGACCCATACCATCCGGGCTCTGACCAGCGGCGACCTCGCCGCGGTCCCGGCGGACTTCCCCCGGGTCATGCGGTATGAGCCGAGCACCGCGCGCCTGGCCGACGGCTCGGTACGCGTGATCAACCCGAAGGGCTCCTGCTCGGTGCCCGGCGAGGGCCGCCCGTTCGACTTCGCGGTGCCCTGCCAGGCCCACGACTTCGGCTACGACCTGCTGCGCTACGCCGAGCGCCGGGGCGCGCCGCTGGACGCCTCCGCGCGCGCCGAGATCGACACGCTGCTCGACCACGACCTGCGGGTGCAGTGCCGGGCCGGCTCGGCCCCGGCCAGCTGCGACGCGACCGTGGCGCTGTTCGCGGCGGGAGTCGGCTTCAACTCCTGGCGGCAGGTGTCCGGGCCGCCGGTGGACACCTCCGGGCTGCCGCGCACCGCCGGCCTGGTGCTGCTGACCCTGACCGGCGGCGGCTGCGTGGTCACGGCGCGGCGGCGCCTGCTCCCTCGGCGACCGGGTCCACGTCGTCTCCGGTTCCGGCTGCCTGGCGCATCAGCCGGCTGAGCCCGTCCCGGGTGGCCACCACCGTGATCCGGTCGCGGGCCTTGAGGGTCCGGTTGGGCGCGGGCCGCCACAGCGGCCGGGGCTCGCCGAACTCGGCCAGCGCGACGGCGCGCACCGCACCGGCCGCGTCGACGACCGCGACGCGCTGCCCGTCCAGCGCCGAGCCGGGACCGACCACCACCTCGGCGACCAGCAGCACCCGCCGCTCGACCGAGATGGTGCCGATCACCTCGCGTTCCATGAGCGCCTCCGCGAAGGCGGGCGCGGCCAGATACGACACGCTCCGGGTGAAGCGGATGCTGAACGTCTTACGCACCCGCGCGGCCAGGTCGCCGTCGAACAGCCGGACCAGCACCCGCAGCTGCGGCTTGAGGTTGCGGCCGTGCAGCGCCGCCTCCAGGTTGATGACGTCGTTGCTGGCCAGCGCCATCAGCGCGCGGCAGTCCTGCACGTGCGCCGCGCGCAGCGTACTCTCCCGGCTCGCGTCGCCGATGATCAGCGGGATGCCCAGCTCGCGGGCCAGCGGCACGCCGCGCGCCTTCTCGTTGACGTCGATCGCGACCAGCGGCACGTCCCGGTCGTAGAGCAGGCGCAGCACCCGGGTGCCCACGTTGCCGAGGCCGACCAGCACCACGTGGTCGCTCTCGGGCAGGCTCAGCCGGCCCTGCGCCACCGCGAGCCGCGCGTTGACCAGGCCCTCGACCACCATCGCGGTGACCAGCGGCACCAGCGCCACGCCCGCCAGCGACACCATGAGCTGCAGCACCTGCTGCCAGCCGGGCAGGTCGGCGTTGAGCTGCGGGCCGCCGAGCGCGTTGACGAGCACGACGTACACCCCGTCCCAGAAGGAGTGCACCTCCTCGGCCTGCGTACGCGCGAAGGCGAAGCCCGCCCCGACGAGGATCAGCAGCACGACCGCCACGGCGATGCGGAACTGCCGCGAGACCAGGGTCCGCGCGGTGTCCACGACCGCCGACAGGCGCCACCGGCGGGCGCTGCGCTGCACCGTGCGGGCGACCGACACCACCGTCTCCTCCACCGAGGAGGTCACCCGCGCCTCGGCCAGCACCAGGTCCGCCCGGCCCGGGTCGGCGGGCAGCAGGTCGGGCGCGGTGCCGCCGGTGGTCGTGTCCACCAGCCCGCACACCACGTCGTCGGGAGACACCTCGGCCCGCCGGGCCACCACCAGCGTCCGCCCGCCGACCGGCAGCGGGGCCGCGTTGACCTCGTCCAGCGCGAGGGCGACCAGGGCCGGTGAGGCGATCTCGGCGTCGGACAGCACCCGCGCGTTGCCGAGCAGCTCCTCGATGCCCCGGCCGAGGTGCGAGTTGTACATCCGGACCACCAGCCGCAGCCCCGGCACCAGCTCGCGGGCCTGCAGCGCGACGTGGATGTTGCCGACGTCGTCCTGCACGGCCAGCGCCAGCCCGAGCGCGGTGGCCAGATCCGCCTTGGCCAGCGCCCGCTCGTCGACCCGGTCCGCGACCACCACGCGCACCCGCGGCAGCTCGCCGAAGTCGCGCGCGTCGCGCTTCTGGTCGGGCGTCATCAGCACGACGACGTCCACGCCGTAGCGGGTGGTCAGCTGTTCGGCCAGCCGATACGCCAGGCCGTCGGCGCCGTTGACGACGAAGTGGTTGTTGCGGGCACGGCGGAGGTTGGCCACTACCGAGGAGGGGGTGAGCACGCCCGGATGCTATCGACCGCGCACCACTCGAACCACCCTTGAGGGATCGTCGTCCGTGCCTTTCCCGCGACGATATGCCCCATTTGGTCGTTGCTCCTTCCGACGAATGCACCAAACAGCGCCCTGCTCCAACGGGCGCCCCGGTCAGCAATCGAATGGATGGACATGAACAAGTGGTTCTACCGTGCCGTCGGCGCCGTAGGCGTGGCGAGCGGCGTCATGCTTCTGGGCAATGGCGTCGCGCACGCTGAAGGTCTCGCCGAGGCCAAGCCGACCGCCGATCCCCAGGCCATGCGAGGGCTGGTGGCCGACCTCTTCTCCCCGACGGGCGGCCTGCACGACCTGGGCCTGTCGCTGGACACGCCCGACACCCGGGTGAGCGCCGGCCTGGTCGCCGACGGCCCGCTCGCCATCACCCGCGGCGCGGGCAACGTCGGCATCACCGCGCACGCGCCCGGCATCCAGGACATCTCGCTCGCCGGGAAGCTCCCGCGCCTGTCCGACATGGCGCCGCGGACCAACCTGCTCAGCAGCGCGACCAGCCTGCTCACCGGCGTCACCGCGGAGTCCGGCCGCGTGGAGGCGCTGCCCCTGCCCGGCCTCGACATGCTGTCCAGCGGCCCGCTCGGCGGCCTGCTCGGCGGCACCCCCGGCGGCAGCCCCATCGCCGGCCTCAGCAACGGCCCCATCGGCGGGCTCGCCAACGGCCTGATCGGTGCCGACGGCAACGGCACCGTCGGCGGCCTGACCAGCGGCCTGCTCGGCGGCGACGCCAGCCCGCTCGGCGGCCTGACCGGCGGGCTCACCGGCGGCGACAGCCCGCTCGGCGCCCTGGGCGGCCTGACCGGCGGCGACTCCAGCCCGCTGAGCGCCCTCGGTGGCCTGACCGGCGGGCTCACCGGCGGGGACAAGGCCGGCAGCCCGCTCGACGGGCTCACCGGCGGCCTCACGGACAGCCTCACCGGCGGCCTGGCCGGCGAGCGCAACAACGCGCCCGCCCCCGCACCGCGCCCGCTGGGCGACATCAGCCAGGACCACTTCGGCGACTGGCTGGACACGCCCGGCGACCTGCCCGTCGACCAGGTCATGCGGCAGGCCGTCATCGACCCGCTGGTGGACACCGCCGCGCTCGACCCGGCCGACGCGCAGGGCGTCACGCTCGACCCCGGCCTGTCCGCGCAGGTCGCCGACGCCACCTCGCAGATCGTGCCGGCCCTCATCGCCGACGCGATGGGCAAGAACAGCAGCATCGACGACCTGCTCGCCGCCACCGACATCGGCGCCACCGAGGCCGGACCGGCCGAGGGCCTGCCCATCGTCGACAAGCTGCCGCTCGTCGGCGACGTGCTCGGCAACGGCGGCCCGCTGGACGGCGTCCTCGTCGTCGGTGACATCGCCAAGCAGCTCCCCGGCGTACGCGACGTCGTCAACGGCAAGCTCGGCCTCGACACCGTGACCAAGCTGCCCATCGTCGGCGGCATGCTCAGCAGCGGCATCGTGCAGGGCGGCAAGCCCGGCAGCTCGCTGCCCATCGTCGGCTCCGTCCCGATCGTCGGCGACGCCCTCGGCAAGGTCACCGGCAACCTGTCCGGCCTGAACCCCGGCCGCGGCGCCAACCTGCTCAACCGCGAGCCGGTCGTCGGCACCGCGCTGCCCGTCGCCCAGACGCTGCCGGCGCCCGCCATGGTCGCCGCCCAGCCGCACGTCGGGCGCCACCGCGCCACCGAGCGCCCGGTCGCCGGTGAGGACGCGGAGTACGCCGAGTCGGCCACCGAGGCGGCCCCGCTGCCCGGTCTGGGTGACCTGCCCCTGCTCGGCTCGCTGACCGGCGGCGCCGGTGGCGGCCTGCCGCTGGTGGGTGACCTGCTGGGCGGGCTGCCGCTCGTCAGCAGCCTGCCCATCCTCGGCGACATGGGCACCTCCATGGAGGTCCTGCGCAACCTGCCCGTGGTCGGCACGGCCGCCGGGCTGCTCCCGCTGGGCTGATCGGCAGCGCCTCACTTGAGCGAAGCTCCCGCCATGCTGTCGGCGGGAGCTTCGCTCATTCCGAGGATCCGGGGCTGACAGCCGGGCGTCCGGCCGCGCACAATGCGCTGCGTGGCTCCCCTTGCCGTAAGCCGCTCGCACCGGCTCACCCCGCTGCCCGCCCTCGGGCCGCTCTACCTCGTCGGGCTCGTCATCTGCGTGATCCTCTTCGTCGAGGCGATCCGCGACGGGCGGTACACCGACCCGATGCTCATCGCGCTCGTGCTGCTCGGCGGCGCGTGCTACCTCGGCGTGCAGCAGGGGGTGTACCTGGTCGGGGATCGCGTGGTGCTGCGGTTCCCGCTGGCGCGAACGGCGATCCCGCTGCGCGAGGTGCGCGCCTTCACCATCCGGCACGAGGACGGCTCCCTCGGCGACAAGCGCGTGCTGTGGATCGAGCTCAACGACGGCGGCGAGTTCCGCACCCACGTGGGCGTCAGCCGCAACCTGTTCACCCCGGCCGTCCGCCTTCCGTTCGAGAAGATGGTCGCCCTGGTGGAACGCCTCGACGAGCACCGCCGCCAGGCAGGCTGAAGCGGGCGCGAAGAATTTCCGCGTACAGCTGCAACCTCCGCCCGCGGCCGGCGTGTCCCTCCCGGAACTCGACCAGACCAGGGAGACGAGGATGCGGGGATCCATACGGGGGCTCGCCGCGCTGACCGCGGCGGCGCTGCTCGGCGCGCTGATGACAGCGCCGTTCGAGACGGGCGCGACGGCGGCGGCCGACGACGGGGTGCTGTTCCCGTTGCGGCTCGGCAAGTTCAACGGCAAGGGCCAGTTCCCGACGGGCAGCCTTCCGGGCGCCTGCGTGACGGCGTACGCCGACGACGACTCGGTGCTCGCTCAGCGCTGCGGCGACAGCACCGGAAACTATGACCTGACCCTGCCGGAAGGGGTGCCGTTCCGGCTGCACGCCACCGCGCCCGGCCACGCCGACGTCTGGGCGCCGACCGTCGGCGACAAGAGCCTCGCCGTGCGGTACCGCGCGACGCGGTACCTCTCCAGCTACAGCAGTCCCGACCTGCTCTACCTGACGCCCGGCGGTGCGGGCGGCGTGACCGGCCGGCTGACGGACCAGGCGGGCGGACCGATCGCCGGGGCCACCGTCGAGATCATGCGCAAGCCGCTGGACGGTTTCCCCTGGTCGTCGCTGGCGGTCACGGATGCCGACGGCCGGTACCGCGTCGGCAACGTGCCGCCGGGCCAGTTCAAGGTCGCCATCGGCTCGTTCGCGCCCGCGGCGCCGGTCGTGGTCGCCGCCGGCGCGGACACCACCTACGACTGGCAGGCTGCCGAGCCGGTCGGCGTGGTGGTGCTCAAGGTGCGCGACCAGGTGACCAAAGCGCCCGTGCGCAGCAGCTGCCCGTCCATGACCTACTACGTCTGCGCCACCGACGGCGAGCACCGGCTGCTCGTCAGAGCCGGCGACTTGTCGCTGACCGCGGGTGGCGAGACCACCGAGCCGGGTAGCTGGATCGACCGCAGCCTCAACTTCTTCCACCTCACCGACCGGCCGTACTTCAGCGCGAGCACCCCGGTGCACGTGGCGGCCGGCGGCACGACGACGGCGACCCTGGACCTGCCGCCGGCCGCCTACCTGGCCGCCGGGGTCCGCGGGCCCGACCAGAACTCGATGCCCCAGGGCTGCCTGCACCCCGTGCCGGTGCTGCCCTGGCACGCGCCGGTGGACAAGCGCTACGTGTCGGGCACCGTCACCTGCGTCGGGGCCGAGCCGATCCGCATGGGCCCCTACCCGCTGCACCCGCTGCAGCTCTTCGTCAGCCCCGAGAACTGGACGGGCGGCTACGGCGCCCAGTGGGTCGGACCGGACGGCGGTGTCGGCGACCAGCGCCTGGCGAAGGTCTTCGCGCTCCGGCACGGCCACAACCTCCTCGACCCGATCACGATGGACGAAGACGCCACCATCCAGGGGGCGGCCTGGGATCCGGCGGCGCAGCAGCCGGCCTTCGGATGCATACAGCCTTTCCCCGCCTCGCCGTATCTGGCCCGCGCCTTCCACGACGAGGCCCCCTACCGGCGCGACGAGCGCTGCACGGGAGAACACCGCGCCCACCTGTTCCGTCTCGACATGCTGGGCCCCTACCGGTGGCCGGTTTACTTCACCGGCGAGGAATACGCGTCCATGTGGTCGGGCGGGGTAAGTGACCGCCTGCGGGCGGAACTGATCCCGGCGCGCGCGTTCACCCTGCCGGGTGCCTTCGACCTCGAGGTCAAGAAGGCGAGCCGGATCACCTTCACCACGGCGGCGACCGACGTGACCGTCTACAACGCGTACAGCGGCGACGTCGAGCCTGCGGCGGTGGCCGCGCCGGTGTTCGTGAGCTTCTCGCTGGGCGAGCGCCGATGCTGGTACCGCCAGCACGGCCCCACGCCGCGCGGCGGTGCGGTGCGGCTGCGCAACCCGTACGTGATCGAGCCCCGCCCCGGCGCGCAGACGATCACGCTATCGGCACAGAACTGCGCGGACCAGCCGCCACGGCTGCTCACGCCCGTCGCCGCCACGGGCACGCCCGTCGCGGTCGGCCCCATGTTCCGTTCGGCCGTCACGGGGGCGGTCCGGGCGGCAGGGACGGCCGCGGCACGGTGGGGCACGCCTACGGCCGCGCGGCTCGCCCTCGTGAAGCCGTGACCGGCGACCAGGGGCTATGACGATCACGGACGTGGGGCCGCCTCCTCTACACTCAGGCGCCCCCGTCCATGATCGGAGTCTTCGCTTGACCGCCCCACCGGACTTCGCCGAGTTCTACGCCGCGACGTTCGGCCGGCTCGCGGCGCAGCTCCACGCGTTCACCGGAGACCTCGCCGAGGCGCAGGACCTGGTCCAGGAGGCGTTCAGCCGGGCCTATCCCCGCTGGGAGCGCATCGCCGCGTACGACGACCCGGCAGCCTGGGTGCGCCGCGTCGCCTGGAACCTCGCGATCAGCCGCTGGCGGCAGGTGCGCCGGGTCATGCACTGGCGGCGCGACCTGGTCGCCGACGACATACCCGGCCCGGACGCGGCCAACGTGGACCTGATCCGCGCGCTGCGGCTGCTGCCCGCCAAGCAGCGGCAGGTCGTGGTCATGCACTACATGAGCGGGCTGAGCATCACCGAGATCGCCGACTTCACCGGCGCCGCCGAGGGCACCGTGAAGTCCTGGCTGCACCGAGCGCGTACGGCCCTCGCCGTACACCTGGAGACGTCGGAGGAGGTGTCCCGTGGCTGAACGTGATCCGTTCGCGGCACGGTTCGACGACCTCGCGGCGGCGTCCGCGGCCGCCTCCCCGCCGCCCGGCATCCCCGCCCTGATCACGCGGGTGCGCCGCCGACGCGCGCGGCGGGCCGCGGTGCTCGCGGTGGCGGCGGTGCTCCTGGTCTCGCCGTTCACCCTGTGGAAGCCGTTCGATACGACACCGCACCCGGTCGCGACGGCGACGCCGGGCACGTCGGCCTCGCCGAGCGCGTCCCCGTCGCCGAGCGCCACCGCGCAGCCGCAGCAGCCGATCGCCTCGCCGAGCCGGACCAGCCCCAGCGGCAGCCCGAAGCCCCGGCCGAGCAAGTCGCCGGCCGCGGCTCGCACCTGCACGCCCAACGTGTACGGCGACGTCGGTGAGGTGAGCGTCGCCGAGGACGAGATGTGGGCCTCGCCCGCGTGCGCGAACGCGACGGTCCGGTTCTTCTGGGTCACCTACCGGACGGCGGCCGACGGCACCCGCGTCAAGTACCGGTCCGTCTCGTACACGCTCAGTCATGCGAAGCCGAGCGTGTCATTTTCGCCGCTGCAACCGCCGGAAGGCTGTGGATACAGCGAGCACGTGGTGCGTGGCTCCCTCTCCGTGCCGGCGACCCTGCCGACGTCGGTGACGTATGGCAACGCGGGTTCGTACTGGTCGGGACGGGGCGGGGTCATGCTGGGGAGATACTTCAGCTCGGAGTGCCCAGAGGCGTGACGGGGGCGGCGGAGCCTGCATTCCACGCTGGGGCGGTTGGACCCGGACGGTCGTGCAAGCTGGCCGGGTCCTGGGCTTCAGCCTGGGCGCTACTCCTCCGGCACGTACACCCCACGGCCCAGGCGAACCCACCACCACGCCCTGGATGCGCAGGTCCCGAATGACCCGGGCGATCGTCGCAACAGACACCGGCGCGTAGATCTCGGTCAGCTGTGAGTACGAGGGCAGCCGCGAACCCGGCGGGTACTCGCCGGTCTTGATCCGGGCGGCGATGTCTGCGGCGATCTCGGTCGAGCTCATGGGCACGGGCATGGCAGATCCTCGGGTTGGCGTACCCCAAGTCAAGCGCACTCACTCAGATCACCACCAGAGCATGACGCACCTCTTGATATAAGTTAGATAGCTGAGATAAGTTCTATCGGGGTCCTCGGGGTTGGCGCTTTGAGGGCTCCGCGGGTGGCCGGATCGCACCCCGGCCCACCCGGGCATGAGGCCCCGTCGCGCTGGCCAAAGTGACGGCGCGACGGGGCTACAGCTAGCAGCCAGAGCCTGGCGGCGATGCCGCCTATGCCACCAACTCAGCGTGGCGACCTAGGTGAGACATCACTGCGGATGCTCGGTTAGCGATCTTGGGTGCACATTCCCTCGCGCAGAACGGAGGTCGACCAGTGTCACATCGAGACCAAAAGCAGGTCGTCAACCTGCTGTCCAACCTGGAGCAGGCAGTGCCCGCAGTACACCCCACTTGGTGCGAACTCGCGCACCCTGACCACTGGCCGGTGCACTCGGCACACGTCGGCGAGATCAGCTACGGCCCCACCCTGACCCTCACAGTGGAAATCGTCGATGTTGGACTGGGTAGCGGACCCCGAATTGCGGTCGAGGTGACCGACTCGCAGGACAGCGGCAGCGGCGACGTCTACGAACTGCCCGCGCAGGCAGCCCGGGATTTGTCGATGCTGTTGGCGGCCGGCGCAGACATCCTGTCCGGCTGCACCGGCCAGCCGCTGAAGCTGGGGGCGCCACAATGATCACATGCGGTCGGAAGTTGGCCTGGCTACCACGTGGGCAGGTGCAGGCGTGACCGCTGCACTCATCATCGCCGTAACACTGCACCTAATCGCGGCCGTATTCGCCGTAGTCGCATTCGGGAGGAGCTGACATGGCCACCAAGCCGAAGCGGGTTCGCCCGCCGGTCGCTCGGCCCATCGTCAATGAACTAGCGCGCTGATCAAGCGCCGACATGGCGCTTCCTGCTTCGGCCGGTAGCGATCGGTTCCTGGCGAGGTGTGGCTTCCGCTGCTTGGGGTCTGGTCCAGGTCGGCGCGCCGCAAGCTGGCGTGTCGGCTGGCCTTCCCGAAGACCCCGGCGCGAGCCGCTCGCGGGCGGGCGGTCGCACACGCGGCCGCCCGCTTGCGCCTTGACCCTCGTAGAGAAAGTTTCGACAGACCTATGGCGTTACTTCTGTGTGCTGTCCCGGTAGATGCTTGACATCGGCGTCCCAGTAGCTGCTTGACAGCTGCTGGGCTACGTGGCGAACTCAGGCGCAGCTCGGTTCGCTATCACGCTCAGTGTCTGCACCGACGACCGACCGGAGGCGCTGCCGCTCGGCCTCGGTGCCGATAGCGGTGCGGTGTTCGGGGTGGTCGATGTAATGCCTGATGGCTGCGGTTAGGAACGTGTAGTCCACCGCGAAACCTCGGGGGATCGTTTCCGTTCGCTCTCGGCGGGTTGGCCCGACCAGAGTCAACCTGACGCCCCGGCCCACGCGTGGGCCAGCCTCGACGAGTTCGGCGCCGGTGATGCCGTCCCAAGACGCGCTCGGGAAGCCGAGCCCGCGCCCCTCCAGTCCGGCGGGCGTAAGTATGAGCCGAGGCCGAAGGGCGGGAATGATCGAGATGACAAGGCTCATCGAAGCGGCACCGGCGAGGTTGGCTACAAGATCCGCCGCGCCCGAGCCGGACGGTATTGCAGCCAGGTGCGGTGCAGCCAGATATCCGCCGGCGATGAACATCCCGCCGTTCGGCCACCGCGGCGTGGTGGTGAACGAGCCTGCCACCACCTGGAATCCAGCTGACGGCCACGGCCAGCGCCATACCGCCACGCTGTAGACCGCCAGGACTGTCAGCGGCACCAGCAGGTAGCCAGCGAGTCCGCCGGACTGCCACAGTGGCTCGGTCGCCAAACCTAGAGCAGTGCCCAGAGGCCAGCAGAGAACTGCCGTGGCGGCGGGATGCCAAAGTCTCCGACGACGGAACATGGCGCACACCATAACCACCGCCGTCTGGCCGAGCGGCGCTGGTCAGCAGCAAGGGAAGGTCCCAAGGGGGTCTGTAGCCGGCTCTCTGCCGCTCGACAAGAAGTTCGATCGCTTGTCTAGGGCTCCGGTCAAGCAGGTACTGGGACTAGACATATGGCGTTACTTCACTGCCATATGAGGTCGCTGCCGTGCGGGCGAGCCCTGCTCAGCTCGTCTTCAGATAAGCGGTGGAGCCGACCGCGGGACTTGAACCCGCAACCTTCCGATTACAAGTCGGGTGCGCTACCAATTGCGCCAGGCCGGCATGCACGACCTCGCCGGTCGTACCCAGCGATGGTACGCGTCCCCACGCTCCCAGCGCCTACCGGATTCCCCGGAGTTTCGTACCGATCATTACCATGAAGTCCGTTTTGCCTGGCAGATGCGTTCCACATGATGATCCACGGGCTTGCTGACACGCCGTGGCCGGGCTAGGTTGACGAACGCCGGGTTCGTGCATACGTATTCGGCACTTCACTTTCACTCGGATCGTCCGGCACGTTCCTGCCGGTGGAAGGACACACCCCCGTGGCTACCGTCACCTATGCGAAGGCGTCCCGGATCTACCCGGGCACCGACCGCCCCGCCGTCGACCAGCTCGACCTCCAGATCCAGGACGGCGAGTTCCTCGTCCTCGTCGGCCCGTCCGGCTGTGGCAAGTCCACCAGCCTGCGGATGCTGGCCGGTCTTGAGGACGTCGACCAGGGCGCGATCTACATCAACGACAAGGACGTCACGAACCTCCCGCCGAAGTCGCGGGACATCGCGATGGTCTTCCAGAACTACGCCCTCTACCCGCACATGACGGTGTACGAGAACATGGCGTTCGCGCTCAAGCTGCGCAAGACCCCGAAGTCGGAGATCGACGTCCGGGTCAAGAAGGCCGCGCAGATGCTGCAGCTGGAGGAGTACCTCAACCGCAAGCCGAAGGCGCTCTCCGGCGGTCAGCGCCAGCGTGTCGCCATGGGCCGCGCCATCGTGCGTGAGCCGCAGGTCTTCCTCATGGACGAGCCGCTGTCGAACCTCGACGCGAAGCTGCGTGTGCAGACCCGTTCGCAGATCGCCACGCTGCAGTCGCAGCTGGGCATCACCACGGTGTACGTCACGCACGACCAGGTCGAGGCCATGACCATGGGTCACCGGGTGGCCGTGCTGCTCGACGGTGTGCTGCAGCAGTGCGACACCCCGCGTGCCCTGTACGACAAGCCGTCGAACGTGTTCGTCGCGGGCTTCATCGGCTCGCCGGCCATGAACATCAAGACGGTCCAGCTGACCGACGCCGGCGCGGTGTTCGGCCAGATGGTGCTCCCGCTGACCCGCGAGCAGGTCGCCGCGGCGCAGGCCGAGGGCGGCAACGGCCAGGTCACCGTGGGCTTCCGCCCGGAGGACTCGGACCTGGTGGGCGCGAGCGAGGGCGGCATGCCGATCGTCGTGGACCTGGTCGAGGACCTGGGCGCGAACGCGAACGTGTACGGCCACGCCGCGATCAACGGTGGCGAGGAGCGGTTCGTGGTCTCCACGTCCCGCCAGGCCATGCCGAACCTCGGTGACACCGTGTTCGTGAAGCCGGTCGTGGGCAGCCACCACGCGTTCCACGCCGCCTCGGGTGTGCGTATCTGACGCAGGCAACAGCAACGAGGGGCGGGGCCGAAAGGTCCCGCCCCTTCTTCGTGTTCGCGTGCCGATCTTCGCCTTGCCGTGCGGAACCGGGTAAGGATGAAGCCATGACGGAGTATCGAGTCGAGCACGACACGATGGGCGAGGTGCACGTGCCCGCCGACGCGCTGTGGGGCGCGCAGACCCAGCGTGCGATCGAGAACTTCCCGGTTTCGGGTACACCCCTGCCGTACTCCCTGATCATCGCCTTGGCGCAGATCAAGGAGGCGGCGGCGGAGGCGAACGCGGCCACCGGGACGCTGGACAGCGAGACGGCGGGCGCGATCGCGTCGGCCGCGCGGCAGGTCGCCGACGGCGACTTCGCGGCGCACTTCCCGGTGGACGTGTTCCAGACCGGATCGGGCACGTCGACGAACATGAACATGAACGAGGTGCTGGCGCGCCTGGCCGGGCAGCGGCTGGACCGCCCGGTGCACCCGAACGACCAGGTGAACGCATCGCAGTCGAGCAACGACGTGTTCCCCTCGGCGATCCACCTGGCGGCGCTGCGGCTGGTGGCGCACGACCTGCGCCCGGCGCTGCTGGAGCTGGAGGACGCGCTCTCGCTCAAGTCGGAGGAGTTCGCGCACGTGGTGAAGTCCGGGCGGACGCACCTGATGGACGCGACGCCGGTGACCCTGGGCCAGGAGTTCTCCGGGTACGCCCACCAGGTGCATCGGGCCGCCGAGCGCATCGCCTCGGCGCTGCCGCACGTGGCGGAGCTGCCGCTGGGCGGCACGGCGGTGGGCACCGGCGTGAACGCGAGCGCCGCGTTCCGGCGCGAGGTCTACCGCCGGCTGGCCGCGAACACGGGGCTGCCGGTGGCGGAGGCGGAGAACCACTTCGAGGCGCACGGGGCCCGCGACGCGCTGGTGGAGCTGTCCGGTCAGCTGCGGGTGGCCGCCGTCAGCCTGTACAAGATCGCCAATGACATCCGCTGGATGGGCTCCGGCCCCCGGGCGGGCCTGTCCGAGCTGCGCATCCCCGACCTGCAGCCGGGCTCCTCGATCATGCCGGGCAAGGTGAACCCGGTGATCTGCGAGTCGGTACGGCAGGTGTGCGCGCAGATCATGGGCAACGACGCGGCCGTGGCCTTCGCGGGCTCGCAGGGCGACTTCGAGCTCAACGTGATGCTGCCGCTGATCGCCCGCAACCTGCTGGAGTCGATCACGCTGCTGGCCGGGGCGAGCCGGCTGTTCGCGCGCCGCTGCGTCGTCGGGCTGAAGGCGAACGAGGAGGTGGCCCGCCTGTACGCGGAGGGCTCGCCCTCGATCGTCACCCCGCTGAACCGGCACATCGGCTACGAGGAGGCGGCGGCCGTCGCGAAGCAGGCGCTGGCCGAGAACAAGACGATCCGCCAGGTGGTCGTCGAGCGGGGCCACGTCGACGCGGGCAGGCTCACCGAGCAGGAGCTGGACGCGGCCCTGGACGTGCTCGCGATGACCCGCCAGCCCGGCTGACCGGCCTGGCGATCGACGACTGAAGCTCCCGCCGTGCTGCTGAAACAGCAGTGGCGGGAGCTTCAGTCAGGTGAAGCGAGAGCGTCAGGCGGTCGCGCGGCGGCGGGCTACCTCGGCGAGGGCGACCGCGGCCGCGACGGAGGCGTTGAGCGACTCCACCTCGGACACGATCGGGATGCTCACCCGCAGGTCGCAGGTCTGCCCGACGAGCCGGCCGAGGCCGCGGCCCTCCGAGCCGACGACCACGACCAGCGGGCCGACCGCGGCCTCCAGTTGGTAGAGGTCGGTCTCGCCGTCCGCGTCCAGGCCCACGACCACGAAGCCCTCGGCCTGGGCCTGCTTGAGCGCCCGGGTCAGGTTGGTCACCTGGGCCACGGGCAGCCGGGCCGCGGCGCCCGCGCTGGTGCGCCAGGCGGTGGCGGTGATGCCCGCGGCGCGGCGCTCCGGCACGAAGATGCCCTGTGCGCCGAACGCGGCCGCGGACCGGATGACCGCGCCGAGGTTGCGCGGGTCGGTGACCCCGTCCAGCGCGACGAGCAGCGGCTCCGGGTGCTCGGCCGCGGCGGCCAGCAGGTCCTCGAAGCTCTCGTACGCGAACGGCGGCACCTGGATGCCGACGCCCTGGTGCAGCACGCCCCCGGTGAGCCGGTCCAGCTCGGCCCGGGTGATCTCCAGGATCGGGATGCCGCGGTCGCCCGCGGTGCGCACGATCTCGGTGATGCGCTCGTCGATGTCGATGCCCTGCGCGAGGTAGAGCGCGGTGGCCGGCACGTGCGCGCGCAGCGCCTCGACCACCGGGTTGCGGCCGACGAGCAGCTCCGGCGCGTCCCTCGGGGTGAGCGACTTGCGGCCGGGCGCGACCCGCGGGCCCATCCGCGTGGCGGCGCCCCGCGCGGCCTGGGTGCGCCGGGTCGGCGCCCCCTTGCCGGTGCCGCCCTTACCCCAGGTGGTGTCCTTGGTGCCGGGCTTTCCGATCTTGGGGGTACGCCCCTCGGCGGCCGCCGCCTTACGCTCCTTGTCCTGCTTCCAGGCGGTCTTCGACGGCAGCTTCTCGGTGCCCGAATAACCCTTGTGCCAGGGCCGCTCGTCGGCGGGCAGGGTCTTGCCACGCCCCTTCAGGGTGTCCTTGCCCTTGCCGCCCGTCCCCTTGGTCGCGGTCTTCTTACTGACCTGGCGTACGTTCCGGCGTTGCGAGTTGCCCGGCATTACAGTTCACTTCCGATCGTCCAGCGTGGACCGTGCGGGGTGTCCTCCACCACGACTCCGGCCTGTTTGAGCTGGTCGCGCACGGCGTCCGCGGCGGCCCAGTCCTTGCGTGCCCGGGCAGCGGTGCGCTGCTCCAGGGCCAGTGCCACCAGCGCGTCCACCGTGCCGCGCAGCCCCTCGCCACCCTTGCCCGACGCCCACGCGGGGTCGAGCGGGTCGAGGCCGAGCACGGCGAGCATCGCCCGTACGCTGCCCAGCGCCCCGGCGGTGGCCTTGTCCTCACCGGCGGCCAGCGCCGTGTTGCCCTCGCGCACCACCTCGTGCAGCGCGGCGAGCGCGGCGGAGGTGTTGAGGTCGTCGTTCATCGCCTCGGCGAACTCGGCGCACAGCGGCCCCGGCTCGACCACGCCGACGATCTCGACGGCCCGCTGCACGAAGCCCTCGATGCGGCGGTACGCCGTGGCGGCCTCCTCCAGCGCCTGCCAGCTGAAGTCGATGCGGGCCCGGTAGTGCGGGGCGAGCAGGTAGTAGCGCAGGTCGGCGGGGCGGATGCCGCGCTCGGTGACCGCGTCGAGGTCGATCACGTTGCCCAGCGACTTGCTCATCTTGGCTTCGCCGAGGTTGAGCAGGCCGTGGTGCACCCAGAACCGGGCGAACGGCAGCCCGGCGGCGCGCGACTGCGCCTGCTCGTTCTCGTGGTGCGGGAAGACCAGGTCGAGGCCGCCGCCGTGGATGTCGAACTCGGCGCCCAGGTAGCGCTTGGCCATCGCGGAGCACTCGATGTGCCAGCCGGGCCGGCCGCGTCCCCACGGCGAGGGCCACTCGGCGTCGTCCGGCTCCTCGGCCTTGGCGCCCTTCCACAGCGCGAAGTCGCGCGGGTTGCGCTTGGCCCGCTCCGGCCCGTCGGCGGCGGCCTGCATCTCGTCCGGCTTCTGCCCGGACAGGGCGCCGTACTCCGGGAACGAGCCGACGGCGAAGTAGACGTCGCCGCTGCCGTCGTTGCCCGGGTACGCGTTGCCGCGCTCGATCAGCTCGGTGATCAGCTCGTGCATCTCGGGCACGTGCCCGGTGGCGCGCGGCTCGTACGTCGGCGGCAGCACGTTCAGCGCCCGGTAGGCCGCGGCGAGGATCACCTCGTTGGCGTACGCGATCGACCAGAACGGGCGACCCTGCTCCAGCGACTTGGCGAGGATCTTGTCGTCGATGTCCGTGATGTTGCGCACGAACACCACGTCCAGGCCCGCGTGCAGCAGCCAGCGCCGCAGCACGTCGTAGTTGACGCCCGAGCGCAGATGGCCGATGTGCGGGCCGGACTGGACGGTGAGACCACACAGGTACACGGAGGCCTGACCGGGAACGCGCGGCACGAAGTCGCGCACCTGTCTGGTCGCGGTGTCAAAGAGTCTCAACGTCACCGGACAAGGATAGTCAATGGGAGCGCCGTATTTATCACCGCGCCCGCCGGTCACCCGGCGAGGCTCGTCACCGCGTCGGGCAGCTCGTCCAGGGAGCCGATGACCACGTCCGCGCGGACCGGCCCGGCGGCGGGGGCGCCCGCCCGGTTCAGCCACACGGTACGCAGGCCCGCGCCCGCCGCACCGGCCACATCGTGCTCGTAGTTGTCGCCGACGTACACCACCTCGTGCGGCAGCGCCTGGGCTGCGGCCAGCACCGCCTCGAAGAACCCGCGGGCCGGCTTCTTCGGCACGCCGCCCCGCAGCGCGTAGATCTCGAACGCGAACCGGCCGCCCAGCCCGCACCGGTGTGCCTCGCTGTTGGCGTTTGTGGCGTACCCGAGCCGGTAGTCGCGGCTCAGCTTGTCCAGCACCGCCGTCGCCCCCGGGAACGGCCGCGAGTGCGCGAACCGCACCTCGAAGAACAGCTCCAGCCAGCGGTCCAGCTCGTGCTCGCGGCCCGCGCGGGCCAGCGTGTACCGCATCGCGGTGGCCCGGATCTCCCGCGCGTCGCGGTCGGCGAGCGAGATCCAGTGATCGTCGGCGTCGGCGTGGAACAGCTCCAGGGTCAGCGCCGGGTCGGCCACCGCGGCGGTGACCGCGCTCAGCCCGGCCGTGACCGCGGTGTGGATGTCCACCAGGGTGTCGTCGGCATCGAAGGCGACAGTCGTGATCATCGGTACACGTTAGCGGAACCGCAGGTCACAGCCCTGCAACGTCACCCACCGGGGTGACCGCGTCTCATGTCGCGAGACGGGCGAGCGCCGCCGGCAGGTGCGCCAGGCGATCGATCACGGCATCCGGCACGACCGCGCCCGGCACCGCGCGGCCCGCACGGTTCACCCAAACCGTGCGCATCCCCGCCGCGGCAGGCGCCTCGACATCGTGGTGGTAGTTGTCGCCGACGTACACCACCTCGTGCGGGTGCACCCCAGCCGCTTCCAGCACCGCCGCGAAGAACGCCGGGGACGGCTTCTTCGGCAGGCCGTTCTGGTGCGCGTACAGCTCGAACGCGAACTCCCCGCCCAGCCCGCACCGGTCCGCGATCGAGTTGCCGTTCGTGGCGTACCCGAGCAGATAGGAGGAGCGCAGCTCGGCCAGCATGGCCAGCGCGTCGGGGAACGGCCGGGTCTCCCGGAACCGCACCGCGAAGAACGCCTCCACCTGCGTGTCCAGGTGATGCTCCAGACCGAACCGGGCCAGCGAGCGCCGCAGCGCCTCCCGCCGGATGTGCGGCACCGGCGCGTCCGGATCCTCGGCGAACACGGAGTTCCAGTCGTCACGCAGGTGATCCCGGCTCAGCTCCGCCCCCGGATCGATGCTCCTCACCTCGGCCCGCACCGCCTCCAGCGCCGCCTCGACCGCCGGTCGCAGGTCCAGCAGGGTCTCATCCGCGTCGAACGCCACCGCCTTGATCACGCAGCCACTGTATCCGGGGAAGGAAGGGCACCTTCTTAACGCTTTCCGTAGAGGAAGGGCACCTTCTTAACGTGGCGCCGGCCCGGGTGCCGCCTCCTCCGGCGGTCGGGCGGGCGCGGCCCGCTCTTAGTCTTGATCCCGTGGACACCGCCCAGACGCTCGACCGTGGCCTGCGCCTGCTCACCCTCGTCGCAGACACGCCCGGCGGGCTGACGGTCACCGAGGCCGCCAACCACCTCGGCGTCGGCCGCGCCGTGGTGTACCGCCTGGTCACCACCCTCACCGAGCACGCCCTCATCCGGCGCGACTCCGGCGGACGGCTGCGCCTCGGCCTCGGGCTCCTGCACCTGGCCCGCCGCGCCCAGCCGCTGCTCGCCGACGCCGCGCTGCCCGCCCTGCGCCGCCTCGCCGACCAGGTCCGGGCCACCGCGCACCTGACCGTCGCCGACGGCGACGAGGCCGTCGCGGTGGCCGTCGTCGAGCCCAGCGCGACGATGTTCCACGTCGCCTACCGCACCGGCTCCCGGCACCCGCTCGCCGCCGGCGCCGCCGGTCGCGCGATCCTCTCCGAGGCCGAGGGCTGGACCGTCTCCTCCGGCGAGCTGCAGCCGGGGGCGTACGGCATCGCGGCCCGGGTACACCACGTCGAGGGCCTGCGGGCCAGCGTCGGCGTGGTCGCCCTCGCCCCCCTCGACCCCGACACCGTCGGCCCCCTCGTCGTCGCCACCGCCCACGCCATCACCACCGCCCTCACCTGACCCCGTGATCGTCCGACTTGCCTGGCATATGGGCGTATCTTGAGCGCGCATTCGCCCAGGTGCCTGGCAAGTCGGACGATCATCCACAGCGGTTGTCCACATCCGTCCACAGGTGATCCACACAGTTATCCACAGGGGGCGGGCGAGTTATCCACAGGGCCGTGCACAGGGATCGGGAATCTCAGGCACGCTGTCCGGCGTGCGACGCATCGACCGACCCCGACCACTCGCCTGGCAGGTGTTCCGCGGCTCCGACGCCCTGCGGGACGGCCTGCTCACCCCCGACCAGCTGCGCGGCGCGAACTGGATGAGCCTCGGCTACAACGTCTTCGCCGACAGCCGACTCGAACACGACCATGAGCTGAGCTGCCGCGGACTGGCGCTCGACCTGCCGGAGCGCGCCTGCTTCGCCGGCCCGTCGGCGGCGTACCTGCACGGCGTCCCGCACGCCGCGTCACCCGGCGACCGGGTGCACCTCGTCGTCCCCACCGGCACCCGGCTCAACCAGCGCAAGCAGGCCGTCGTCCACCGCATGATGCTCGACGAAGGCGAGGTCGGCACCCACCGCGGCTATCCCGTGACCAACCCTCTGCGCACCTGCTGGGATCTCGCGCTGTGGCTCGACGTCCTGCCCGCCGTCACGATCATCGACGCGCTGCTGCACGCCAAGCTGGTCAGCGCGGCGGAGCTGAGCGAGCTGACCCGGGCCCGGTGGGGCAGGCACGGCGCGGCGAAGGCGGCGAAGGCGTTCGGGCTCGCGGACGGCCGGGCCGAGTCGCCGCAGGAGTCACGGCTGCGCGTGGGGCTGGTCCGCAACGGCGTGCCCCGGCCTGAGCTGCAGTTCCCCGTCCCGGTGGCGGGCCGGGTGCTGCATCCCGACCTGGCGTGGCCGGAATTTCGGGTCGCCGTCGAGTACGACGGCGAGTGGCACGACGCCCCCGACCAGTTCCACCTGGACCGCCGCAGGCTGAACCTGCTCGTCGGCGAAGGCTGGATCGTCCTGCACGTAACCAGCCGCCGCCTGCGCACCGACTTCCCCGCCCTGGTCCGCGAGATCAAATCCGCCCTCCGCACGCGCGGCTGGCGTCCCTAGATCGCTCGACTTGCCTGGCAGATGGGCGAAAGCGCGCTCAAGATACGCCCAAGTGCCAGGCAAGTCGAATGATCAAGCCACGGGCCGCGGGCGGCGGGGCGATCAGCGGCGGCCGATGGTGAGGGTGGGTTTGGCGGTTTCGGCGAAGAAGTCGTTGCCCTTGTCGTCGACGACGATGAAGGCGGGGAAGTCCTCGACCTCGATCTTCCAGACCGCCTCCATGCCGAGCTCCGGGTACTCCAGGACCTCGACCTTCTTGATGCAGTCCTGGGCGAGCCGGGCGGCGGGGCCGCCGATGGAGCCGAGGTAGAAGCCCCCGTACGCCTGGCAGGCCTTGGTGACCTGGCCACTGCGGTTGCCCTTGGCGAGCATGACGTAGGAGCCGCCCGCCGCCTGGAACTTCTCCACGTACGCGTCCATCCGACCGGCCGTGGTCGGGCCGAAGGAGCCGGACGCGTAGCCCTCAGGCGTCTTGGCAGGTCCGGCGTAGTAGACGGCGTGATCACGCAGGTACTGCGGCATCGGCTCACCGGCGTCGAGGCGCTCGGCGATCTTCGCGTGGGCGATGTCCCGGGCGACGACGAGCGGCCCGGACAGCGACAGCCGGGTCTTCACCGGGTACTGCGCGAGCTGCTCGCGGATCTCCGACATGGGCCGGTTGAGGTCGACCTTGACCACCTCGTCGGACACGTCCTCGACGGTGACCTCGGGCAGGTAGCGGGCCGGGTCGGTCTCCAGCCGCTCCAGCCACACGCCCGACGGCGTGATCTTGGCGACGGCCTGCCGGTCGGCGGAGCAGGACACGGCGATGGCGACCGGGCAGGACGCGCCGTGGCGCGGCAGCCGGATGACGCGCACGTCGTGGCAGAAGTAGCGCCCGCCGAACTGCGCGCCGATGCCGAAGTTGCGGGTGAGCTCGAGGACCTCGGCCTCCAGCTCCACGTCCCGGAACCCGTGCCCCAGCATCGAGCCGGACGAGGGCAGGTTGTCCAGGTACTTCGCCGAGGCCAGCTTGGCGGTCTTGAGCGCGTGCTCGGCCGACGTGCCGCCGATGACGATGGCCAGGTGGTACGGCGGGCAGGCGCTGGTGCCGATGAGGCGCAGCTTCTCGTCCAGGAAGCGCATGAACGAGGTGGGGTTCAGCAGCGCCTTCGTCTCCTGATAGAGGTACGACTTGTTGGCGCTGCCGCCGCCCTTGGCCATGAACAGGAACTTGTACGCGTCGGCGTGCCCGTCGGGGTCCTCGGCGTAGAGCTCGATCTGCGCGGGCAGGTTGTTGCCGGTGTTGCGCTCGTCCCACACGGTCAGCGGCGCGAGCTGCGAGTAGCGCAGGTTCAGCTTGGTGTACGCCTCGTACACGCCGCGGGCGATGGCGGCCTCGTCGGCGCCGTCGGTGAGCACGTGCCGGCCGCGCTTGCCCATCACGATCGCGGTGCCGGTGTCCTGGCACATGGGCAGCACGCCGCCGGCCGCGATGTTCGCGTTGTGCAGCAGGTCCTTGGCGACGAAGCGGTCGTTCGGCGAGGACAGCGGGTCGTCGATGATCGAGCGGAGCTGGGCCAGGTGCGCCGGGCGCAGGTAGTGCGCGATGTCGTGCATCGCCTCGGCGGTGAGCTGGGTGAAGATCTCCGGCTCGATGGTGAGGAACTTGCGCCCGCCCGGCCCGCTGACCACGTCGACGCCCTCGTCGGTGACGAGCCGGTAGTCGGTGGTGTCCGCGCCCAGGGGCAGCAGGGAGGAGTAGGCGAAGTCAGTCACGGCGAAAAGCGTACTCATGTGTCGAGGGGTCGCAGAATTCGCGGCCCGGCTAATCGAACGCGAGGTAACCGAGATCACGCCGCTGGCCCAGCAACAGGCCCTTCGCGTCGGCGGCGAGCACCTCGGCCTCGGTGCGGACCTCGCGGCGGACCCGGCCGGTGGCGGGGTCGAGCACGATCACCCGGTCGGGCGCCCGATCGACGAGCACCACCACGCCGCTGCGGATCGCGGCGGACGCCTCCGGGTTGACCTTGCGGGTCCACAGCTGCTTGGGCTTGGTGGGGCGGTCGGCGTCGTGCTCGTACATGGTCAGCTTCTTGCCGTCGGCGGAGCGGACCAGCGCCCGCTGCGCGTCGACGGCGACGAGGTGCTCGCCGGCCGCGCAGGTCAGCACGGGTTTGCCGAGGCCCGTCTCGATGAGCTGTTCACGGCCGTCGGGCAGCACGGAGACCAGCACGGTGTCCGTGCCGGTGGGCTGGTCGCGCTGGTCGCACCCGCCGCCGCCGATGGTGCGCAGGTGCTGGCCCTTCGGGATCGACCAGACCTTGCCGCCGACGGTGTCCCGCGCGGTCACCTGGATGTCGCAGCCGCCGTCGCGCGGGGTGGCGACACTGTGCAGCACGCGGCCGCCCGCGACGACGATGCGCTCGCGGCGCCCCGGCTCCACCGGGTCCCGGGTCGCCTCGCCCAGTGCCGGGCTGACCACGTACACCTTGCCGTCGATCGGGAAGCCGAGCAGCTGCGGCATCTTGCCGGGCTCGTGCGACGGGGCGATCCGGTCGGCCCCCAGCGGCACGCTGCCGAGCAGCTCCGGGTTGTCGGCGAAGAGCACGAACCCCATCCCGGGCAGGCCGGTGGACCACTTCTCATCGCCGCTGGCGGGCTCGCGGGAGGTCAGCTCGCAGTCCTGGGGGGTACGGCAGGACACCTCCAGCAGCTGATCGTCGAAGGTCCACACGGCCGAGGCCTTCTCGTCGCGGCGGATCACCAGGCCCGTCGCCGGGTCGATCACCTGGTATCCCTTGACCAGCAGCTTGCCGGCGACGACGACGGTGCGCTCGGGCGGCCCGGCCACCGCGGCCCAGTCCGCCGGGGTCGACCACACCCGGCGGCCACTGCCCCGGCTCAGGGCCTCGACCGAGTCGCGGTGCTCGACGACGATGTGGTCGGGCAGCAGCGTGACGGTCTGCGGGGTGCCGCCCAGGCGCTCCTGCCAGCGGGCGGCCGGATCGGCGATGGGGCCGCTCGTGTTGATCCAGTTCCACAGGTCGGGGAACGGGTTCCAGACGCCGGTGCTGACCAGCACGGTCAGCGCGACGGCACCCGCTACGAGCCAGCCCGCGCCAGCCCTCCCCTGAGCCATCCGCAAAGGATAGCCAGGACGCGCTCAAACGTGAGTGACTGTCCGAATCACCCGTGTCGGGCGGCTTTCCCCACCAGCGGCAGCGTCCGGTACGGCAACTGCTCGGCGAGCGCGATCAGCGTGGAGGCGCGCACGATGCCCTGGTACGCCACGATCTCGTCGATGACGCGTTGCAGGTCGGCATTGGAGCGGGCGACGATCCGGCAGAGCAGGTCCCCGCCCCCGGTGATGGTGTACGCCTCCAGCACCTCGGGGATCGTCGACAGGTGCGCGGCGACCGGGTCGTGGCCGCCGCTCTGCCGGATCTCCAGCGTGATGAACGCGGTGACCCCGTAGCCGATCGCCGCCGGGTCCAGCTCCGGCCCGAAGCCCTTGATGACGCCGCGCGCGACGAGCCGGTCCAGCCGGGCCTGCACGGTGCCCCGCGCCACCTTCAGGCGGCGCGAGGCCTCCAGCACGCCGATCCGCGGCTCGGCCGCGAGCAGCTCGATCAGCCGTACGTCCAGCTCGTCCACGCCGACGGTCACCGGCACATCATGTCACCGCGGGCCGAGGATGTTCTGCTGCCCGTCCGCGGTCCAGGTGCGGCCGCCGGCCCGGATCTGCACGGAACGGGGCAGCGCCCCGGCGACCCCGTCCTTGCCGCCGAGCCGGGCCGCGAACCAGCCGCCGGAGAAGCGCAGCGTCACCTTCCGGCCGTCGGCCAGCGTCACCGTGCCCGACTCGGCCCCGGCCGGGGCACGCCCGACGATCCAGCCCTCGCCGTATCCGGCGTCGGCCACCCACCGCATCGGCTGCCACGGTGCGGCGCCCGCCGCGGCGACGACGCTGAGCAGCGAGACGTGGTTGCCGCTGCGGTCGCAGACCATGACGGCGCCGTCCACGGCATGGACGAGCAGTGGCTGCGTGGCATCCCGAAAGGAGAACCGCCGCGGCGGCTGCGACGGCCCCCCAGCGACCCGGCCGCGGTCGGCGGCGGCCCGGCAGATCTGCTCCGCCGACTCGGTCAGCTGCTCCTCGGGCAGATAGTCGACGCCTGAGTCGAGGATCGTCGCCGTCGCCGTGTGCGCCCGGACGACCGCGCCGTTGAGCCCGCCCTCGGGCGCCCACAGCAGGAACAGGCCGCCGTCCAGCCTGGCCTCGATGACCCTGCCGTCCGGGCTGACGGCGTCGACCCGGGTCACTCCCGCGGGCACCCGGCCTACGAAGTAGTCGGCGCTCGCGACCTCGCTCGGGCTTCCGTCCAGGTGCGAGATGGAGCCGTACCGCGGGATGCGGGCACCCACGTCAGGCAGCAGCCGCTGCGTGGGCTGTGCGTACGTCATGCTGATGCCGAGGCCGCTCGGCGACCGCTCGCAGTCGGCGACCACCTGGTCGTTGCCGTACACCCGAATGCCCAGCTCCGGCTCCAGCGCTTCCATGCGCAGCGGCGGCAGCTCGGCGCGGTCCTCCGGCGCCAGCTTGCTCCGATCGCTGTCCAGCCACTTGCGGCGGCAGTCCTCGGCGAAGCCCGCGTGCCACGCCGGGCTCGCCGCGCTGGGGGTGGCCCCGGGTGTGGCGCTGGTCGTCGCCAGCGGTGCCACCTCTCCGGCGGGCGGCGAGGGCCATACCAGGAACCCTGCTGCCACGACCGCCGCGGCGGCGCCTACGGCAGCCCAGGCGACCAGGCGGCGGCGTGAGCCGCGCCCGGCCCGCTGTTCGATCTCGCTCACCGTCATGGTGAAGCGCTCCTCCCCGTATTCATCGGTGAGCCTCGCCCGCAGGTCGTCGACGGTCATCACGCCACCTCCCGGGTGGGGTTGAGGGCCGCCAGACCGGCCGGAGCGAGTTGATGACGCAGGGACTGCACGGCACGGTGCAGGTGGGCGGTGACGGTGCCCTCGGCGATGCCGAGCAGCTCGGCAGTCTCCGCCACGCTCAGGTCGGTGATCAGCCGCAGCGCGACCACCTCCCGCTGCCGCCGGGGCAGCGCGGCCAGCTCGCGCCGCAGACCCCCGTCGCGCTCGGCCTCGGCGGCCGCGCGGTCCGGCAGGTCGCCGAGCACCTCGCGGCGCAGCCGCCGCCAGACCGAGCGCCGCACGTTGAGCGCGGTGCGCAGCACCCACGCGGTCGGGTTCGGGTGCACCCGCACCGTCGCCCAGCGCGCGCAGGCGCGGGCGTACGCCTCGGCCACCGCGTCCTCGGCGCCGGCCCGGTCGCCGCCGCCCGCCGCGAGCACGGCCCGGAACACCGCGTCCTTGCCGCTGAGGTAGAACTCAGCGAAGTCGTCCATCCCGTGTCTCCCCTTGTCACCGGGGATACGCCCGGGAGCCCGGTGAGCCTTACAGGGTTCGGTAACGAATTGATAACTGGTCAATCTGCCCAGTGAACCGGCACTACCGCCGGTCGATCTGCGCAATCTGATCAGTGCCGCACGAGACAGTTGCCCAGGTCACGGGCCCGCGCCAAGCTTTCGGCATGACCGCAGTAGCGCACCCGGCCGCCACCCACGCGAGCCCGGAACAGCTGACCGACCCGTTCCCCGTGAAGGGTGTCGACCACATCGCCTTCCTGGTGGGCAACGCGAAGCAGGCGGCGCACTACTACTCCACCGCGTTCGGCATGACGCTAGTGGCGTATCGCGGCCCCGAGCAGGGCTATCGCGACTACGCCGAGTACGTGCTGACCTCCGGCTCGGCGCGGTTCGTGCTGCGCGGCGCGGTGCACGCGGCCGCGCCCGGCGCCGACCACCACGCCCGCCACGGCGACGGCGTCACCGACATCGCCCTCGAGGTGCCCGACGTGGACGCCGCGTACGCGTACGCGGTCAAGCACGGCGCCCGCGGCCTGCAGGCGCCCGAGGACCTGACCGACGAGCACGGCACCGTGCGGATCGCGGCGATCGCCACCTACGGCGACACCCGGCACACGCTGCTCGACCGCTCCCGCTACACCGGCCCGTTCCAGCCCGGCTTCGTCAGCCGCGACCCGATCGTGGACCGCTCCGCGCTGGTCGCCGCGGGCGCGCCGAAGCGCCTGTTCCAGGCCGTCGACCACGTGGTCGGCAACGTCGAGCTCGGCCGGATGGACGAGTGGGTGGAGTTCTACCACCGCGTCATGGGCTTCACGAACATGGCCGAGTTCATCGGCGACGACATCGCCACCGACTACTCGGCCCTGATGAGCAAGGTCGTCGCCAACGGCACCCGCAAGGTGAAGTTCCCGCTGAACGAGCCGGCCATCGCCCGGAAGAAGTCGCAGATCGACGAGTACCTGGAGTTCTACGGCGGCCCCGGCGCGCAGCACATCGCGCTGGCCACCAACGACATCCTGGCCACCGTCGACGCGATGCGCGCCGCCGGCGTCGAGTTCCTCAACACCCCGGACTCGTACTACGACGACCCGGAGCTGCGCGCCCGCATCGGCAACGTGCGCGCCCCCATCGAGGAGCTGAAGAAGCGCCGCATCCTGGTCGACCGCGACGAGGACGGCTACCTGCTGCAGATCTTCACCAAGCCGGTGCAGGACCGCCCGACGGTGTTCTTCGAGCTGATCGAGCGCCACGGCTCGCTCGGCTTCGGCAAGGGCAACTTCAAGGCCCTGTTCGAGGCCATCGAGCGCGAGCAGGACACCCGCGGCAACCTCTGACCCCCGCAAGGAAGGGCACCTTCTTGTCGTTTTACGTATAGGAAGGTGCCCTTCTTAACCTCTGAAAACCGGTGGTCCGGCCACCTGCGAGGACATGGAAGGATGTCACGCATGACCTCCCCCTCCCCCTCGCCGTTCCCGCCGCCGGCGCCGCAGCCCGGCGCCCCGGGCGCGCCCGCCACGCCGTGGTCCACGCAGCCCGCGGGCTGGGTGCCGCCGCCCCCGCCGCCCGGCGCCTACCAGCCGCTCGCGCTGCCGCTGGCCCCGAACGGGCTGCCCCTGGCGAGCTTCGGCGACCGCCTGCTGGCGTTCCTGCTGGACGCCCTCATCGCGAGTGCGATCAGCATGGTCGTCACCCTGCCGGTGACCTTCATCTGGATGTTCAGCTGGATCTCCACCATCGAGGAGTCGGCCAACAGCTACGACCCCTACGGCAACCCCGCGCCGCCGGACTTCTGGGCGCTGTTCGGCCCGATGATGATCTTCTTCGTGGTGGTCTTCGGCTTCTCCCTGGTCTTCACGTACCTCTACTACGTGGAGTACCAGCTGCGTAAGGGCGGCCAGACCGTCGGCAAGAAGACCATGAAGATCCGCGTGGTGATGGCGAACCCGGCCGAGGTGCTGGACCGGGGCGCGCTGACCAAGCGCTGGGCCGTGGAGCGCGTGGTGGGCATGTTCGTGCCGTTCTTCAGCTACCTCGACGGCTTCTGGCAGCTGTGGGACAAACCGCTGCAACAGTGCCTGCATGACAAGGCCGCGCGGACCGTCGTGGTGAAGGTCGGTTAAATAACAGTCATGACGATCAGCCCAGGGTGGTACAAGGACCCCGCCGATCCCGGCACGCAGCGCTACTGGGACGGCGAGGGCTGGCTTGGCGCGCCCCTGCCCGCCGACGCCACCCCGCCGGACGGGCCCCCGGCCGCGCCCCCACCGCCTCCGCCGCCGGCTGACCCGGCCCCGGCCGAGCAGCCGGTGCACAAGGTCAGCGGGGCACGCGACGGGGCCACGCCGCCCGTGCTGCCCGCGCCGCACCCGCCGACCGGCGGCCCCGGCGCGCCGACCGGGACACCGGGCAGCCGTACGCTGCCCCCCGGCTGGCCGTATCCCGTGCCGCAGCCACCGGTGCGCCCGCACGGCATGCCGCTGGCCACGCCGGGCGCGCGCCTGGTCGCGCGGATCATCGACACGGTCGCCCTGGTGCTGCTCAACGTCGTCGTCAACGGCTGGTTCGTGTACCTCTTCCTGCGCGACTACATCCCGTACACGCAGGCGGTCACCAACAAGTGGCTGGAGACCGGCCAGCTGCCGCTGGACATCCAGCGGCCCGCGCAGATGGACGCGCTGCTGTTCGTGATCGTCCTGATCGCGCTGGCGCTGTGGTTCGCGTACGAGGTCCCGGCGACCGCCCACACCGGGCAGACGCTCGGCAAGCGGATGGCGAAGGTCAAGGTGGTCCGCGCGGAGAGCCTGGAGCCGCTCGGCATCGGGCGGGCCTGGCGCCGGTGGAGCCCGCTGGCCATGCCGCTGCTGCTGCTCACCTGCTGTGGACCGTTTTTCGTGATCCTGCAGTTCGCCGACGTCATATTTCTCCTGATCGACCGCCAGCAGCGCATGGCCTGGCATGACCGGTCCGCGGGCACCTTCGTGGTGCACCCGCCGGAGCCGGTCCGGACCGACAAGAAAGGTGGCATGTGATGGGCAAGCGGACCCTCACCAGGGCTGACCTCGACGCCCTGCCGAACTACGTGCCGGGCCGGTCCGTGCCCGGCGCGATCAAGCTGGCCAGCAACGAGGTGCCGTACGGCCCGCTGCCCGGCGTCGTCGAGGCGGTGGCCGAGGCCGCCGCCAACGTGCACCGCTACCCCGACATGGGGGTCGCGCAGCTGCGCGACCGGCTCGCCGACCGGCTGGGCGTGCCCGCCGAGCGGGTCGTCACCGGCTGCGGCTCCGTCGCGCTCGCCGAGCACCTGGTGCGCGCCACCTGCGTGCCCGGCGACGAGCTGCTCTACTCGTGGCGCTCGTTCGAGGCGTACCCGATCATCGCGCACACCACGGGCGCGACGTCGGTGCGCGTGCCGAACACCGCCGAGCACGGCCACGACCTGCACGCGATGGCCGCCGCGGTCACCGATCGCACCCGGATGATCCTGGTCTGCAACCCGAACAACCCGACCGGCAGCAGCGTACGCAAGGCCGAGCTGGACGAGTTCCTGGCCGCCGTGCCGGAGGACGTGCTGGTCGTGCTCGACGAGGCGTACCTGGAGTTCGTCACCGACCCCGGCGTGCCCAACGGCGTCGAGGTGTACGGCGACCGGCCCAACGTGGCCGTGCTGCGCACCCTGAGCAAGGCGTGGGGCCTGGCCGGCCTGCGCGTCGGCTACCTGGTGGCGCACCCCGAGGTGGCCGGTGCGGTGCGCAAGGTGGTCACCCCGTTCTCGACCAGCCTGCCCGCGCAGGCCGCGGCGCTGGCCGCGCTGGACGCCGAGGCGGAGATGCGCCGCCGCTGCGACCTGGTCATCGCCGAGCGCGACCGGGTGCAGATCGCGCTGGCGAAGGTGCTGCCGGGCGTGCCCGCCAGCCAGGCCAACTTCGTGTGGCTGCCGCTGGGCGAGCGCGCGGTGCCGTTCGCGCAGCACTGCGAGGCCGAGGGCGTCATCGTGCGGCCGTTCGCCGGTGAGGGCGTGCGCGTCACCATCGGCACGCCGGAGGAGAACGACGCGTTCCTGCACGCCGCGGACAAGTTCCTCGGCTGAGCGCGTACCGACGAAAAAGACCGCCGCCGGCCCGCGTGAGCGAGCCGGCGGCGGTTCTTCCATGTCAGCCGTCAAGCCGCGGCGACCGTGATCTGCCGCGTGGTGCTGGCGGCCTTGCCCCAGCCGTCCGTCACGGTGAGCGTCACCGTGTACGTGCCGGCCGCGGGGAAGGTGTGCGACATCGACGACGCCGTGCTCTGCGCCGTGCCGTCACCGAAGTCCCAGCGGTAGGTGAACGTGTCGCCGACGTTCGGGTCCGTGGACCCGACCCCGGAGATGTTGCACACCAGCAGCGTGCACGACGGCGTGTTGATCACCGGCGTGGGCGCCGCGTTGCCCGGGGGCTCCGTGATGGTCACCGGCAGCGTCTTCGTCGCCGTCAGGCCGTACTCGTCCCGCACCGTCAGGACCACGTTGAACGTGCCCGGAGCGGTGTAGGTCTTGGTGGCCACCGCGCCGGAGCCGGTGCCCTGCCCGAAGTTCCACGAGTACGTCAGCGCCGGGGTGTTCTCGTCGGTCGAGGTGCGGCCGTCGAAGGTGCAGACGTTGTTCGTGCAGGCCACCGTGAAGTTGGCGACCGGCGCGTTGTTCGGCGGCACCTGCACGGTCACCGTCACGTCGACCGGCGGGTCGGTGGCGAAGTCGTGCTGGTCCACGCCGCGCACCCGCACCGTGTACGTCCCGGCCGGGATCGCCGGGGTGGTGTACGAGTAGTTCGAGCCGGGCGAGCCGGGCGAGTTCAGGAACGCGCTCCGCCAGCTCTGTGCCGTGCTGGTGAAGGTGCCCGTCGAGCTCATGTAGCGGCCCGCGCTGTCCACGATCGCCACCTGCGCGGCGGCGATCTGCTGGTCGTCCTCGACCCGGCCGCTGACGAAGATGCGGGCGTCGGTGAAGACCGCGCCGTTCTGCGGCGCCATCAGCGCCTGCGTGACCGTCGGCGGCAGGTCACCCGGGTAGATCGCGTAGGTGGCGGTCGCCCCCGTGGTGGAGGTGTCCTGCTGACCGACCGTGTCGTACGCGTACGCGGTCACCGCGTACCGGCCCTGGGTGGGCAGGTCCGTGGACAGCGTCCAAGTGGTGCTGGTGCCGTTCGGGCTGGCCAGGACCGCGTTGCGCGTCGCGAACGCCGCGCTCAGCGAGCCGTCGGCCTGCAGGTAGCGGCTGCTGTCCTGCTCACGGATGGCGACCTTCACGCTGGCCACCCCGAAGTCGTCCGTGGCCGTGCCGGCCAGGTCGAGGTGAAGCACCGAGGCGGTCTGGTTACCGGTGACGTTCAGCAGGCCGTTGGGCGGGTTGTCGCCCGGGATCTGCGAGTTGATCGTCAGCTTGCCCTGGTTGGTGCTCGACGTCTCCAGGCCCACGTCGTCGGTGGCCTTGACCGAGAACGAGTACGTGCCCGGCTTCAGGTTGAACGGCGTGGTGTAAGACCAGTTGACGCTGGTCGCGTTCAGGTTCAGCGGCGTGACGCGGTACCAGCCCGCCTGCACGTCGGTGCCCCAGGTGCCGTCGGAGGCCAGGTTCTCGCGCGTGGTCGTGTTGCGCAGCTGGATCTCGACGCCGAACAGGTTCTCGTCGTCGGAGGCCGTGCCCGAGAAGGTCATCGGGCTGCCCGGCGCCACCGTCAGCGGCGGCGTCGCGGTCGGCGGGTTCATCACCGCGGGCGCGGCGATGGTCACCGACGGCGCGATGCCGGTGGTGCTGACGATCCAGGTCCGGTCACTGGTGTCCAGCGAGGACTGGCCGGCCGTGTCGGTCGGCACCACCTGGATCTGCCACTGGCCCTCGTAGGGGACGGTGACCTCGGTGGACCACGTCGTCGACAGGCCGCCCACCACGTCCGGCTGGATCCGGAACTGGTTGTACGCGGTGCTCGCCGAACCGTCGTCCTGCAGGTAACGGTTGTTGGCGTCGCGCAGCGTGTAGCCGATCGACTGCACGCCCTTGTCGTCGGTCGCCGTGCCGGTGACCGTGAACGTCGTCGACGGGATGACCGAGCCGGTCGGGCCGGTGACCGACGCGCTCGGCGTACGGTCGTCCAGGCTGAACGTCTCGAACTTCTTGATCGCCTTGGTGGCGTCGCTGCTGCCGTTCAGCGCGAACGACTTCGCCTGCACCTTCAGCGTGTGGTTGCCCGCGATGGTCAGCGGCAGCGACCACGCGCTGGTCACCGCGTTCGGCGACGCGAGGTTGGTGTTGATGATCGTCGCCGCGCCCCAGGTGGTCAGGTCGGGCTGCAGGTAGCGGTTGGTCGCCGTGTCGATGATCTCAACCTGGACCCGCCGCAGGCCGCCCGTCGCGGTCGCGGTACCGGTGATGGTGAACTGCTGCCCCGCCGGGAACACCTTGCCCTCGACCGGGGAGGTGATGGTGGTGTCGTACGGCGACGCGGCCGGGATCGTGTTGAAGTCGTAGAACGCGACCCGCCCGACGTTGTAGCCGCCCTGCGTGGTGGCGTCACCACCGGTGAACAGACCGCGCGGCGTCACCAGCATGGCCTTGTTGCCCTCGAACGAGTTCGAGCCCGGGTTCCACTCCAGCCCCTTGCCGTTGGCCGGGTCGAGCGCCCCGATGTGGTCGCGGCGGACCACCGCGTCGCCCAGCCCGTAACCGCCCAGGCCCTGGCCGGTGCCGTAGCCGACGTCGTCCAGACCCGGCCACGGGTCCGGCGCGCTCTGCGACTCGATCCAGGAGAAGTGGCCGCCGATGTACACGGCGTTCTCCGAGATCGCGACCGAGTAGATGGAGTCGAACGCCCGCGAGATCCACAGCGGCTGCACGTGGTCGTCGCCGGCGATCGGGAACGCGATCGCGGTGTCGTTGATCGGCGGCCGGTCGCCACCGGAACCGCTGGTGACCACGAAGTACTGGTCGTTCGGCGCGATGTCACCCGCGTAGATGCGCTGGATGCCGCCGACGAACTGCAGGTTGTCGTCCCACAGCCGGCTGCGCCAGGGCAGCAGCTGGTTGTTGCTGGTGTTGATGAGGCCGACGCCGTAGCGGTCCTGCCCGGCGATCTGGCGCCCGGTGTGCACCACCAGCAGCTTGCTGTCGTCGTGCGTCAGCACCAGGGCCTGCACGGTCAGCGCGCCGTCGACGCCGATGCCGCCCGACAGGTTGTTCACGAAGCCGGTCACCACCGCGCCGGTCGACGCGTTCACCGCGGCCAGACCCACCCGGGCCACGTTGTTGATCGTGGTGAACTGGCCGCCGATGTACACCGTGGTGTTCGTCGCCTCGATCGAGGTCGCCGCGCTGTTGGCGTTCGCGGTGAACCCGGCGATCGGCGCGCCCGTGGTGATGTTCAGCGAGGCGACCTTGCGCTTCGTCACGCCGTTGACCGTGTTGAACCGGCCCGCGACGAACAGCTTGGTGCCGTCCGGGGACGCCTCGACCTCGGTCACCGTGCCGCCGCCGAACGTCGGGCGGAAGGTCGTGTCGATCAGGCCCGTGTCGATGTTGTACGCCGCCAGGTAGGCCTGGTTGACCGTCGTCGTGTTCGTCGACGTGTTGTTGCGGATCGAGGTGAAGGTGCCGGCGATGAAGACCCGGTTGCCGATGTAGGCGAGGTCCGTGATCTCACCGGTGGTTATCCGCGGCGTGTTGGTCCGCGGGATGTCCGGTGCCAGCCTGGTGTGATTCGGCTTCGGCTGTGCCGCCATGGCCGGCGTCGACGCCGCCACGACGGTGCCCAGAATGGACAGCCCTCCCACCAGGGAGGCTGTTACTAACGATGCCACGCCTCTGCGTGTGCGCACGGTTGATCCCCCACGCATGAAGATTCCCCAAACCCAGTGGAAAGAGAGCCTCCCCCGGAGGCTACGGAGCACACTCTCAAGCAGCCCCACCGTCCGGAATGGTCTCTTCGCATCGACCGATGGGCCGTCCGGTCCGAATGCCCCCGTGCCCACGTCCAACATGACCCACGTCACACCCCTGACCTGCGGCGATGCATGCCGCCTCCACCGGCGTGGCATTGAGTCGCACTTATGACACCGGGCCCCGGCACAATGGCGTGACCGCATCCGCGTCGATCCGTCGGCACCAGGCGCCAGCAGGACGAACGCCGCCTGAATACGTTCCGGCGACCGTAATAGGGTGCTCCTATGACTTGGCGGACCCTGCCCCGCGGAACACGATTCGCGGTGATCGGCGTAGTCGCGGCGGCCCTGCTGGCGGCCGCCGGGCTGACCGCCTGGCGCGTGCTCGCCCCCGCCGAAGTGGTCACCCCGGCCCGAAAGCCCTACCCCGAACCGGTGATCCCGGCCCCGGGCCCCATCGGGGCGCTGGTGTCCGCGCCGCTCATCCTCGACGACCGCATCCGGATCTTCGCGGACGAACGCCAGGTGTGGGCCGACGCCCCGCCCAACTTCAAGTACGAGAACAGCGCACTGTGGTCGCTGCGCCGCTGGCCCGCCCAGCTCATCGGCGTGGTCGCGCGCGGCGGCCCGTCCCCCGTCGTCGTGAGCAGCTGGTCCGACGGGCAGCTCGTCGGCACCGACCCGCGCACCGGCGAGACCGCCTGGCAGGCCACAGCCGAGCCGCTCGGCGACGCCTACGCCGGGCGCCGCACCGGCGCGGCCACCCTCTACCAGCCACCCGGCCTGTTCACCACCGCGGACGCCGTCGTCGTCGCCGGATCCGCGCACGTCACCGCGTACGACCCCGCGACCGGTGCGCAGCGCTGGCAGCTCGCCGCACCCGCCGACACCGCCTGCCGCGGCACCGACCTCACCTCCGCCGGGCAGTACCTGGTCCACGACACCTGCGCCGGCACCGTCCGCCGGATCGACACCGCCACCGGCGCCCCGCTCCCCGACCTCGGCAGCGGCATCACCGCGGTGGAGCCGGTCTCCTGCCCGGCCGGGCATGCGTCATGTCCGGGGGTACGCCTGACCGGCCCGTCCGGCACGGAAGGCCTCCTGCTCGACGGCACCGCCGCGATCCCGTCCCCGCCGCTGTCCGCGCCCGGGGCCGTGCTCGCGGGCGGCATCGTGGTCACCGCACCCGACCCCGCCGCCGTGACCCGCCTCGACGGCCGCGACCCGCGTACCGGGGAACTCCGCTGGACCTGGCAGCCGTCACCGGACAACGCCGCGACCCCGCCCGGCCGCCTGCTGGCAGGCGGCGCCGACCGGGTGCTCCTGCTCACCCCCGACCAGACCCTCATCGCGGTCAGCGCCGAGTCCGGCAAGGAACTCTCCCGCTCCTCCATCCAGCTCCGCCACGAACTCGTCACCCCATACGACCTCTCCCAGGTCCACACCTCAGGCCGCTACGTCGTCCTGGTCCGCACCACCCCCGGCGCCCCCGCCACCGCCCCCGACTCCGACTACTACGTCTCCCCCCGCCCCGTCCTCCTCACCGGCTCCTGACCCCGCCCACCCGCCGCCACCCCCGTTGATCATGAACTTATGGACGTGTTCGACGGCGTGTCACGACCCTGGCACCGTGATCGATCGGCTCGCGGATGAGGCTAGGGGCGTGCGGCGAGGTCGATCCAGTAGCGGCGGGTGAGGCCGAGCGGGGTTTCACGGACATCCTCCAGGACCCCGCCGTTGCGCTCGATGGTGCGGGCCGAACCGGGATTGTCGTCCTTGCAAGAGATCATCACGCGGTCGAGGCCGCGGGCCCGGGCGTGCCCCAGCACCTCGCCCAGCGCCCAGGACGCGAGTCCACGCCTGCGTGCCGAGGGGCGGACCGAATAGCCGATCTGCCCGCCGGCCTCCAGCAGGAACTCGTTCAAGCGGTGCCGCAGCGAAATCGACCCGAGCACCTCGCCGTCCTCGACGATCCACCAGTACGTCGCGTGGACCAAGCCCGCGGCGACCGGAAACGAGTCGTCCGACATGGCGGCAAGACGCTTGAGCCAGGCGGCGAATGCCAGAGGCGAGGTCACGTCGTCGTCGGGTTGCGGACCGCCACCGTGCAGCTGCTCACCCGCCCTGACGAACTCGTCCCGCGCGGAGAGCCACGAGACGTGCAGGTCCATGGTGGGAGCGACGAGTTCAGCCATCCCCGAACCCTAGACAGACCGCGGATTCCACGGCGACCCGATTCAAGGTCGGTTGATCGCGTTCTCGTGTCGGATCGTGAGCTCTGACCACGGCTGGTGAGACGAGACGGCGATCATCGGCGGGTCCGCCGGCCGGGGGCTGCTCGCTCGGCGGTGTCCCAGGGCCGGGTAGCTGGGTGATGATCGCGGTTTCGTGTCCGAACCTGTGCTCTGACCGCAGGTTCCGACACGAGACGGCGATCATCGCGCGGTCGCCGGCCGATCCGGGCGGGCCGTGCGGGGGGCGGGGTTAAGAAGGTGCCCGTCTACCACGGATGGCGTTGAGAAGGTGCCCTTCCTTCGCCCATAGCCGGTGGCGAAAGAAGCCGGAAACGCGTTCAGGCCCACCCCGGCAGGGGTGGGCCTGAAACAGCGATGTTTGTCCGGCGGTGTCCTACTCTCCCACAACGTCCCCGTTGCAGTACCATCGGCGCTGGAGGGCTTAGCTTCCGGGTTCGGAATGTTACCGGGCGTTTCCCCTCCGCCATGACCGCCGTAACTCTATCAACATGTCAACCCGCGCCGATACGGCGTGCGTGGTTGCGTGTCGTGATGTGCATGGTGGACGCGAGACATCTTGCAGGACTCTCATATGTTGTCAGGTAAGTCCTCGGCCTATTAGTACCAGTCGACTGAACACATTACTGTGCTTACATCTCTGGCCTATCAACCCGGTGGTCTAGCCGGGGGCCTTACCTGGTTTCCCAGTGGGAGACCTCATCTTGAAGCGAGCTTCCCGCTTAGATGCTTTCAGCGGTTATCCCTTCCGAACGTAGCCAACCAGCCATGCACCTGGCGGTACAACTGGCACACCAGAGGTTCGTCCGTCCCGGTCCTCTCGTACTAGGGACAGCCCTTCTCAAGTCTCCTGCGCGCACGGCGGATAGGGACCGAACTGTCTCACGACGTTCTAAACCCAGCTCGCGTACCGCTTTAATGGGCGAACAGCCCAACCCTTGGGACCTACTCCAGCCCCAGGATGCGACGAGCCGACATCGAGGTGCCAAACCATCCCGTCGATATGGACTCTTGGGGAAGATCAGCCTGTTATCCCCGGGGTACCTTTTATCCGTTGAGCGACACCGCTTCCACATGCCAGTGCCGGATCACTAGTCCCGACTTTCGTCCCTGCTCGACCTGTCAGTCTCACAGTCAAGCTCCCTTGTGCACTTACACTCAACACCTGATTGCCAACCAGGCTGAGGGAACCTTTGGGCGCCTCCGTTACCCTTTAGGAGGCAACCGCCCCAGTTAAACTACCCACCAGACACTGTCCCTGAACCGGATCACGGTCCGAGGTTAGATACCCAGATCAACCAGAGTGGTATTTCAACGTTGACTCCACCCTAACTGGCGTTAGGGGCTCATAGTCTCCCACCTATCCTACACAAGCTGAACCGGATACCAATGTCAAGCTATAGTGAAGGTCCCGGGGTCTTTCCGTCCTGCCGCGCGTAACGAGCATCTTTACTCGTACTGCAATTTCGCCGGGCCTGTGGTTGAGACAGTGGGGAAGTCGTTACGCCATTCGTGCAGGTCGGAACTTACCCGACAAGGAATTTCGCTACCTTAGGATGGTTATAGTTACCACCGCCGTTTACTGGCGCTTAAGTTCTCCGCTTCACCCTTACGGGCTGACAGGTCCCCTTAACGTTCCAGCACCGGGCAGGCGTCAGTCCATATACAGCGTCTTACGACTTCGCATGGACCTGTGTTTTTAGTAAACAGTCGCTTCCCCCTGCTCTCTGCGACCCCACCCAGCTCCAGCCGCGAAGGCCTTCACCAGACGAGGCCCCCCTTCTCCCTAAGTTACGGGGGCAATTTGCCGAGTTCCTTAACCACAGTTCGCCCGATCGCCTCGGTATTCTCTACCTGACCACCTGTGTCGGTTTCGGGTACGGGCCGCGCACAGCTCGCTAGAGGCTTTTCTCGGCAGCATAGGATCATCGACTTCACCTGATACGGCTCGGCATCACGTCTCAGCCTTGATGCGGCGCGGATTTGCCTACGCCACGGCCTACACGCTTACCCCAGGACAACCACCGCCTGGGCTCGACTACCTTCCTGCGTCACCCCATCGCTCAACTACTACCAGCCAAGATCCCAACACTCGCACCGCCGGCCCGAAGGCCCTTGGTGTCCGTGGAGGTTAGTACAGCCAGGTTCATCGCGGGCGCTGCTTTGCGGGTACGGGAATATCAACCCGTTGTCCATCGACTACGCCTCTCGGCCTCGCCTTAGGTCCCGACTCACCCAGAGCAGATTAGCTTGACTCTGGAACCCTTGGTCATCCGGCGGCAGGGTTTCTCACCCTGCATTCGCTACTCATGCCTGCATTCTCACTCGTGTGGCGTCCACGGCTAGATCACTCTGCCGCTTCACCCGCCACACGACGCTCCCCTACCCACCCACACACCTGGACCGGTTTGACCCGGCCTGGTCATCGTGTGAGTGCCACAGCTTCGGCGGTGTGCTTGAGCCCCGCTACATTGTCGGCGCGGAACCACTTGACCAGTGAGCTATTACGCACTCTTTCAAGGGTGGCTGCTTCTAAGCCAACCTCCTGGTTGTCTATGCGATCCCACATCCTTTTCCACTTAGCACACGCTTAGGGGCCTTAGCTGGTGATCTGGGCTGTTTCCCTCTCGACTACGAAGCTTATCCCCCGCAGTCTCACTGCCACGCTCTCACTTACCGGCATTCGGAGTTTAGCTGACTTCGGTAAGCTTGTGGGCCCCCTAGGCCATCCAGTAGCTCTACCTCCGGCAAGAAACACGTGACGCTGCACCTAAATGCATTTCGGGGAGAACCAGCTATCACGGAGTTTGATTGGCCTTTCACCCCTAACCACAGGTCATCCCCCAACTTTTCAACGTTGGTGGGTTCGGCCCTCCACGACGTCTTACCGTCGCTTCAGCCTGCCCATGGCTAGATCACCCCGCTTCGGGTCTAGAGCATGCGACTGAACGCCCTGTTCAGACTCGCTTTCGCTACGGCTTCCCCACACGGGTTAACCTCGCCACATGCCACTAACTCGCAGGCTCATTCTTCAAAAGGCACGC